>NZ_JAMYSY010000029.1:0-78926 GCF_040322175.1 Mesorhizobium sp. M0185 | reverse complement strand
CATCGATCTGGTCGTAGCGCTTGTATTCGCCAAAATACTTGGTGATCGCCGCCGTCAGCGACGTCTTGCCATGGTCGACGTGACCGATCGTGCCAATGTTCACATGAGGCTTAGTGCGCTCGAATTTACCTTTTGCCATAGTCTCTTTCCTTGGACGGCCTGGGGACGGCCTGGACCTTCAGTTCAGTCGAATGCGGGGCGATTAGCGACTAAGGCCGAAAAACACAAGTGCCTTGTCGCCGAGCGCGCTCGCCCGGCCCGAACGCGTGATCCGGTTTCGGAGAATGTGGCGCGGATATAGGAACGAACAAGGGCAAATGGAATGATTGCGGCTGCGGCTGACGGCTTTGACGGATTTACAGCCGGATCTGGCCCATTGCCGCCCTGGCGCCGGTCTGATTTCGTGGGCCGATGCATTTCATCCCGACTGCCATACGAGGCCCGCTGTTCATGGTCGTTTCGACCGGGTCCTACATCGTCAACGACACGATGATGAAGCTAGCAACCGCGGGACTGCCGCCCTATGAGGTGCTGTTCCTGCGCGGCGCTGCGGCAACATTGTGGGGCATTCCGCTGCTGTTCATGCTGGGCTATGGCAAGCAGATCCCGCTGATCCTCGACGCCAAGGTTTTGCGCAGGAACATGCTCGAACTGGGTGCGATCCTTTGCTACGTGGTGGCGCTCGCCAACATGCAGATCGCCGATTCGACCGCGCTCGGGCAGATCACGCCCTTGCTGATGCTGGTCGGCTCCTCGATGCTGTTTGGCGAACGGATCGGTGGGCTGCGCCTGGCGCTGATCGGGCTCGGCTTTATCGGCGCAGTGATGGTGGCACAACCGACGATGCAGGGGATTTCGGTCTACGCCCTGCTGGCGCTAGGCAATGCCGCCCTGTCCGCGGCGCGCGATCTGGCCGGACGCAAGGTCGCCGCCGACGTGCCGGGAATGGTCGTAGCTATTTCCGCGGTGATTGTCGTGCTCGCGGGCGCCGGCGTTGCGCATCTGGTTTCCGAGCAGTGGGTGGTGCCTGAAATCCGTCACCTGCTGCTGATGGGCGGCGCCGGACTGTTCCTGATCTTCGGCCACTTCTTCATCTTCATGGCCTATCGCGTCGGGCCGACCAGCGTGGTAGCGCCGTTCTACTATTGCTTTACCGTCTGGGCGGTGATTTCAGGCCTGGTGGTTTTCCGGCAGCTCCCGAATGCGCTGGCCATCTGCGGCATCCTGTTGGTGGTGGCCAGCGGGTTGACCATCGTCTCGCTCGACGAGCGCAAGCGCCGGTTGACCGTCGTCGCTTGAAACTGAAATCGGCCTGCACAATAGGAGGAGCGCGTGGCAAGCCCGGATGACAACCAGAATTCACGCAACCGCAGGCTTATCGGAAAGTGCCTGTGCGGCGCCGTTCAGTACGCTGTGGCGGACGCGTTCGTCTATGCCGCGAACTGCCACTGCTCGAACTGCCGGCGCACCACCGGCTCGGCCTTCAAGCCATTCGCCGGCATCGAGCGCGACAGGCTGAGCCTGACCAAGGGCGAGGACAATCTCATGATCTTCGGCGACGACACCGGCCATGACGCGCACTGCAACACTTGCGGCTCGTTGCTCTATTCGGTGGTCCGCGACGGTGCCTTCGTGCATGTCGCCATGGGAAGCCTCGTCGACGAGCCGACCATCCGCCCGACGCAGCACATCTTCGTCGGCTCCAAGGCGAAGTGGTTCATGATCACCGACGATCTGCCGCAATACAGAGAACACGCGGCCGCCGGAGATGCCGGCGAATAGCTGACCGTTAGAAAACGCTCAACCAAATTATCGTTTCGTTTTCGCGTCCGCCGCCAAGGAAACTATACTGTGCTCCGTCACTGAACCTATGTCGCGGGGGATTTCTGTGGCATTGCCGCCCGACTGGTTGCCCAATGTTGCGATGAAGCGCGTCATTTGCCACTGGACGGCCGGCTCGCATTCGGCCGGCGATACCGACAGGGATGCGTATCACATACTGGTCGAGGGGAATGGCCGCCTGGTCAGGGGCCGGCCTTCGATCGCGCTCAATTCAGGCCGGGTAAAACCGGGATATGCCGCGCACACGCTCAACTGCAACGGCGGCTCGATCGGGGTTTCGCTCTGCTGCATGGCCGGGGCGGAGCAAAGGCCGTTTCGATGCCGGCCGCTATCCGATGACCAGGGCGCAGTGGGACGCGATGGCCGCCGTCGTCGCCGAACTCTGCAAATACTACCGCATCAAGGTCACGCCCAAAACGGTGCTGTCGCATGCCGAAGTCGAGAGTAATCTCGGCATCGAGCAGCGCGGAAAATGGGATTTCACCCGGCTGCCCTTCGATCCGACGATCAGCGGCGCAAGCGCCTGTGGCGAGCGGCTGCGCCGCGACGTGACGGTGGCAATGGGCGCGATGCCAAATCTACCGGTGAGGATTGGGCGCGATGCGGTATGGCAGCGATTGCTCGAGGAATTATGGCCGATCATGGTGAGAGGGCTGGAAGCCGGCCACAACACGCTGATCCGCGAAATCCTCAAAAGGATCAGATAGGCGGTCGGCATTCACCCGAATGCCGACGCAATTGCCGAGCGGCTTCTACAGAGCCCTCTTGCCGCTGAACTGGTGATAGGCCCACAGGACCACCACCGCACCGACCACGGCGACTATCAGGCTATAGATGTTGAGCCCGGTAACGCCCGACGCTCCAAAGGCGCTAAAGATGAGCCCGCCGACGATGGCGCCGACGATCCCAAGCACGATATCGAGCACAAGGCCTTGCCCGCTTTTATTGACGATCTTGCTGCCTATGAAGCCGGCGATGACGCCGAGAATAATCCAGCTTAATATTGACATTTTTCCTCTCCGTTCCCCGCGCTCGATTACTTCCACATTATTAAGCAAAGCTCAAGCCAACTTGAAAATCATGATTACGGAAAGCTCAAACCGGCTTGAAATTCGCCATGAATGCGTCATTGTCGGAGACGGACGGGCAATTTGACATGGAGATCCACAATGGGACTGTTTGACAATGCCGTTCCCGGCGGCAACGTCGCCAAGCCGCTGATGATCGCGCTCGGCGCACTTTTGGTGGGAAAAATGCTGAGCGGTGGAAGTTCCGCCCAGACGGAGGCAGCGCAAAGCCCTGCCCCCATCCCGCCCGATACAACCACATCCGCCGATGGCGGCCTGCTCGGCGGTCTGGGCGGCCTGCTCGACAAACTGAAGGACGCCGGCCACGGCAACGTTGCCAATTCGTGGGTCGGTACCGGTCAGAACCAGCCGATCAACCCCAGCGATCTGGGCAGTGCTCTCGGGCCACAAATCATCCAGGAGATCGCGCAAAGGACGGGCCTGAACCAGCAGGACCTGCTCAAGCAGCTATCCGCAGCCTTGCCAGGGCTTGTCGACCAGTTGACGCCGAACGGGCAAGTGCCGCAGCAGAACCAGCTCGCGTCCATATTCAGCAAATTCGCGAGCTGACGCCTGTCGCCCAACGCCGCCTGCGGTTCGGGACAACGATAACACAGATTAAGATGCGCGTCCGTCTGGACGCGCAACGAATACTTTGAACTATCGGCAAAGCGCTTCGCTTGGGGCTGCCTTCGGCATCGTGCGCGAGGTGCGCCGCGGCTGCGGGAAATCTGGAGCGGGTAGCGGGAATCGAACCCGCATATTCAGCTTGGAAGGCTGCTGCTCTACCACTGAGCTATACCCGCGCCTTTCAGTCAAGCATCGGATCCGCTCCGACGCTCGCTCTGCGTTTCAGGGCTTCCGGGCCGGCAGTGGTGGAGAGGGTTGGATTTGAACCAACGTAGGCATAGCCAACGGATTTACAGTCCGTCCCCTTTAACCACTCGGGCACCTCTCCAGTCTGCCGCCGGAGCCATGCAACGAGGCATCGACGCGTCGCGGCTGCCTGAGCAGCCCTTCCGCGAAGCGCCTTATGGCGGCAGCGCCCAAAACTGTCAACCGCAACAGTCCGGCAAAAAGCGCTGAATTTCGCACCTCGCCCGACAAGCAGCTTATGCAGCTGTATCCATGGCCGGACGACACGGCTATAGAAGCCGGCCATGAGCAACGATAACAAATCGAAGACCCCGAAAGACACCCACTACGCCAAGCTGCGGCGCGCGCATCGCGACGAGAAGAGCGGCGGCGCGCCGGCGTTCAGGCCGCGCCAGCCGGTGCCGGCCGGCGAGAACGCCGCGGACGGGCTGGTGCGGCTTTACGGGCTGCACACGGTGCGGGCCGCACTCGACAATCCGCGCCGAAAAATCAAGAAGATGCTGGTGACGCGCAACGCTGCCGAGCGGCTGGCAATCGCCGACCTTGGCGCTTTGCCCTTCAAGGCGGAACTGGTCGAACCCAGGGACATCGACAAGGTCACCGGCTCGGATGCCGTGCACCAGGGCGTGCTGATCGAGGCCGAGCCGCTGAAACCGAAACGCCTCGATGCGCTCGGCGACACCAGTCTGGTGCTGGTGCTCGACCAGATCACCGATCCGCACAATGTCGGTGCGATCCTGCGCTCGGCCGTGGCTTTCGGCGCCGGTGCACTGATCACCACGGCGCGCCACAGCCCGCAGGAATCCGGCGTGCTGGCGAAATCGGCCTCCGGCGCGCTCGAGCATATCGATCAGATCGAGGTGAAGAACCTCGCCGACGCGCTGGGGCAGCTGCACGAGGCCGGATTCCAGACGATCGGCCTGGATTCGGACGGGCCGGCCGAGCTCGAAACGAGCTTTGCCGGAGAAAAGATCGCGTTGGTACTTGGCGCCGAGGGCAAAGGCCTGCGCCAGAAAACGCGCGAAACGGTGACGACGCTCGCCCGCCTCGACATGCCGGGCGCCATCCGCTCGCTCAACGTGTCGAATGCCGCGGCGGTGGCGCTTTATGCGGCGAGGAAATTTTTGAAAGAGTGAATGGTGAATGGTGAATGGTGAGACTGTCCGTAAGTCGTGACCAATTCACTACCAACTACTCACCTATCTGCAACTGACTACCTATTCACCATTCACCATTCACCATTCACTATTCACTTTTGACCCACTTCACATCCCGCCATCCGCTCCAGCGCCCGAACCAGCGCCGAATGATCCTCCTTTGACCCGCCATTCGCCGCGCACGAGTTGAACAATTGCTGCGTCGTTGAAGTGTTGGGTAGTGCTACCCCAAGCGCCTTCGCGCCTTCCAGCGCCAGATTGAGATCCTTCTGGTGGAGTTCGATGCGGAAGCCGGGCGCGAAAGTGCGCTTGATCATGCGCTCGCCATGCACTTCCAGGATGCGCGAGTTTGCGAGCCCGCCCATCAGCGCCTGCCGGACCTTGGCCGGGTCGGCGCCGGCTTTTGAAGCAAAGACAAGCGCTTCGGCGACGGCCTCGATAGTCAGCGCGACGACGATCTGATTGGCGACCTTGGTGGTCTGGCCGACGCCGTTAGGCCCGACCAAAGTGATGTTCTTGCCCAACTTCTCGAAGATAGGCCTGACGCGTTCGTAGGCATTTTTTTCGCCGCCGACCATGATCGTCAGCGATGCCGCTTTGGCCCCGACCTCGCCGCCCGACACCGGCGCGTCGAGGTAGTCGCAGCCGAGATCGTTGATCTTTTTTGCAAAGGCCTTGGTCTCGATCGGCGAGATCGAGCTCATGTCGATGACCAGCTTGCCTTTAGTGAGGCCTGACGCGACGCCGTTCTCACCGAACAGCACGTCGGCGACCTGCGGCGTATCCGGAACCATGGTGATGACGATGTCGGCGGCACGCGCGACGGCATCATGGCCGGTGACGGCCTTCAGGCCCTTGGCGACGAGGTCGGCCGGCGGTTTCGAGCGGTGGTCGCTGGCGACGACCTGATAACCGGCGTCTAGCAAATGCCCCGCCATCGGCGCGCCCATGATGCCGAGACCGATGAAGCCGATTGTGTCCATGTTTTTCTCCGTTTCTTGTTAAGGGGGCTTTCCTGCGGGCCCCCCTCTGGCCTGCCGGCCATCTCCCCCACGAGTGGGGAGATCGGCAGTTGCCGCGCCGGCCCTTAAACTTTCCCGACCTCGAAAATTGGCGAAAGCGGCGGTGACATCCAATCTCCCTCCTTGTGGGGGAGATGCCAAGTTTTGGCAAAGAGGGCAGGCCAGAGGGGGGCGCGCAGGAACGCGACGTGCGATGCGTAGCGTCTACGCCGCCGCGCTGCCCTTCCCGGCCGCGTCCCGAAACCAGCCAAGCCCGGCTTCTGTTCCAGCCTTCGGCTTGTACTCCGCCCCGATCCAGCCGGAATAGCCGATGCGGTCGATGTGGTTGTACAGGAAGGGAAAATTGATCTCGCCCGTCCCCGGCTCATGACGGCCGGGATTATCCGCAAGCTGGATATGCGCGATGCGGTTGAGGTGTGCCTCGATGGTACGGGCGAGATCCCCCTCCATGATCTGCATGTGATAGATATCGTATTGCAGGAACAGGTTCTTCGAGCCGACGCGGTCGATCAGCGCCAGGGCCTGATCCGAGTAATTCAGGAAAAAACCCGGAATGTCGCGGGTGTTGATCGGCTCGATCAGCAGCCTGATGCCGGCCTGCTCCAGCTTTTCGGCCGCGAAAGCCAGATTTTCGGCGAAGACGTCTTCCAGCGCGGAGCGATCGACGCCTTGCGGCGCGATACCGGCGAGGCAGTTGACCTGCTCGCAGCCGAGCGCATGGGCATAGGTGACGACCTTGGCAATGCCCTGCCGGAACTCCGGCACGCGGTCGGGCAGGATCGCGATGCCGCGCTCGCCCTTGGCCCAGTCGCCGGCAGGCAGGTTGAACAGGACCTGCGTCAGCCCGTTCTTCTTCAACCTGGCCGCGACGACATCCGGCGCATGGTCATAGGGGCCGATATACTCGACGCCCTTGAAGCCGGCGCGGGCGGCGGCATCGAAGCGGTCGAGGAAGTCATGCTCGCCAAAGAGCATCGAAAGATTGGCTGAGAACCGTGGCATGGCAGTAGTTCCTCATGTGCGGCTTAATCGAGCATGACGATCGCCGTGGGGGCATCTTCATGGCGTTCGGCAAGCTCCTCGAATTCGGTGACCTTGTCGATTTCGGTACCCATCGAAACGTTGGTGACGCGCTCGAGGATGAATTCGAGCACCACCGGAACCTGGTGCTCGTCCATCAGGCGCTTTGCCTCTTCGAAGGCACCGGCGAATTCCTCCGGCCGGCGCACCCTGACGGCCTTGCAGCCCATCGCCTCGGCAACGGCGACGTGGTCGACGCCGTAGCCCGCCTCTGGATCGCCCTGTCGATTGACGTTCTCGAAGGCGAGGCTGACTTCGAAATCCATCGAAAAGCCGCGCTGCGCCTGGCGGATCAGGCCGAGATAGGCATTGTTCACGACGACATGGATGTAGGGCAATTTGTGCTGTGCGCCGGCCGCCAGTTCCTCGATCATGAACTGGAAATCATAGTCGCCGGACAATGCCACAATTGTGCGGTCCGGATCAGCGGCCCGAACGCCGAGGGCTGCCGGCAATGTCCAGCCGAGCGGGCCGGCCTGGCCGCAATTGATCCAGTTGCGTGGCTTGTAGACGTGCAGGAATTGCGCCCCGGCGATCTGGGACAGGCCGATCGTGGTGACATAGGTGGTGTCGCGGCCGAACGCCTTGTTCATCTCCTCGTAGACGCGCTGCGGCTTCAGCGGCACCTGGTCGAAATGCGTCTTGCGTTTCATCGTCTTCTTGCGCTGCCGGCATTCGCCGGCCCAGCCCGACCAGTCGCGCAATTTCCCGGCCGTCCTCCATTCGGTTGCGACGTCGAGCAGCATTTTCAGCGCCGCACCGGCGTCCGAGACGACGCCAAGGTCTGGTGCGAAGACCCGGCCGATCTGCGTCGGCTCGATATCGACGTGGATGAATTTCTTGCCCTTGGTGTAGACGTCGACCGAACCGGTGTGGCGGTTGGCCCAGCGGTTGCCGATGCCGAAAACGAAATCGGCTTCGAGCATCGTGGCATTGCCATAGCGGTGCGAGGTCTGCAGCCCGCACATGCCGGCCATCAGGCGGTGGTCGTCGGGGATCGCGCCCCAGCCCATCAGCGTCGGAATGACAGGCACGCCGGCGACCTCGGCGAACTCGATCAGCAGATCGGACGCATCGGCGTTGATGATGCCGCCGCCGGCGACGATGACAGGCTTTTCCGCCGCATTCAGCATCGTCAACGCCTTCTCGGCCTGGGCGCGCGACATTGCCGGCTTGAACGGCACCAGCGGCTCGTAGGCATCGATGTCGAACTCGATCTCGGTCAGTTGCACATCGACAGGCAAATCGATCAGCACCGGCCCCGGCCGCGACGAGCGCATCAGATGGAACGCTTTCTGCAGCGCCATCGGCACGAGATAGGGTTCCATGACGGTGACCGCCCATTTGGCGACGGGTGCAGCGATCGCCGCAATGTCGACGGCCTGAAAATCCTCCTTGTTGAGACGCGCGCGCGGCGCCTGCCCGGTGATGCAGAGGATGGGAATTGAATCGGCAGCGGCCGAATAGAGGCCGGTGATCATGTCGGTGCCGGCAGGACCCGAGGTGCCGATGCACAGACCGATATTGCCCGATCTGGCGCGGGTAAACCCTTCGGCCATATGCGAGGCCGCCTCGACGTGACGCGCAAGGATGTGGCGGATACTGCCCCTCGCCTTCAGTGCCGAATAGAGCGGGTTGATCGCAGCACCCGGCACGCCGAAGGCACAGGAGATGCCTTCCTTTTCGAGAACGAGAACCGCTGCGTCGACTGCGCGCATCCTGGCCATGTCAGCCTCCACGGAATTGTTGATAGCCGATGATGCCAGCGCACCAATGATTTTTCAATTTTTTCAGAATATTTTTCCATTTCTAGAAAACAGCTCTTGTTGGTTGAATTGATTGGTCTTTCTGTTTTCCACGAATTCGCTTCGCAAATCGGTGAAAAACTTTTTCATTGCTTGTTGGGCGAACAGAGCGAAGAATGGCCCGATGGAAACCACCGAAAAACGCCAGCGCGGCCGGCCGCGCGCCTTCAACGGGCCGGCCGAGGCCGCCTCGGTGCAGTCGCTGGACCGGGCGCTGCGGATCCTGGCAATCGTCGCCGATGGCAGTGGCCTGTCGCTGAGCGAGATCGCCGCCAGTTCCGGTCTGCCGGCATCCACCGCCTACCGCATGCTGACGACGCTGGAAAACCACGGCATGGTCGAGTTCGACGGCCCTGACCAACTGTGGTCGATCGGCGTCGAGACCTATCGCATGGGGGCGGCGTTCCTGCGCCGCCGCAAGCTGGTCGACCGCGCCCGCATCGTCATGCAGGAATTGATGGAGAAGACCGGCGAGACCGCCAATCTCGGCGTCGCCGAGGACGATTGCGTCGTCTTCGTCAGTCAGGTCGAGACGCACCAGGCGATCCGCGCCTTTTTCCGGCCGGGCACGCGCAGCTCTTTCCATGCATCGGGCATCGGCAAGGCGGTGCTGGCGTATCTCGAGCCGGAGCGCGTCGCCACCATCCTGCGCCGGGCCGGGCTGGAGCGCTTCACCGAAAACACGCTGTCCGATATCTCGGCTCTCGCCCGCGACCTGGTGACGATCAAGCTGCGCGGCTGGTCGGTTGACGACGAGGAGCGGCATCCGGGCATGCGCTGCGTTGCCGCCGCCATCTTCAATGAATTCGGCGAGCCGATCGGCGGCGTTTCGGTCTCCGGGCCGACAGTACGGGTCACGCCGGAACGGCTGGCCGAGATCGGGCCGCTGGTGCACGATGCGGCGGCGGAGGTGACGAGGATGATCGGCGGACTGCCGACCCCTCCCGGCCTTGGCAGCGAGCCGAGCGCATAGCAGCGCTGACCAGCGCGGAATGGTGCGACATCTGCCAGGATGGCCAGAGCTAGGCCCCGGGCACCGCGCTCTTGGTCGATAGGTCGTAGAAATCAAGCAGCATCGCCAGCCCAACTCCGCAGGCGGTGAAGATGAGGCCGGCAATGAAGATACGATTGGCGCGTTCATAAACGCGCCGTTGTAGAGACGTTATGTCGAGCAGCAACCGCAGCGCTCGTATCTGCAGGGCAATGCCGATCAAAATCGGCACGACGGCGGCCAGGTGATAGATTTCCCATGGTATCGGGTTGGCGGCCCAATGCGTGATGAAGCCCAGCGAGAACGCCAGCAGGATGCCGACTGTGGTGATTGTGCCGTTGCGGAAAACCGTCTCGATCGGCTCTTCGTTCGGATCGTGCTCGCCCAAGCGCCCTCTCCCTGTTTCGGTATCGGTGCAGATTAGGCTGTTGGGAAATCGCTGTATACTGCCGGGTTCCTGGTGAAATCAGAGACAAAATGATAGCTCAATTGCTTGGAGACTGAAGCTGGCGCTGCCCCTCATTGCCCTGCCGGGCATTTCTCCCCGTATAGTGACGGGGAGAAAGAAGCTGACCGAGACCTTGGCGCCCTCTTGCAGCGCTGGAGACTGGCAAAATCATCGCCGAGAGCGTCCCTTCTCCCCGTCACTATACGGGGAGAAGATGCTGGCAGGCAGATGAGGGGCAGCGCCGACACTGATAGTCAGTCGATTTCGACAAGAAGCCTATCGCCGAACAACAGAAAAAGGGCCAGTGGGGCGCCCTTCTTCCGGTTGCATGAAACGGTCACCTCCTCCCAAGCTGGCATCGTGGCCCTCAAAGCCAGCAGCGATGGCGATAGCCGTCGTAGCCGACATAGGTGTCCGAGTACGGGTCGTAGCTCTGGTAGCGATTGAGGCAGCGCCGGACGTGCCACGAGCCGCCGCCTTCCTCGATATAGACAGTGCGCGGCTGGGCCAGCGCGCTGCCGAGCAGGAAGCCGCCGACACCTGCGGCAATGCCGATGCCGAGGTGCTTGTGCTTGTGATGGGCGGCCGACGGCTGAACGGTGCCGACCAGCATGGCGGCGGCGACAGTGGTGGCGACGAGGCCGGCAACGATGGTGCGCTTGAACATGACGATCTCCTTGTTGTGGGAGGCGATCCAACCGCCTCTTGACCATCAGTCGTCGCAACAAGGAAAAAGGTTCGAAGGTCTTTTTGGATTTTTTCTCGGCGGGAGAAATCGCGCGGTCTGATGCGCGAACACGAACGGTCGCGCCGTCGACAGTTCACCGAAACAGTCGGCAGGCCTCATCCCATGCCGGTGATATGCCGCAGCCAGAAGGCGAGCGCGATGAAACCGATGATGGTGGTGACGCCGGTCCAGTCGATATTGGCGCGCTTCAGGTCCTTGATGAGCTTCACCAGGAGAACCCAGGCCACGACGACGAGCGGGAGAATGATGACAAACCTGATCATGCGACTGCCTCGCTGATGCGATTGCATCTTCGATCAATATAGGAAGCGAATTGGCCGTTTTCAGGACGCCCTGGCGGCAGAACCGGCGCGTTCGCGGCAGCCGAAAACGGAGTTTTGTCTTTACTGGCGCGGCAGATATGGTAACCGGAGCGCCGTGCCCTTGTAGCTCAGCTGGTAGAGCAGCGGTTTTGTAAACCGAAGGTCGGCGGTTCGATTCCGTCCGGGGGCACCAGTACGGGCTTCTTGAGACCTCCGGGGCGCTTGATATCTGCTCATCCCCGATATCCACAGGCCGGGGCCGTCAGGATCGGTAGCACATCAGCTTCAACGCATATATTCCCTAGCGGAAACCATAGTTCCCTAGCGGAAAACCTAGGAGTCTTCGTTGGAGCAGAAACGCACGACCGCCCCCTTCATCAACGGCATATTTGGCGGATTTATCGTCTTCGCCTTCGCGTTCGGTTTCCGTTTCCTGCTAAGTCCCGATCCCGATCCAACATCAAGAGCAACGACAAGCCTTTCAGTACTGGCCTTCGCCATTTGTTTCGGCGCAGCCTTCCTCCGCGAGCACCGGCGCCAGATTGCCGCCGCCAGAGAATATATAAGCCGCCCAAGATCGTATTAGGGGCGTACGTGTCGGGACCGTCCTCGTCGGGTCACCAGAAACTTCCGTGAAATTGCTGGCAAAATCTGTCGCCAGACAACGAGTTAGCATCTCATATCTAGAGACGCTGAGCCCGGGCGTGACTTCGCGGTTGCAGAGCCGTCATTTCGGCCCTCTCTCCCGGCCTCGGCCATCTCGTACCATTCGATTAAATTGCTCCTGTGTATATTAGCACTCGCTCAATTAAGCGCGCCGACAATGTCGGTGCGGCGGGCCAAAAACCAAAGGGTGTTGTCATGCGAAGTGATTTCGCCGCGGCGCGCGAGCTTTTGGAGTGCGCACAAAACCGCCTCTGCGGCGCGGATGAAACGAGCCGACGCGTCAACGAGGCCCTCGACGCGCTGATTGAAGAAATAGCCATCGCGGAATTCCGCAAGGCGCCACTGACGGTCGTGCCGTTTCCGCGTGCGCGGCCGCCTAAGCATGTTCGGTAGAGCGCTGATCGCCCGCGTTGACGAAGAGCCGGCAACTGGTGTTTCCGCAATCGCCCGTTGGAGCGTCGTTGAACGACCAAGCCTTTGACGATAGAGTTGCCGAGCAGTGGTGCTCTGAAACTCCGGAGCCGATCCATGTCACGCTGTGGAGATGTCTACGAGAACAAGGTGACCGGCGAATATGCGGTCATCCTGCGTGGCACCGAAGACCGCGGCCAGGGACCTGGCATCGCTCATCTGACCGCCCGGCCGGGAGCCGCAGTGGTGGGCGAGCACTTCCACCCGAACCTGACGGGACGGTTTACCATCCTCCGTGGCCGTCTCGACGCTTGCATCGCCGGGAAAAGTTTGTCCCTGGGGCCTGGCCAATCCGCCATGGTCGAAGCAGGCGTCGCACATGATTGGTGGAACAGCAGCAAAACCGAAGAAGCGCATGTCCTGGTCGAAGTCGACCGGGCGCCAGGTGCGGACAATGTCGACCGAACCGTTTCGAGCTGCTGATCGGCATGCTCTTCGGCCTGGCCAATGCCGGCAAGGTGGACAGAAAAGGTAGACCTTCGCCGCTTCAGGCAGCAGTCATCGCCAGAGAATTTGCCGACGTGATCGTCTTCACGCACCCGCCACCTGCGATTCAGCGAGTGGCGCTGGGGTTCCTGGCGCCACTCGGCCATCTGCTTGGCTATCACGCGATCGACCCCGTCTACTGCAAGCCGCACGGGCATGTCATGCCGGCTCCTGAAATCCTCGCTCGAGCAGGCCTAGTAGCCGGATGATCCGGGTCCATATTGGGCGCCCGGCATTTTTGTCGGCAGCCATACGCAGGACTCGCGGCAAGCTCTATGAAGCACTCGCGACCTGACCGGATATGGCGGCCCTGTCGAACGTGTTTCTCACCCTGACCGACTTGTAGACGTAGGCGACCCAGATCCCGGTCAGTACAAAAGAAACTGCGGGCATTACCAGCGCATCCCATGCAAGCACCAAGCTCACGGGAGCGCTCATAACCGCTGAGATCCATACCGCGTCCAGAATAAACACGATTGGTATTGCAAACCACTGATACAGGAATAGCTGCTTGAAGCGGTAACTCCGCAGCAGCATCGCAAAGAGCACAACCACCTGGAACACCACAAACGCCAGCAAGAGGGCAATCTCTCCGTAGACCGCCAAGGTGCCATTCGGGAGCGTCATGAGCTGTCGGTAGCCTTCACTCGATGAGCCCAATGAGACGAGCGTGCGTAGCGGGGAGAAAGCCTGAAGGATCGCCAGCAGCATAAGCCAGCCTCCGAAACCTACGAGAGCCGAAGTATCCTGTAATGGCTTTGCGGCTGACCGAACGGCAAAGAAAACAGGCACGCCGATCAGCAGCAGCACCATAGCCCAATGCCAGATGGAAATCTGCATCCAATCCCTCCCTTGATACCCTTTTAGGTTGTATCAGATTTCAACCTCAACTCAAGAGGCAACATCGAAAGGAAGCGCTGCTTGCAACACTATATTTCTGGCACGATGCTATTTCCGGCAGGATGCTGCCATGTCGCGAACTCTGATCGTCGTTGGTCTCAGCATAGTTGCCTTAGCCCTGCTGTGGCCTTGGTTGGCTCGGACCGGCCTTGGCAGGCTGCCCGGCGATATCGTGATCGAGCGTGAGAACTTCAGGCTTTATGTCCCTATCACCACGGGGATACTGGTCAGCATCGTGCTCTCGGCCATTCTATGGCTGATCAACCGGTAGGCGATCCTCCGGCTGCGGGCCCTTGATCTTCTTACACTCCGATCGCCGCAACCAAAATCCGGTTCTGCCGTCGTATCGCCGCCCGCAACTCGGCAATCCTCGCCCCTTCGCGCTTCACGAATTCGATGAACATCATGTTCATGTTGTTGAAGATGAGTTCGCCGAGTGCC
The DNA here is from genome assembly GCF_040322175.1 of Mesorhizobium sp. M0185. Taxonomy (NCBI): domain Bacteria; kingdom Pseudomonadati; phylum Pseudomonadota; class Alphaproteobacteria; order Hyphomicrobiales; family Phyllobacteriaceae; genus Mesorhizobium; species Mesorhizobium sp. M0185. The sequence goes on along the minus strand of NZ_JAMYSY010000029.1, from coordinate 64,624 downwards.
GGCCCGTCGATGTCGCGGCGCACCAGGCCGAGCGCCTGCAGGCGGACGATCAGCGCGCGGATCTGCTCTGTCAGGGCGCGGTCCAGCCCGGTATAGGCCTGGCCGAACGGGCTGTCGGGCAGTTGCGTCGAGATCGCCATCGCCTGTCGCCACATCTCCTTGCTGAGATAATGCAGCGAATGCTCGATATAGATGCCGAGCAGCGTATCCAGCGCGTCGCCGACATTTGCCGGCGGGTTGGCGACGACGCCGCGCCCGGCATTCAGCACCTCGTTGACCTCCATCGAGACGATGGCGCCGAGGATGTCGCCCTTGTTCTGGTAGTAATTGTAAATGGTGCCGACCGAGACTTCGGCCTGCGCCGCGATGGTCTCGATCTTGGCGCCTTCATAACCGGCATCGCGGAAAAGCGCCGCCGCTGCCTCGATGATGCGGCGGTGCCGATCCGCCTTCTGCCTTGCCCGCAATCCGCTCATATCGGCTGTTTGCCACAAAAACAGAATTGACTCAATTTTAGAATTGGTTCAATTTTTTCCTACAAGCCAAAAAGGCAAGGGAGAACACTCGATGTCCGTCAATCCAAAGACCCCCAATCCAACCGTCAGGAATCCTCTTTCCGTTCTAAAGAGCCATCTCCAAGGCGCCTGTGCCGCGGCAGCACTGCTGCTGGCGGCGGGCAGCCTCGCTCAGGCGCAGGATCTCAACGCACTGATCTGGTGCGATCACGCCGATCCGGCGCTGCTGCAGCCGTTCGAGGAGGCCAACGGCGTCAAGGTCAATGTCAAGGAGTTCGAAGGCACCGGCGCCGGCCTGGCGATCGTCGATCAATCACAGCCCGGCGATTGGGACGTGATGGTGATCGACAGCATCGACGTGCCACGCGGCGTCGAAAAAGGCCTGTTCGAGCCACTGCCGGAAGACAAGCTGCCGCTGGCCGACCTGTTTCCGCAGGTGAAGATGGACAGTTCCACCGTCGTCGACGGCAAGCGCTACGGCATCACCGAAAAGTTCGGCTACAACACGATCGGCTACAACAAGACCAAGGTCGATCCGGCCGACATGCAGTCGCTTGCCGCGCTGACCGGCGATAAATACAAGGGCAAGATCGCCATCTACGATTATTACCTGCCGGTCATCGGCATGGCCGCACTGGCGATCGGCAAAAAGACCGCCGACCTGACCGAAGCCGACCTTCCCGCCATCAAGGAAGAGCTGCTCAAAATGAAGGCCAACGCCAAGCTGGTCGGCGAAGTGACCGCCAGCCAGACGGCGCTGGCGACCGGCGAGGTCGACATTCTGGTCGGCGGCGGCGAATGGGTGACGGCGGGACTGGCCAAGGAAAACCCTGCCCTCGACTTCTCGATACCGAAAGAAGGGGCCGTGCTGTGGTCGCAGTCGCTGGCAATGTTCAAGGATTCCAAGAACAAGGAGCTGGCGCTTAAATTCATCCAGTACATTATGAGCCCCGAAGGCCAGGCGCGGCTCGCCACCTCGTCCTGCTATTGGGGCATGCCGGCAAACAGCAAGGCGGCGTTGAGCGACGAGCAGAAGAAGATCCTGCGCTTCGACGAGCAGCCGGAATTCCTCGCCCGCGCCCAGTCCTATCCGGCGCCGAACGCCGATCTCGACAAGAAGATGCAGGACGTCTGGACCGAAATGCTGCAGGCGCAATGACCGGCTGCCGGTCGTGAACGCCGCCAACAGCGGGCGTGCCCTGCCCTGGGCGCTGGTCACGCCGGCGCTCGGCTGGACGTTGCTGTTCTTCGTGCTGCCCTTCGTCGCCATGGCGGTATCCAGCCTGACGGCGCATGAAGGCGGCGGCTTCACGCTGTCCAACTACAGCCAGTTCTTTGCCAATCCTTCCTACTGGCAGGCAATGGTGAACTCGCTGCAGGTCACAGCAATCGTCACCGTGATCTCGGTGCTGCTCGCCTATCCTTTTGCCTGGATCCTGGCCGAACAGGTGCCGGAGCGCTGGCAGCGGCTGGCGCTGATGCTGGCGGTGCTGCCGTTCTGGACCTCCTATGTCGTGCGCTCCTATTCGTGGCTGCTGGTGCTGGCGCAAAACGGCGTCGTCAACCGCGCACTGACAGGCTCCGGCCTGTCCAGCGAACCGCTGCAGCTCGCCAATACTCGGCTGGCCACCGTCACCGGCTTCGTGCATTTCTTCGTCATGCTGTTGACGCTGACGATCTTCGCCAATCTGAAGCAGCTCAGCCCCAGCTACCGCAAGGCCGCCGCCGACCTCGGCGCCGGGCCGGTTCGGACTTTCCTGCATGTCGTTCTGCCGCTGACGCTCCCCGGTATCATGGTCGGCGCCTTCCTCACCTTTGTGCTGTGCATCGGCGACTACATCACGCCGCAGATCCTCGGCGGCAACAACGAGCTTTTGATGCCGCAACTCGTCATGATGCAGATCGGCCGGCGCGGCGACTTTCCGCTCGCCTCGGCGCTGTCGATCATCCTGATGGCGGTCGTCACCATTGCCTATCTCGCCTGCTCCCGCTGGCTGAAGATCGAGCGGGCCTGACCATGCGCGCGCTCATCCGCCTCGTCTCCGGCCTTTATGCCATCGCAATCTACGGCTTCATCTTTCTGCCGGTCATCGTTCTGGTGCTGTTTTCGCTGCAGGCGACGTCGTTTCCGATCCCGCCCTTCACCGGGCCGTCGCTGCGCTGGTACGAGGCCGTGCTCGCCGACACGCGGCTGACTTCGGCGCTGGTCAATTCGCTGCTGGTGGCGGTCGTCTCCTCGGCTGCCGCCGTCACGTTGGGCTTTCTCTCGGCCTGGGGTTTTGCGCGCTTCGCTTTGCCGGGCTCGGGGCTGATGCGCGGGCTGATCACCTTGCCCCTGACCGTCAGCTATCTCATCATCGGCATGGGGCTGCTGGTGCTGTTCAACTGGACCGGCGTACCGAAGTCTCTACTTGCCGCAGGCATCGGCCATGTCGTGATCAACCTACCGCTCTGCTTTGCCATCGTCTACAGCCAGATGGGCGACCACCAGATCAATATCGAGCGCGCCGCGCGCGACCTCGGCGCGCCCGAATGGAAGGTGCTGCTGCTGATCACCGTGCCTGTCATGGCACCGGCGATCTTCGCCGGCTTCTTCCTGTCGATGACTTTCTCCTGGGACGAGTTCGTCATCTCGTTCCTGTTGACGCGCTTCGACACGACGCTGCCGGTCGAGATCTGGAACCTGCTGCGCTCCGGCCTCAATCCCAAGACCAACGCTGTCGGCTCGCTGGTCTTCGCCGTCTCAATCGTACTGGTGGTATTGTTCGAGCTGATGCTGTTGCGGAGGAAGCCGGCATGACCGCGCCACTGGTCGATATAAGCTCTGTCTCGCATCGCTTCGGTCAGCATACCGTGCTGAAGAACGTCTCGCTGACGATCGAGCCTGGCAGCTACACGATCCTGCTCGGGCCGTCCGGCTCCGGCAAGACGACGCTTCTGTCCATCCTCGGAGGCTTCGTCACGCCGAGCGAGGGCAAGGTGCTGATCCGCGGCGAGGACTGCACTGCCGTGCCACCGGCGAAGCGGCCGACGACGACCGTGTTCCAGGATTATGCGCTGTTCCCGCATATGAGCGTCGGCAGCAATGTCGGCTTCGGCCTGCGCATGCGGGGTGTCGATGGCGCAACCCGGGCAGCAAGGGCGCGCGAGGCGCTGGCGCTGGTTGGGCTGGCCACTGCCTTCGACAAGAAGCCGCATCAGCTTTCGGGCGGTCAGCGGCAGCGCGTGGCGCTGGCGCGCGCCCTGGTGGTCGAGCCGGCGGTGCTGTTGCTCGACGAGCCCCTCGGCGCGCTCGACCTGAAATTGCGCCGGCAGATGCAGGACGAATTGAAGGCGATCCAGAAACGCGTCGGCACCGCCTTCATCCACGTCACTCACGATCAGGAAGAGGCGATGGCGCTGGCCGACCATTGCGTGGTGATGAATGACGGGCGCATCGAGGACGAGGGCCCGCCCGAGCGCGTCTATGCACGGCCGGCGACGCGCTTTTCCGCGACCTTCATGGGCGAAAGCACGCTAATATCGGGAACGGTGAGGGAGACGAAGAACGGTAGGAACACCGTCGCGACGAAGCTTGGACCACTATCGCTGCCTGGCACAATCCCGGCGGGCTCGAGGATTGCTTTGGCTGTCCGGCCTGAGCATCTCGTCCTCGGCGCTGCCGGCGGTGCTGTGGCGCTCGGTACGGCCAAGGTCAGCGACGTCGTCTTCCAGGGCAGCTTCAAGCGTGTGCTGGGGACCTCCACGACCGACCCGGCGCTGCACTTCATCGCCAAGGTCGCGGCAGCATCGGCCGTCCAGCCGGGCGACGTTGTCGCGGTATCGTGCGATGCTGGCGACATCATCCTGCTTGCGGACCAAACATGAGCACGCTTCCAATCATCGACGCTCCTGACTGGTACGAAACTATCCGCATGGGCGATGGCGTGACGCTGATCCACGAGCCGTGGATCAAGCCGTTCTTCCGCTGCAACATCTGGCATGTGCGCGGCCGCGACCGCGATCTTCTGTTCGACACCGGCCTCGGCCATTTCAGCCTGCGCCGCCACGTGCCGCTGGTCACGGAGCGCAAGCTCACCTGCGTGGCCAGCCACACGCATTTCGATCATATCGGCTGCCATCACGAATTTCCCGACCGCTGCGTGCACCCGGACGAGGCCGAAATCCTCGCCGACCCGCGCAACGAATGGACGGTTGCCGACCGCTATGCCACTGACGAGATGTTCGACGGCATGCCGCAAGGTTGGGACACCAAGCGCTACCGGATCCCGCCCGCACCAGCCGGCCGGTTGCTCGAGCAAGGCGACATCGTCGATCTCGGCGACCGTGCCTTCGAGGTCATCCACACGCCCGGCCATTCACCCGGCGGCATTGCGCTCTACGAAAACAGGACGGGCATCCTGTTTTCCGGCGACATCATCTATGACGGCCCGCTGATCGACGACGTCTATCACTCCGAGATCGACGATTATGTCGAAACGCTGCTGCGCATGCGCGATCTCGATGTCTCGGTCGTGCACGGCGGCCATTTCCCGAGTTTCGGCAAAGTTCGCTATCGCCAGCTTGTCGACGAGTATCTCGCGCAAAAGCGCCAGGCCGGCTGCCATCTGTTGCAAGCCCGATAAGCACTGGCGCTGTGGCGTCAAAGCGCCCTTTGCGGACAGGGTGTCCCCGCCGCGTCGCCGCAGCGTGAGGCCGTGGGCTCGGGTCTAAAGCTCTTTTCCTCCGACTGGCGCACCAGTTCCGCAAAAGCCAGGGCAAAACTTGCCAGCATCAGGAAGACAATAATCAAGCGTGCCAGCGGCAATAGATCGGCCTCGACTGGTTAGCCCCCACGCCACCCGTCCGCTGCCGGCTAACATGATCGATCCGGCTTTACGAGAGTTTAAGGCGGGCCTTAACCATCACATCATTTTGTCCTCCGACATGATGCGCGAGTGCGGCTTGTTTGGTCGCCATCTCCAGGCACCTCCCTCCCTTTGCAGAAATGCCCACCCATGCTAACCCGGCGCTGGCGCGGCCCAGCAACCGGTCGCCGCCAATCGGTCGCCAGACGGTCGTCGCCAATCGGTTGTCGTTGAGAGCCATGAGCAAAACCGCCAGCCGTTTCGCCTTCGTCTCATCCGGTACAGCCGACGCCAATGCAGCGCTGGAAAGCCTTTCTGCGCGTTACGGCCAGGCATCCGTCGAAGAAGCCGGGATCGTCGTGGCGCTCGGCGGCGACGGCTTTCTGCTGCAGACCCTGCGTGAGACGATGAGCACGGGAAAGAAGGTCTACGGCATGAACCGTGGCACCATCGGTTTTCTGATGAACGAATACCGCGCCAGCGGCTTGACCGGGCGCATCGCGGCGGCCGTTGCCGAAACGATCCGTCCGCTGGAGATGCAGGCGGTGACGGCCGAAGGCGAGACGATTTCGGCGCTCGCGATCAACGAGGTCGCGCTTTGGCGCCAGTCGTATCAGACGGCCAAGATCCGCATCACCGTGGATGGGCAAGAGCGGCTGGAGGAATTGCACTGCGACGGCGTGATGATTGCGACGCCGGCCGGCTCGACCGCATATAATCTGTCGGCGCACGGGCCGATCCTGCCGCTCGACGCTCCGCTGCTGGCGCTGACCCCGGTCAGCCCGTTTCGTCCGCGCCGCTGGCGCGGCGCGCTGCTCTCCAATAAGGCGATCGTGCGTTTCGACATTCTGGAGCCGGAAAAGCGGCCGGTGAACGCCGCCGCCGACCACACCGAGGTCAAGGCGGTGACGACGGTCACGGTGAGGGAATCGCCGACGGCAACGGCGACGCTGCTGTTCGATCCCAACCATTCGTGGAACGAGCGCATTCTCGCCGAACAGTTCAGGTATTGAACAGACCGTGCAAATAAAAACCCGGCACGAGGCCGGGTTCCTATTTGACAACACAAGTGTTGCGGCGGCCGATCGTTGCGATCAGAACTTGTAATTCAAGCCGATGACTCCGGTGTGTATGCGGACCTTTGCTTCGACATTCAGGCCGGTGTCGACTGCATAATCGCTCTTGCCCAGATCGAAATATTTGTATTCGCCCTTGAGCGACCAGTGATCGGTAAAGGCATATTCCAGGCCCGCGCCCAGGGTCCAGCCTGCTCTGGTTTTCGAGGTGCCGTTGGTCCCGATCGGACCGCTTGTGCTAATCTCAACCCTGCCGAAGCCGAGACCGCCGGTACCGTAGATCAGCAGCCTATCCATCGCATAGCCAATTCGGCCACGCAGCGATCCGAGCATCTTTACATCGGAGTCGCAAGAGAAGGTGGGGTTCGGACAATCCGTGCCGCCATCGATATGGGCGGCCGAGATGTCCGCCTCGACGCCATAGACTATATTTCCGCTCTGGAAATTGTAACCGGCCTGGACGCCGCCCAGGGCGCCGCTGCCATCATGATCAGCCGTCCCGCCAACAGTATATTCCCAGTCTACTTTGCTGCTGCCACCGCCGACATGTGCGCCTAGATAGAGGCCCGTCCAGTTATACGTTGATGCGACCGGCAATTCCACGACATCGGCCGCGATCGCCGGAGTCAAGGCCGCTGCCAGAAACGCTGCGGAGAGAAAAGCTTTCTTCATAATGTGGCCCCCTTAGCCAAGAAAAATAGATGAATCATTTGTGGCTAGTTTCTGAGTTATTTCAAATCTCAAATGGCACTTTGGCGTGTGGTCAGAATGAATGCACCCTGGCGTTGCTGATCTGCAACACCTGCGCTGGTGCGAGAATGTCGCCTTGCTGAAGAGCGGGCCATCGACGAGCGGTAACCATCGCGATTAAGCTTACGGCTTCACAATCGCGCCAATGCCGCCCGTTTGTGTTGACAAATCGTGGGCTTGCGCCTACCTGCAATACCGATCTTGCAGGCGCGCGGCGCTTGCCGCGACTGCATATGTTGCGCCCCCGAACCAGCCAAAGACAGCCAAACTTGTCCTCAGACACCCAGATCGCTCAAGAAGCGTTGACCTTCGCAGACCTCGGCCTGTCGCCGAAGGTCCTTTCCGCAGTTACCGATGCCGGCTACACCGAGCCGACGCCGATCCAGGCTGGTGCTATCCCGCACGCCTTGCTCGGCAAGGACGTGCTGGGCATAGCCCAGACCGGCACCGGCAAGACAGCGTCCTTCGTCCTGCCGATGCTCACCCGGCTGGAAAAGGGCCGCGCCCGCGCCCGCATGCCGCGCACGCTGATCCTCGAGCCGACGCGCGAGCTCGCCGCGCAGGTCGAGGAAAACTTCGTCAAATACGGCAAGAACCACAAGCTCAATATCGCACTGCTGATCGGCGGCGTGTCCTTCGACGAGCAGGACAAGAAGCTCGAGCGCGGCGCCGATGTGCTGATCGCGACCCCCGGCCGCCTGCTCGACCATCGCGAGCGCGGCAAGCTCCTGCTCAACGGCGTCGAGATCCTCGTCATCGACGAGGCCGACCGCATGCTCGACATGGGCTTCATCCCCGACATCGAGCGTATCTGCGAGATGATCCCGTTCACCAGGCAGACGCTGTTCTTCTCGGCGACGATGCCGCCGGAAATCACCAAGCTCACCGAGAAATTCCTGCACGCACCGGTGCGCGTCGAAGTGTCGAAGGCAGCATCGGCCGCCACCAACATCATCCAGCGGCTGGTGAAATCCGGCCCGAAACCCTGGGACAAGCGCGAGACGCTGCGCAATCTGATGAAAGCCGAGGATGCCGAGCTGAAGAACGCCATCATCTTCTGCAACCGCAAGATCGAGGTATCGGAGCTGTTCCGCTCGCTGCTGAAATATGACTTCGACGCCGGCGCCCTGCACGGCGACATGGACCAGCGCGCGCGCATGCAGATGCTGGCCAATTTCCGTGACGGCAAGCTGCGCTACCTCGTTGCTTCGGATGTCGCGGCGCGCGGCCTCGACATTCCCGATGTCAGCCATGTCTTCAATTACGACGTGCCGATCCACGCGGAGGATTACGTCCACCGCATCGGCCGTACCGGCCGCGCCGGGCGCTCGGGCAAATCCTTCACCATCGCGACCAAGTCGGACACCAAATACATCGACGCCATCGAGCGGCTGATCGGCACGAAGATCGAGTGGCATGACGGCGATTTGTCGACGGTCGTTGCCAGCGAAGGCGGCGAGGATGAGGCCCCGCGCCGTGGCCGCGGTGCGCCACGCCGTGCCGGCCGCAAGGACGACGCCAAGGACAGGGGCGAGCGCAAACCGCGTGAACGCCACGCCAAGGGCAGCGAAGAAGCAGCGCCGGAAGCAGTTAGCGCGGAGCAGCCGGTCGTGGCCGAAGCCACCGTCGCCGACATCGACGAGCGGCGTACCCGCAAAGAGGCGATCCGCTCGGAAAACAGCGAGCGCCAGGCTTCACCTGAACGCAAGGCTTCGCCCGATCGCAACGAACGGCGCGCGCCGGAACGGGGCGACACCAGGCCGCAGCGCGAGCGCCCTGCCCGCCAGCGCCAGGAAGACAATGACGCGACCGTCGGCTTCGGCGACGACATGCCGGCCTTCATGCGGATCGTGGCCAAGGTCTGACACGGCTCGCGCGCGGCCCCGCCGACGCGCGAAGCATTGTCGCCAGTCAATCCGGCAGGCCCGCCTTGCGAAGGCCTTCGATATATCTGATGCGATCGTCCGGTCGATAAAACGGCGGCAGCACCTCGGCGAGATTCGAAAGCCGCAGCGAAGGATCGAGCTCGCAGACCCGGGCCATCATCTGCTGCGCTTCCGACAGGCGCCCCGCAAGGGCATGACTCGCCGCCACTACACGCATCGCGCTCACGTAGTTTGGTTGGTACCGCAGCGACTTTCCCGCCCAAGCGGCGGCGTCATCGTAGTGGCCGGCACAAAAATGAGCGAGCCCGGTGTTGAATTGCCAAGCGAACAGGCGTGGATCCAATGGGCTTAGGCGCATGGCAAGCGCGGCGTGCTCGACGGCCTTGCCTGGCTCGCCAAAGCAAGCCCTGACCCAGCTGCTTAGGCCCCACGCGGCCGCTAGATTCGGGTTGAGAACGAGCGCGCGATCGATGCAAGCCGCACTGTCGTCAAGGTCGCCACCTACGTAGCCGAGCACGTATCCACCGAAGGAAAGCGCAATCGCATCGTCCCTTCCGAGTTCGACCGCTCTCCTAGCCAGTCGAGTAGCCTCGGCATTCTCTTTCGCGCGGTCGACCATCCAGCCGTTGCTTTTTCGGGTAGCGTAGCACCGCGCCGCCCGCGCATAGGCTGCGGCAAACTCCGGGTCACGATCGATCGCCTTCATGAAGAGGCGCAAGGCATCGTCAATGGCCGATCTACTAGTGATCGTCCGGTCAAAGGCCGCCAGCCCGCGGAGATAGTAGTCATAGGCGTCGAGGCTTTCTGTCGGTTTGCGTTTGGCACGCTCGATCTCAGCCTCCTCCATTTTCGGCGTGATTGCGCCGACAATGCTCGAGGCGACCTGGTCCTGCAGATCGAAGACTTCGGCGAGCGCTCCGTCAAAACGGTCGGCCCAGAGATAGGCCCCTGTGGAGGTGTCGATGAGCTGCCCGGCGATGCGCAGGCGGTCGCCCGCCCTGCGAACACTTCCCTCGACCACATAGCGCACGCCCAGCTCACGCCCGACCTGCTTTATGTCTACGGACCGTCCCCGGTAGGTGAAGCTCGAATTCCGTGCGACCACGAACAGGTGACGAAAGTGAGCCAAGGCGGTGACAATGTCTTCCACCATGCCGTCGGCAAAATATTCCTGCTCGACATCACCGCTTAGATTCTGAAACGGCAGCACTGCAATCGATGGCTGGTCGTCGCGCCTCGTCGGGGCTGCCAGAACCTGTGCCACTGATACGGCGCCAGAGCTTGGCTCCGGCCGCTGACGTTCTCGAGACTGCAGCGAAGCCGCCAGTGAGCTTGTCTGCTCCTCAGGCTCGGCATTCAGATGTTTTTTTAAAGCTGCGCGGCACAGCTCGAACTGGCGCAAGGCGGCGTTTTCGTGACGTCGATGAGCGTGGATGCGGATCAGCGCTCGATGGGCTGCCTCCGCCGTCGGATCCGAGGCGAGCAACCTCTCTGCGAGCCCTTCGCAGGCCGTCTCTTCCGCTGAGCCGGGTGCGGGCAGCGCCAGGCTCAGCCGATCGACCAACTGCAGCGCCTTGCGCTGATACTTACTCAGATAGGGTCCAAACCACTCGTCCAGTTCGTCAGGAATGGCTTGCCCGGCAAGCAACTCACCGCGGTAGAGATCGGCGGCGAAGGCGAGATCAGTGATCCGACCCTCCTCCAGCTTCCGGTCGAAGATCGAGATGTCCGCCTCATCCGGACCGGCAATAAGCGAGATGGTTTCCTGATCCCCATCGATGTAGACGGTGGCATCCAAGCTGGCCGGGAACGAGCGCCTGATGTCGACCAGCGCTTGCCGCAGACTGTTGCGGGCTTGCCCATTGCTTCGCCCCGGCCAAAAGGCTTCGGAAAGCTGCTCGCGACGATGGCCGCGGCGGCCAGCGAGAACCAGAGCAGCAAAAAGAAGCGAAGTCTTGCGTGTGGCGAACTGGACGGGCCGGTGCTCCGGGGAAGTAACCTCCAGGCCACCAAGCAACCGGATGCGCACAAATCGTCTCCATACTTCGACCGCAGCGACAGAATAGCATCTCCGGTGGATCGATTTAACACCGATTTAACGGCGGATCGCCGGACTTCTTCCAGTTGTTCACGCACAGCCGAACAGCCCGAAAACGCCTGCGTGGCACGCTCCCATCCGCAAACTGGAAATGGGAGACCAAAACAATGGCTCACACGGAACCTCGCGCCGCCCGCAGCATGTCCAAACGCTTGCTTGCGTCTAGCCTGAAAGGAGCAGCAATGATGATCGCTGCCTTCACGGGATGGCGGCAGACCGTTGCAAGACGCAGAGCACTGGCAGATCTGACGACCGAACAGCTGAAGGACATCGGTCATTCGGAGGTCCATCAACCCGCACTCGATGCCGCCACGGCTGTTCTAATCACGAACTTAATTTCGATGAGGTAAGATCGGCGTTGAGTTTGGTCTAGGCCCTAAAGGTTCTTGAGCTCCAGGCGGGATGCCAGCAGGTCCAGAAAAGCGCGAACTTTGGCTGAGGACGACCTGCCTTCCGGCCACACGGCGTGTATCGGCACCGGCACCGGCTCGAATTCGGTTAGAACCAGTTCCAGGCGGCCATCGTCCACCAGGTGCTTTACCTGCCAAAGCGGCGAGTAGCCCAGACCCAATCCGTGAACCGCGGCCGCATAGATCGATATCATCAAATTCGACCGGAAGGTACCCGCGACCTTCACCGGCCGGGGCTTGCCTTCAATCTGAAACATCCATTCGCCTGGGCGGCCGTCGACGGTTCGTACGATGCATTGATGCTCACGCAATTCGAGCGGATGGGCCGGTCGGCCGTGTTGCTGGAAGTAGGCAGGTGCGCCGAACACCACGCGCCGCAGCGCGCCCAGGCGCTTCGCACGTAAATTGGAATCCGGCAAATTGCCGATTCGGACAGCCAAATCGAGGCGCTCGGCATCGAGATCGACAAATTCATCGGAAAGCTGGAGGTCAACCTCGACCCGGGGATATGTCCGCATATAATCGGCGATGACCGGCACGAGGAAGTCCGGGCCGAACAGAACCGGGGCACTGACACGCAGGATGCCCCATGGCTCCGACCGTCGATTGGCCGCCTGAAGCCTGGCTTCGTTAATTTCCTCGACGGCGGGTTTGATGCGCTGGAAAAAGGCCGCTCCGGCTTCGCTCGGCGTCGAGCGGCGTGTCGTCCTGTGCAGAAGCTCGACCCCGATTGATTCCTCCAATGTCGCCAGGGACCGGCTGACCGACTGCAGTGAGCGGTTCAGCCGGCGTGCGGCAGCCGTCAGACTGCCATGCTCGACAATGGCAATGAAGGCTTCGAAATCATCTATCCGGCTCATCGCTCATCGCTCCTTTCTACCGAAAATCGGGAGAACCTATCGCAAAATCGATCAATTGTAACGAAGTTCGCTAGATTTTATCTTCCCTGCACAGGCCGAAAGGCAGACTCGAAGGAAGGAGATCGTCATGCGAACACCCAGTCCAACGGTCCTGGTCGTAGGCGCCGCAGGCCGCGTTGCCGGTTTGGTGGTGCCTGAACTCGTCCGCCGCAATGCCAGGGTTCGAGCGCTTGTTCGTGACGCCGCGAGTGCCGAAAAAGCCCGGAAAGGCGGCGCATCCGAGATCGCGATCGGAGATCTGCGCAACCATCGGAGCCTTGAGCAGGCCGTGAAAGGTGTCGACGGTGTCTTTCACATCGGACCGGCCTTTGCTCCCGACGAAGCCGCCATGGGGGTTGCCATGGTTGAGGCGGCGGCGCGAGCAGGCGTTCGAAAGTTCGTCTTTTCGTCGGTGATCCAGCCGACCAATACGAGGCTGGAAAACCATGCAAGCAAGGTACCCGTTGAAGCTGCCCTCTATTCGACGAACATGGAGTACACCATTCTGCACCCGGCCAATTTCATGCAAAATATCGCGCCGGCCTGGCCGTCCGTCGTCGAGCACGGCGTTTTCGCCGAGCCGTTTCCAAGGACGGCGAAGCTCGCCCGCGTCGACTATCGCGATGTGGCTGAAGTGGCGGCAATCGCACTGACCGAAGCGCGTTTGTCCTATGCGACCCTCGAGCTGTGCGCCGACGGTATGCACAGCCGCGAAGAGGTCGTCGCCATGATGAGCGAAGCGCTTGGCCGGCCGGTGTCGGCGGGCGAGCCGACATTTCAGGACTGGGCGGCGAAGGCCCGCCTTCCCTATACCGACCGGCAGTTGCAGATGCTGGCCAAAGTACACAGCCACTACGCCAAATACGGCCTCGGCGGGAACATTCTGACGTTGCGTGCCGTGCTTGGCCGCGAGCCGCGTTCGCTGCGAAGCTTCATTCAGGAATTGGCGCTGCAGACGGCATATGCCGCCTGATCGTCCTCACAATAACGCCTACGCATATTTTTTTATTAGGAGATTTCGATGCAAGCATCACCGGACCGAGCCTTCAAGTTGAGAAAGCTGCCGCCCTCCTATGGCGCGGTGGTGATGCCGTTGGTTCTTTCGATTCTGATGTCCTCGATTGTCTCGGCGGTTTCGACGGCAATCGGCGCAGGCTGGACGAACGGGTTTATAGCGGCCTGGAGCTATGCATGGGGCGCTTCATGGCTTGTCGCGTTTCCCAGTCTGCTGATTGTGCTTCCGATCGTGCGCCGGATCGTTGCCGCGATTGTCGATCAGCCGGCCCGGTCCTGACATCACGAACGAAGGGCGCCGACGGTCGGTGGCCCGGCATAACCATTAGAGCGGCCCTTGGGGGCCGCTCTCGGTTCATGTGCTTGCCTCAGGTGAGCGGCGACAGCTGGATCTCGACGCGGCGGTTCTGAGCCCGGCCGGCAGCCGTCGCATTGGAGGCGATCGGACGCGTCTTGCCGAAGCCGGTGACGGCGAAGCGGCGGGAATCGACGCCCTGCCCGGACAGATAGTTGGCGACCGCCAGGGCGCGGCGCTGCGACAGGTCGAAATTGTGCTCGTCGCCGCCGGTCGAGTCGGTGTGGCCGAACACGTCGACCGTGGTCTGGCGGAACTTTTTCAGCACAAGGGCCACTGAATTCAGCACCGGATAGAAACCGGCCTTCACCGCGTCCTGGTCGACGTTGAAGGTGATGTCGGACGGCATATTGAGGATAATCTGGTCGCCGGTGCGGGTGACGCTGACGCCGGTGCCCTGAAGCTGCCTGCGCAGTTCGGCCTCGTTCTGGTCCATGGTGGCACCGATGGCACCGCCGGCAAGCGCGCCGATGCCCGCGCCGATCAGCGCGTTGCGGCGGTCGTTACCGCCGGCAAGCATGCCGAGCCCGGCACCCGCCAAAGCACCGAGACCGGCGCCGGCAGCGGTATTGGAAACCTTCTGTTCCCCGGTGTAGGGATCGGTGGTGCATGCGCTCACGAGCACAGCCGTCGCCACGACGGCGAGCACAATCTTTTTCATATGGTGGTCCCTCTCCATTCCACGGCCGCACAACGGCGCACCGCATCAGCCCTTCCAGCGACTTGTACCATGAAATGCGGCGAAAAACGGACCAGCAAAAGCCGTTGCCGCGGCTTTCCCCGGCTCAATTCCACACGCCTGCAGCGGCTCGCGCGACCACCGCAATTCGACCGGCTACCAGAGATTCTTGCCGTCGATGATCACCACTTCGACCTTGTCGAGATCGAAATCGTCGAACAGCCGCGAGTTCACGCTGATCTTCGGATTGTCGAAATTCGGCTCGCCTGTCGACCAGTCCGGCGTCTCGGTGAAGGTGCCACAGCCGCAGGTGGCGCAAAAACCGTGTTTTATGGTTTTCGATCCCCACTGGTAGAACGAAACATTCTCCGGCGGGCTGGTGAGTCTGAATTGCGATGGAGTGTAATAGGCCCACAACGAACCGCGTTTCGAACAAAAGGAACAGGTGCATCGCGTCACTGTCTGCGGCGCTTGCGAAACCTCGAACGTCGTCGCCTTGCAGTGGCAGCTTGCCTTGATGGTCATGAATTGGTCCCTCACAATGCCGCCGCCCCGTACGGCAAAGGCAGCATAAAGAAACGCTCCTGACAACTGCCGGTCAGCAGGCTTGTGAGCCTGCGATGCACAGATCGAAGGCCCATTGATCCAAAACCGCTGCACACGCTCGGGTCAGCCCGTGGGCAAGCTTTTGGGCGTCATGCGCTAGTAGGACGATGGGGGCACGAACAGGCAGATGGTCTTTCCGTCATTGGCACCGGCAACGGAGCACCAATGATATTCGCCGTCGGGCGAATTCTTGATCCGCTTGTCGCTATAGGCCACGACTTCCCCGGTTCCTTTGATGACATAGCCCTCGGGACGTTCGCTGATCGATGTCTGAGAGACCTCGCGGCAATCATAGCCCGAGCAGCAGGAGAACGGATAGCTCCAGCCTTGCGGCATTGCCGCGGTCGGCTTGGCATCATGCGCCAGAGCAGGCGCCGCAAATGGAATGGCGGCAGCAATCAAAACCACTGCCGCGACAAGTGAATTCAGGAGTCGGCGCGCCGTGCGGGCGACTGGGGCCGGTCTGGTTGTGAGAGCAGGCATGAGCGCAGTTCCTATCAACGGTTGTCAAGCATTTCGCTTGCCCGTTCCCGGAACGTGTCTTCCCAGTGGCCGGATCGTCAGGTCGCAGATACGCCGCGTCCGGCCATAAATGCTTTTTTCCTCCCCAGCGCATGAATGCTGGGCTGATTCCTTGGTTGGCGCAAGGAATTGCTGTCGCAATCGAACGCCGACCTCTGCAGCCGGAACCAACCTGCCGTCCTGATTGACGAAACCTGGTCAACCCCGGCAGCGGGATCGCCAATAACGGGATTTGGCTCGCGCTGGTTCCAGGCTTGGCACCGGCAGGCCCGAGGCATCCGCGTCAAAAGCCGAAATCGATTTTGAAAAACTCTACGAAAAACAAAGTTGTAGAACGACAGGTAGGTGCAAATTGAGAGCTCGTCACTCTCGCACGATGGCCGTAACTCTCGCGTGATGAACCCACATTCCTGCCGGATTGGTGCCCGGCGGCCTCAGTCGATATCGGCCACCGTTTCGCCGGCGCCACCCTCGATCCGCTGCGACAGCGAGGCTTCCATGAAATCGTCGAGGTCGCCGTCGAGCACGCTCGACGGGCTGGTGCTCTCGACACCGGTGCGCAGATCTTTCACCAACTGATAGGGCTGCAGCACGTAGGACCGTATCTGGTGGCCCCAGCCGATATCGCTCTTCGACGCTTCCGTGGCGTTCGCCACCGCTTCGCGCTTCTTCAGCTCTTCCTCGTAAAGCCGCGAGCGCAGCATTTCCCAGGCCTTGGCCTTGTTCTTGTGCTGGGAGCGCTCGGCCTGACAGGCGACCGCGATGCCGGTGGCGAGATGGGTGATGCGCACGGCCGAATCGGTGGTGTTGACGTGCTGGCCGCCCGATCCCGAGGAACGATACGTGTCGATACGGACGTCGGATTCGGAAACGTCGATGTCGATCGTATCGTCGATGACGGGATAGACCCAGACGCTGGCGAAGGAGGTGTGGCGGCGCGCATTGCTGTCATACGGCGAAATGCGCACGAGACGATGCACGCCGGATTCCGTCTTCAGCCAGCCGTAGGCGTTGTGGCCCTTGATCAGCAGCGTGGCGGACTTGATGCCGGCCTCTTCGCCGTCATGCACCTCCAGCACCTCGACCTTGAAGCGGCGGCGCTCGGCCCAGCGCGTATACATGCGCAGAAGCATCGAGGCCCAGTCCTGGCTTTCGGTGCCGCCGGCGCCGGCATGAACTTCCAGATAGCTATCGTTGGCGTCCGCCTCGCCCGACAACAGCGTTTCGATCTGGCGCGCCTTGGCCTCGCCGCGCATCGAGCGGATCGCCGCTTCGGCCTCCGCGATGACGCCCTCGTCGCCCTCTTCCTCGCCAAGCTCGATCAGGCCGATATTGTCTTCCAGGGCCTGGGTGAGGCCTTTGACCGCGGCAATGCCTTCCTCGAGGCCCTGACGCTCGCGCATCAGCTTTTGCGCTTCCAGCGGCTCGTTCCAGAGGCTCGAATCCTCGGCACGGACGTTCAGGTACTCAAGCCGCTTTATGGCTTGGTCCCAGTCAAAGATGCCTCCTCAGCAGGGTGATTGCCTGCCTGATCTCGTCGACAATGTTTTGCGTTTCCGCGCGCATGGCTGGCTGTTCTGTCCTGTTGCTGGATGGCGGTTTGGTGGCGCGATACATAGGGACGGCACGGTCTCCTGTAAAGCGCCGGCCCCTGTAATGTACCGGCCCCTGTAAAGCGGAATGGACCGGCTCGACCATGATCGTCAAGCCGGCCCGACCCGATGTAGCGATTGTCAGTAGAGCCCGCCGCCGCCGGACTGGATGGCCTGGTTGGCCTGCGGCGACAGCGCCCCGCCGGTGGCGTTGGAGCCGTCCGCACCCATGCCGATCACCCAGTAGCTGTCGGCGGGACCGGTACCCGGTTTGAAGGCTTCGATGATGGTTCCGGCGTCGCCCGCGTTGGCCCGCATGCCGGTCTTGCGATTGATCGCAATCAGCTTCATGCCTTCCGGAACCTTGAAGTCGACATTGGGCGTGCCATCCAGCGCCACGCGCATGAAATCCTTGAAGATCGGCGCGGCAAGGCCGCCGCCGGTCGCGCCCTTGCCAAGACCTTTCGGCTGATCGTAGCCCATATAGAGGCCGACAACGAGGTTCGGCGTATAGCCGATGAACCAGGCATCCTTTTCGTCGTTGGTCGTTCCGGTCTTGCCGGCGATGTGACGGCCGAGTTCGTTGATGGTGGCGCCGGTACCGCGTTGCACGACGCCCTCCATCATCGATGTGATCTGGTAGGCAGTCATCGGATCGAGCACCTGCTCGGAGTTGTCGACCAGTTCCGGCTCTGGCTGGTCCTGCCACTCGGCGGCATTGCAGTTTGAGCAGCCGCGTTCGTCCTGCCTAAAGACGGTCTTGCCGTAGCGATCCTGGATGCGGTCGATCAGCGACGGCTTGATCGACTTGCCGCCATTGGCCATGATCGAATAGGCCGACACCATGCGCATCACCGTCGTCTCGCCGGATCCCAGCGCCATCGGCAGATACGGCGCCAGGTGGTCGTAGACGCCGAAACGCTCGGCATATTCCACGACCAGCTTCATGCCCATGTCGTTGGCAAGCCGCACCGTCATCAGGTTGCGCGATTTCTCGATGCCGGAGCGCAACGTCGCCGGGCCGGCCACCGTTCCGTCGTAGTTCTTGGGCGTCCAGGTCGTGTTGCCGCTCTGGATGGTGATCGGCCCGTCCATGATCACCGAGGCGGGCGTATAGCCATTGTCGAGGGCGGCCGAATAGACGATCGGCTTGAACGACGATCCCGGCTGGCGCATGGCCTGCGTCGCCCGGTTGAACTCCGACTGCGCGTAGGAGAAACCGCCGACCATGGCCAGGACGCGTCCGGTATGCGGGTCCATGGCGATCAGGCCGCCTTCCACTTCGGGAACCTGGCGCAAGCTGTAGCTGTTGTCCGAGCCGTCGTTCTTCTGCACGAAAATCACGTCGCCCGGCTTCAGCACGTCGGCGGGCGACTTCGCCTTGACGGTCCTGCCGTCGACCACGTGGCGCATGGCGAAGCTCATGTCTTCCTTGCTGACGGTGCCTTCGACGCGGTCCTTGACGATTTCGCCGGAGATCTGGCGCGTCGGCTGCAGGCCGATGGACAGGCCGGTGGCCGAGCTGTCGAGCACGACGGCGAGCGACCATTCCGGCACGTCCTCCAATCGCTTGACGTTGCCCAGCGGCACGCCCCAGTCGCCGGAAATGTCGATGCTCGTGACCGGCCCGCGGTAGCCGCGCAGCGTGTCGAACTTCATGAGACCGTTCTGCATGGCCTTGCGGGCAATCAGCTGCATCTTCGGATCGAGCGTGGTACGGACGGAAAGGCCGCCTTCGTAGAGCGCATTCTCGCCATAGCGCGCGATGATCTGGCGACGCACTTCCTCGGTGAAATACTCCCCGGCGAAGAGATAGTTGCCGGTGCGGCGCGGCGTGACGCCGAGCGGCTCGGCCTTGGCCTTCTCGCCTTCCTCATGCGTGACGTAACCGTTCTCGACCATCTGATCGATCACCCAGTTGCGGCGCTCCAAGGCGCGATCGGCATGCTTGAAGGGATGGTAGTTGTTCGGCCCCTTCGGCAGAGAGGCGAGATAGGCGGCTTCGGCCACGGTGAGCTCGTTCACCGATTTATCGAAATAGGTTAGCGCAGCACCGGCGACGCCATAGGCGCCGAAGCCGAAGAAAATCTCGTTGAGATAGAGCTCGAGAATGCGATCCTTCGAGTAGGCCTGCTCGATGCGGAAGGCGAGGATCATCTCCTTGATCTTGCGCTCGTAGGTCTGGTCTGAAGACAACAGGAAGTTCTTCGCCACCTGCTGGGTAATCGTCGAGGCGCCGACCTGGCGCTTTCCCGAGCCAACATTCTGCAGGTTGACGACAATGGCCCGGCCAAGGCCGGTCACGTCGATGCCGGGGTGATTGTAAAAATTCTTGTCCTCGGCCGACAGGAAGGCCGCCTTGACACGGTCCGGGATCGCCTGAATCGGCAGATAAAGCCGCCGCTCACGCGCATATTCGGCCATCAGCGCGCCATCCGACGCGTGGATGCGGGTCGTCACCGGCGGCTCGTATTTGGCCAGCACCTCGTAATCGGGCAGGTCCTTCGACAAATGGCCGATATAGATCGCCATGCCCGCCGCGACCAAAAGGGCCAGCGTCGTGCCGATGCCGAAGAAATAGCCAATGAGACGAATCATACCCGCTCCAGTCCTTGGTTCGGGAATTTCCTAAACGAAGCCGCCCTTCACGCAAGCTTTCGGGACGATCCCAAACCGTAATCGCAAAATCCATGTCGCGACCATGTGGGCAAAATACGGCAGCGTGGAATTTCGGTTTCGAATGCCGGAAATAAAAGCACAGGGTGTTGTCGCCGTGCAACGCTGCTTCAGGTTGTGGGCGCCGGCGGACATTTCAGCCTCCGGCCCCCGTTCCGCTCTTGGCCGAAGCAAACAGGGCAACGGCGTTGGTTATGCTCTGGGTCGCCTTGTTGCGCCAATCGGCGCTGAGCAACTGCGCTTCGTCCTTGGCGTTCGACAGATAGCCGAGTTCGACCAGCACGGATGGAACGTCCGGCGCCTTCAGCACCTTGAAGCCGGCAGAACGCTGCGGGTTGTTGATCAGACCGACGCTGGTGGAAAGCTGGCCGACGAGAGTATGGGCGAAGCTCATCGAAAAATTATGCGTCTCGCGGCGGATCAGGTCGATCAGGATATCGGTCACTTCCTTGCTGTCGTCCTTGATCTCCATGCCGGCGAACTGGTCGGAAAGATTTTCACGGTCGGCAAGCGCCTGCGCCTGCGGGTCGGAAGCCTTGTCGGACACGGTGTAGACGGTTGCGCCGCGAATGCCCTTGAGGCTGATCGTGTCAGCATGGATCGAGATGAGCAGGTCGGCCTCATGCTGGCGGGCAATGCGCACGCGGTCGTCGAGCCGCAGGAACTCGTCCGTTTCGCGCGTCAGGAACACGTCGTATTTGCCGCTGGCGGCGAGCTTGTCGCGCAGTTCCACGGCAAAGGCGAGCGTCACGTTCTTCTCGACCGTACCGTTCAGGCCCTCGGCGCCGCCGTCGATGCCGCCATGGCCGGGATCGATGACGACGGTGAAACGATGGCCCGGATTGGAGACCGGGCCGGTACCGACCCTGCCGGCCTTGTCGGCGGAGACCGTCGAACCGGTGGTCAGCGCCTGATTGGCGAGCGCTGCGTCGAATTCCCGCTGCGATGCCGCCGACATGTCGATGGCGATGCGGTAGCCGTTGCCGTCATCGTTCTTGAGCACATCGAGATTGTCGACGGCGAACGGTCCCTTGCCGGTGAGAATCAGCCGCGATTTCCCCTCGCCGAGCTCGCCGTAACGCACCGTGCGGACAAGGCCGCGCGGCTTCACATCCTTGGCATTGAGGGCAAATCTGGTGGCCGGGAGATCGATGACCAGACGATTGGGGCCGCGCAGCAGGAACCATTTGATGTCGGGTTCGCGGTCGAAATTGATGACGATGCGCATCTTGGTGGCATCGCCGGCCATCTTGTAGCTTGTGGCGCCGAGCGGTACGTCGGCAGCACGCGAAAGCGGCGAAAAGACCAGGCAAGCCAGGATCAGCGGCAGCAGACAGGCGGTGCGGAACAACCAGCCTCCATGATGACGGCCCTTGTCTGCGAAGCCTGCCAGTCCCATCTTTCTACCAATCGCTCCCGTTGGCGTCATGCCCGATCGCTTGTCGAAGTGCCTTATTGCTTGTCAAAGTTCTGGCAGGCCGCGAACTCGATTAACGATTGGTATCCAGAGAAGGTTAACCAAGCCTTTTCATGGAAGGTTTGGGACCGGGGCTTCCGCTGCGGAACGGCTTTTTGCCGGCATCGGGAATCGGGGTTGCCTTCCAACCCGCCAAATCATAAAAGCGATGGTGGATCACTGCAATCCTGGAACCGTCCTCCTCCGCAGCTTCCTGCTACAGGTCAGACGCAAGACGGCTCCTTTCGCTTCAGGCGAAGAAGGCATCGGTGATCGCGACGATTTTCGCAGGCGTGCTCCCGTGGCGGGGGAATCGCCTGCGTGAGCAAAACGGCCGGGATTGTCCCGTGCCGGCTCTGTATGAGCAAACAAGCTGGTCCGGTTTTTTCCGGGCTTTGGTTCAAAAGGTTCTGCTGGTGACGATGGCTTCAAGCGCAATCATGGAAAGGTCCGCAACAAACCGCGCCACTACGGCTGCGGGCGGCACCGCCATGGCGCTCAGGCAGCGGCCGGCGGACGTTCAATTGTCCGGCACCCATGTTCCAGGTCCACGGCAGCGGGCAGTGTCCTGCAAGCTGCGGCCGACGGCTGCCGGGAGGAAACGAAATAATGCCAAACAAAATGCTGATAGACGCCTCCCACCCGGAGGAAACACGCGTTGTCGTCGTTCGCGGTAACCGTATTGAAGAATTCGACTTTGAATCCCAGGACAAGAAGCAGCTCAAAGGAAATATCTATCTCGCCCGCGTAACGCGCGTCGAACCTTCCCTCCAGGCAGCCTTTGTCGAATACGGCGGCAACCGTCACGGTTTCCTCGCCTTCAGTGAAATACACCCCGACTACTACCAGATTCCGGTCGCCGACCGTCAGGCGCTGCTGCGTGCGGAAGCACAGGAAGCCCAGGACGAAGAGGACGAGGAAGCCGCCGAAGGCGAGGACCGCCAGAGCCGCGACCGTGGCAAGCGCGGACGCCGGCGCGGCGGCAAGAGCCGCGACCGCGGCGAGCACAGGCGCGAGGCAGGCGCGGCCGACGGTGAGAATGGCGAGAACGGCGAAGGTGCCGTCGCAGAAAAGCTGGATGCCGTTGCCGACAACACCACGTCCGACACTGCCGGACAGAGCGAGGATGCCGCCGGGCAGAGTGAAGAAGTCGCCGATAGCGGCGAGACCGAGCCTTCCGAAGGCGGATCGAGTTCCATCGCTGCCAGCGTCGATGCCGACGTAATCTCCGAAGCCGTCCCACAAGTCGAGACAAGCGGGGCCGAGACAAGCGGCGAAGCGACGTCCGAAGACAATGATCGCGGCATGCTGGAGGAGGTGCAATCCTCGCATCCGGACGATCACGAGATCGAATCGGTCGGCGCTGAAGACGCGCTCGAAGAAGTACGCAACCGCCGCAAGCCGGTGCGCCGCCAGTACAAGATCCAGGAAGTGATCAAGCGCCGGCAGATCCTGCTGGTGCAGGTCGTCAAGGAAGAGCGCGGCAACAAGGGCGCGGCGCTGACCACCTACCTTTCACTGGCCGGCCGCTATTCGGTGCTGATGCCGAACACGGCACGCGGCGGCGGTATTTCGCGCAAGATCACCAATGCGCAGGACCGCAAGCGGCTGAAGGAAGTGGTCGCCGATCTCGAAGTGCCGCAAGGCATGGGTGTCATCCTGCGTACGGCAGGCGAAAGCCGCACCAAGGCAGAGATCAAGCGCGACTACGAATATTTGATGCGGCTTTGGGAAAACGTCCGCAATCTGACGCTGCAATCGACGGCCCCTGCCCTGGTTTACGAGGAAGGCAGCCTGATCAAGCGCTCGGTGCGCGACCTCTACAACAAGGATATCGACGAGATCCTGGTTTCCGGCGAAGAAGGCTACCGCGAGGCCAAGGACTTCATGCGCATGCTGATGCCGAGCCACGCCAAGGTGGTTCAGCCGTTCCGCGACACGACGCCGATCTTTGTGCGCAACGGCATCGAAGCGCAGCTCGACCGCATGCTGCAGCCGCAGGTGACGCTGAAGAGCGGCGGCTACATCATCATCAACCAGACGGAAGCGCTGGTCGCCATCGACGTCAATTCGGGCCGTTCCACCAAGGAGCACTCGATCGAGGACACCGCACTTCACACCAATCTGGAAGCCGCCGAGGAAGTCGCCCGGCAATTGAGGCTGCGCGATCTCGCCGGCCTCATCGTCATCGACTTCATCGATATGGAGGAGAACCGCAACAACCGCTCCGTCGAGAAGCGGCTGAAGGATCACCTCAAGAACGATCGTGCCCGCATCCAGGTCGGCCGCATCTCGCATTTCGGCCTGATGGAGATGTCGCGCCAGCGCATCCGTGCCAGCGTGCTGGAATCGACCATGAAGCCTTGCCCGCATTGCGGCGGCACAGGCCATGTGCGCTCCGATTCGTCGGTCGCGCTGATGGTGGTGCGGGCAATCGAGGAATTCCTGCTCAAGGATTCGCGCAGCCACATCACGGTGCGGACGCCGGCGGCGACCGCGCTCTATGTGCTCAATCACAAGCGCGGCACGCTGGTGGAATTCGAGCACCGCTTCGGCGTGACCATCACCATCGAAGCCGATGACGCGGTCGGTGCACAACACTACGCCATCTTCCGCGGCGCGCTGGCCGAAAAGCCGGAAGGCTTTGTCGAGGCGCGCACGTTCCCGGCCTATGTCGAGCCGGAAGAACCCGAGGACGAGATCGTCATCGAAGAGGAAGACGAGGCACCGGTGCAGGCCGAGCAGCCACGCCCTGCCCAGCAGCCGCAGCAGCCAAGGTCCGGCGAGGACGGCGAAGGCCGCGATCGCAAGCGCCGCAAGCGCCGCAGACGGCGCGGCGGCAAGGATCGTGAACACGGGGATCGCGAGCACGGGGAACGCGAACATGGCGATCGCGAGCATGGCGCTGCTGTGGAAGGTGCTTCCGTTTCGGCGCCGACGGACGACGCCTTCGTAGCCGCCGGCGACCAAGGCGCCGAAGCGGAACATGAAGCGCCGGCAGGTGTTGTGGCCGAAACGGCGGAAGCGGCGGACGACGGTCACGGCAAGAAGCGCCGGCGCGGCAAGCGCGGCGGCAAGCGCAATCGCCGTGAGGACGGCGAGGACGGCTTGGAAGCTGCCCCCGGCGAGCCAGCCGCCATGACGGAAGGTGCCGTGTCGGAAGCAGAGCCCGTAACCGGCGAGCCGGAAGGTGCGCCGCCGGCCGAAGAGCTTGCGGTGCTCGCTCCGGCGAACGACGACATGCCGAGCGCCGAAAAGCCGAAGAAGCCGCGCCGTACCGCCAAGCCGAAGAAAGTTGCGGCGGAAGCAGTTGCCGAGATTGCGGGCGCCGAGACATCGGCTGCCGAGGCCGCCTCCGTGGCTTCCGGCGAGACCGCTGCGCCGGCTTCGCAGGAGACTGAAGTGGCGGCTGCCGAGGAAACGCCGAAGGTCCGGCCGTCGCGGCGCAAGCCGGTACCGGTGGATGCTCCGGTCGTGCCGGTCGTCTCCTCGATCGTCCCGGACGAGGCAAAGACCGACGAGGCAAAGACCGAGGAAGCAAAGGCCGAGGACAAGCCGAAGCGTGCCGGCTGGTGGCAACGGAAGGGCTTTTTCTAAGCCTTTCCGTGCATTAGCCAGACTTTCTGATTAAAAAAAAATCCCGCGCTGCCGATCGGCTGCGCGGGTTTTTTTGCCCCAATTCGGGCGACAACACTATGGTGCGAAGATCGACCAGTTCATCGTCTTCGCCAATTTTTCCAGCGCGATCGAGCCCAGCCTGGAATTGCCGTTGGCATTGAGGCCAGGGGACCAGACGGCAAGCGAGGCGACGCCCGGCACGATCCCCAATATGCCGCCGCCAACGCCGCTCTTGCCGGGAATGCCGACGCGGAAAGCGAAGTCGCCGGAGCCGTCATAGTGGCCGCAGGTCAGCATCATCGCGCCGATGCGGCGGGCGCGCTCTGCCGAGACGACGGAATGCCCGGTCGCCGGGTTCTTGCCGCCATTGGCAAGGAAGCGGGCGGCCAGGGCCAGTTGCCGGCAACTCATGGCGATAGCGCAATGGTGGAAATAGACGCCCAGCGCCAGTTCCGGCGCGTGATTGAGATTACCGAACGATTTCATGTAATTGGCAAGCGCGAAATTGCGAAAGCCGGTGGCGCGTTCGGACGCCGCGACCTCGCGGTCGATGATGATGGTGTCGTCATCGGCCAGGAACTGGATGAAGCGCAGGATCTCGCCGATCGCCTCGCGCGGCTGATGACCGGCAAGCAGGATGTCCGAGACCACGATGGCGCCGGCATTGATGAATGGATTGCGCGGAATGCCGTTCTCGTGCTCGAGCTGGACGATCGAGTTGAACGGATTGCCCGAAGGTTCGCGCCCAACCCGCTGCCACAGCGCGTCGCCGACATTGCCGAGCGCCAGCGTCAGCGTGAACACCTTTGAGATGCTCTGGATCGAAAACGCCTCGTCGGCGTCGCCCGCGGTCAGCACGCGGCCGTCATTGGTCACCGCGGCAATGCCGAATTTTTTCGGGTCGATCTTGCCGAGCTGGGGAATATAGCTGGCGACGTCGCCGCGATCGGTACGCTCCGCCATTTCGGCAGCGACCTCGCGCAACGCATGTTCGAGTTGGGGCGCCTGATCAAACTCCAGCATCGTCGCTCCCGCTACTTCAGCCAGCGTTCGATACGCGCCATCGCCTCGACCATGTCGTCGTGGCTGCCGGCGTAGGAAAAGCGCATCGTGCGATGGCCTTGCAGCGGGTCGAAATCGCGGCCGGGCGTCGCCGCCACATGCGCCTCGGCCAGCATCCTGCGCGCAAACGCCATGCTGTCATTGGTGTGCCTGGTGACGTCGCAGAAGGCGTAGAAGGCGCCGTCCATGGGCGCGGCCAAAGCAAAGCCGAGCTCCGGCAGGCGTTGCATCAGGAGCTCGCGGTTCCAGGCATAGCGCGCCTTCACCGCTTCCAGCTCTGGCGTCGCCTTGAATGCCTCGATCGCGGCGATCTGGGACAGTTCGGGCGGCGAGATGTAGAGGCTCTGGGCGATGCGCTCGACTGGCCGCACCAGTTCCTGCGGCAACACCATCCAGCCGATGCGCCAGCCGGTCATGCAATAATATTTCGAGAAGGAATTGATCACCGTCACATCCGCGCCGAAAGCAAGCGCCGTCGTGTCGGGCGCCGCATAGGCCAGCCGGTGATAGATTTCGTCCGAGATGACGGCGATGCCGAGCTCTTGCGCCGTTTTGACCAGCGCCTCGAGATCGCCGGCGGGAATGACCGCGCCGGTCGGGTTGGCCGGGCTGGCGAACAGCACGCCCTTCAGCGGTTTTTCGCGATGCGCGGCTTGCAGGTGCTCGGCATGCAGATAGGCGGCGCCGTCCAACTCGATCTCGGCGATGTCGATGCCGAGCGCGGCCATGATGTTGCGATAGGCAGGATAGCCGGGCGCAGCGATGGCGACGCGGTCGCCTGGATCGAACATTGCCAGGAAAGCGAGGTTGAAGGCAGCCGACGATCCGGTGGTGACGGCTATCCGCTCGGGCGAAACGTCAAGCCCGTAATGCTCGCCATAATGCGCCGCGATCGCCTTGCGCAGGCCGGCGAGGCCCAGCGCGTCGGTATAGCCGATGCGGCCTGTTTTCAAGGCATTGGCCGCCGCTTCGCGAACCCCGGCCGGCGCCGGATCGGAAGGCTGGCCGACGGCCATGGAAACGACCGGCAGGCCCTTGGCTTTCAGCCGATTCGCCTCGGCCAGGATGTCCATGGCATGGAACGGTTCGACCGCGCCGCGGCGCGAAAGCGAAACAACCATTTTTCAATCCACCACACTTGTCCGCACGTGCCGGCCATATGCTGGCCGCGCCGCACAAATGCCCGATTGGTGTGGGGATCACAAGTTCGGTAAGTTTAGGCTGCCGACTTTTCATCCTTCGCCCACTCGTCTACCAGTGGACCTGCCATGTTGAGCCGACCCAAATCGACGATCGCCAGGACAGCGCGCGCCCTCGCGACGCTTTCGCTTGCCGCGATGGTCGCCATGGCCGGCTCGGTCAATGCCTTTGCGCAGAATGTGCCGGTTGTGCGCGATGCCGAGATCGAGGCGCTGGTGCGCGATTACGCGCGGCCGATCTTCAAGGCGGCGGGCTTGTCGGGCGACGCCATCAACATCGTGCTGGTCAACGACCAGAGCTTCAACGCCTTTGTTGCCGGCCGCCGCCTGTTCATCAACACCGGCGCGCTGATGACGGCCGAAACGCCCAACGAGATCATTGGCGTCATTGCCCACGAGGCCGGCCATATCGCCGGCGGACACCAGCAGAAATTGCGAGAACAGCTCGAGCGCGCCAAGACGATGGCGATCCTGGCGACGCTGCTTGGCGCCGGCGCCATGGTGGCCGGCGCCACCAGCAACAGCCGCGGTCTCGCCGGCGCCGGCATGGGCGTGGTGGCCGGCGGCGGCGAGATGGCGCAACGCAGTATCCTCGCTTATCAGCGCACCGAAGAGATGACCGCCGACCGTTCGGCGATCACCTATCTCAATGCAACCGGCCAGTCCGGCATGGGCATGCTGAAGACGTTTGGCCGCTTCCAGAACGCATTGTCGCTCTCGGGCGCGCAAGTCGATCCCTACAGGATCAGCCATCCGATGCCGCAGGAGCGTATCGCCAATCTCGAAGTGCTGGTGAAGCAGAGCCCTTACGTCGACAAGGTCGACCCGCCGGCACTGCAGCAGCGCCATGACATGATGCGCATCAAGATCGCCGCCTACATGCAGGGCCAGGCGGCGGCGTCGCGATTGATGCGAAAGAACCCCGGCAGCCTCGCCTCACGCTATGGCGACGCGCAGATGACCTATCTGTTCGGCAATCTGGCGTCGGCGCTCGCCAAGACCAACGCGTTGATCAAGGAACAGCCGAAAAATCCCTATTTCCAGGAATTGCGCGGCGACATCCTGATGAAGGCGAACCGGCCGAAGGATGCGGCGGACGCCTATGCCAAGTCGGTCAGCCTCGATCCGGCGCGATCGGGGCTGCTGCCGGTCTCGTACGGCCAGGCGCTGATGGCGATCGGCACGCAGGATTCGCTGAAGAAGGCGGTGGCGCAGATCAACACCGGCCTCGGACGGGATCGCGAAAACGCCGCCGGATACCGCTATCTGGCACAGGCTTACGGGGAACTCGGCAACATCCCGGCCGCCGAGCTTGCAACCGCCGAAGGGCATTTCTATTCCGGCGACTACAAGAATGCGAAAATCTTCGCCATGCGGGCGCAGCAGAGCATGAAGCGGGGCGAGCCGGGCTGGCTTCGCGCGCAGGACATTATAAACTACGCACCATCAGGTAAGAAGAAGTGAACCTTTCGGACGCAGGCTGCGACACAGCCAAACCGGGCGGACCCGAACACAGGCAAGAGGATCGAGGATCATGACCAAGGCAATTCTGCTGGGCAGTACCGGAGTGGCAGCGGCTCTCGCCATGCTGGCGTTCGGCTTCGTCGCCGGCAATCCGCAGACGGCGAAGGCCGGCACGGCACAGCTTGCCCAGACGACGTCCTCAGGTACCAAGCTCGACCGTGCCGAAGTCGAAGGCATCGTCCGCGACTATCTGCTGAAGAACCCGGAAGTGCTTCTGGAGGCCCAGCAGGCACTCGAGGCCAAGCAGAAGGAAGAACAGCGCGTCGCCAGTCTCGGCGTCATCAAAGACGCCAAGGACCAGATCTTCAATTCCTCATTCGACGGTGTTGTCGGCAATCCGAACGGCAAGGTCACCATCGTCGAATTCTATGATTATAATTGCGGCTACTGCAAACGCGCCATCGACGACATGCGCGCGCTGACCAAGGCCGATCCGGACCTGCGCTTCGTACTCAAGGAGTTCCCGATCCTCGGCCCGGATTCGCAGAAGGCGAGCGTCGTCTCGATGGCCTTCCATCTGATGAAGCCGGAGAAATACGGCGAATTCCACAATGCGCTGCTCGGCGGCCAGGGGCGCGCCACCGAGGCGGCGGCGATCAAGGTGGCGCTGTCGCTCGGCGCCGACGAGGCGGCGCTGCGCGAAAAGATGAAGGACCCGAGCATCACCGAGGCCTTCTCCAAGACCTATGACCTCGCCACCAAGCTCGCCATTACCGGAACGCCGTCCTATGTCGTCGGCAACGAGGTGGTGTTCGGCGCGCTTGGCCAGGAAGTGCTGGCCGAAAAGATCGAGGCGGCGAAGGCCGCGCTCTGATCGGCATTCGGGTTTCGATTAGGCTGCGGGTTTCCGGCACGGGCCGTTTTCCGGCTGTTGTGGACGGCGAAAGAACGCACTTGCGCTCTTTTCGCCAGCGTCTATGCCCATTATAGAGGGTCCGGCGCGCCGGCTTAGCCGCGCCGGGAAAGGTCGGCATTTTTTGAAAACGGTTTTCGTCCTGAACGGCCCCAATCTCAACGCGCTCGGCAAGCGCGAGCCGGGCATCTATGGCGGCAAGACGCTTGCCGCGATCGCCGACGACTGCAAGCAGGCAGGTGCCGCACTTGGGCTGGAGATCGATTTCCGCCAGTCGAACCATGAGGGCGACCTCGTCGACTGGATCCACGAGGCCGCCGACAAGGCCGCCGCGATCGTCATCAATCCGGGCGCCTACGGCCATACCTCGATCGCCATTCACGATGCCATCCGCGCCGTCGCGCCGCTGCCGGTCGCTGAGGTGCATCTCTCCAACATCCACGCGCGGGAACCATTCCGCCACGTCTCCATGGTCGCGCCGGTCGCCGTCGGCATGATCTGCGGGTTCGGGCCGCTCGGCTACACGCTGGCGCTGCAGGCGCTGGCTGCACGCCTATGACCGGCCAACAAACAGAAGGCTCGAAAATGTCGATAAAGAAGAACGGTGTTGACCAGCAGCTGATCCGCGATCTGGCGGGCATACTGAACGACACCAACCTGACCGAGATCGAGGTCGAGCTGGGCGATCTGAAGGTGCGCGTCTCGCGGCAGGCGCCGGCCGTCCATGCCGTCGCCGCAGCTCAGCCGGCCTATGCCCCGGCAGCCGCGCAGCCCGCGGCAGCGGCCGCCCCGGCGACGCCCGACTTGTCAAAGAACGCCGTCGCCTCGCCAATGGTCGGCACCGCCTATCTGGCACCGTCGCCCGACGCCAGGCCGTTCATCGAAATCGGCCAGAAGGTCAAGGAAGGCCAGACGCTGCTGATCATCGAAGCAATGAAGACGATGAACCAGATCCCCTCGCCGCGCGCCGGCACGGTGACGGCGATCCTGTTTGAAGATGCGCAGCCGGTCGAATATGGCATGCCGCTCGTCGTGATCGAGTAGAGCCGGGAACAGGCGAAAGATGTTCCAGAAAATCCTCATCGCCAATCGCGGCGAAATCGCCCTCAGGGTGCTGCGCGCCTGCAAGGAGCTCGGCATCCAGACGGTGGTGGTGCATTCGACCGCCGACGCCGACGCCATGCACGTGCGTCTCGCCGACGAGAGCGTCTGCATCGGCCCGCCGCCGTCGCGCGACAGCTATCTCAACATCCACCAGATCGTCGCCGCCTGCGAGATCACCGGCGCCGACGCGGTGCATCCCGGCTACGGTTTCCTGTCGGAGAACGCCAAGTTCGCCGACATCCTCGCCGCGCACAACATCACCTTCATCGGCCCGACCGGCGACCATATCCGCATCATGGGTGACAAGATCGAGGCCAAGCGTACCGCAAAACGCCTCGGCATTCCCGTGGTGCCCGGCTCCGACGGCGCGGTCACCGAGGACAAGGAAGCCAAGCGCATTGCCGCCGTGATCGGCTACCCCGTAATCATCAAGGCGTCGGCCGGCGGCGGCGGGCGCGGCATGAAAGTGGCGCGTAGCGAGGCCGATCTCGAGGTGGCGCTGCAGACGGCACGCTCGGAGGCGGGTGCGGCCTTCGGCGACGACGCAGTCTATATCGAGAAATATCTGCAGAAGCCGCGCCATATCGAAGTGCAGGTGTTCGGCGACGGCGCCGGGCGCGGCGTGCATTTCGGCGAGCGCGACTGCTCGCTGCAGCGTCGCCACCAGAAGGTCTGGGAAGAAGCGCCCTCGCCGGCGCTCAATGCCGAGGAGCGCGCGCATATTGGCGGCGTCTGCGCCAGGGCGATCGCCGATCTCGGCTATTCCGGCGCCGGCACCATCGAATTCCTCTATGAGGACGGCGAGTTCTATTTCATCGAGATGAACACGCGCCTGCAGGTCGAACATCCGGTGACCGAGGCGATTACCGGCATCGACCTCGTGCACGAGCAGATCCGCGTCGCCTCGGGCGGCGGACTTTCGGTGCGCCAGGAGGACATCCGCTTCCACGGCCATGCCATCGAATGCCGCATCAATGCCGAGGATCCGCGCACCTTCACCCCCTCGCCGGGCACCATCACCCATTTCCACACGCCGGGCGGCCTCGGCATCCGTGTCGATTCCGGCGTCTATTCCGGCTATAAGATCCCGCCCTACTACGACAGCCTGATCGGCAAGCTGATCGTGCATGGCCGCAACCGCGTCGAATGCATGATGCGGCTGCGGCGCGCGCTCGACGAATTCGTCGTCGACGGCATCAAGACGACGCTGCCACTGTTTCGCGACCTCGTTGGCAACGCCGACATCGCTAATGGCGACTACGATATCCACTGGCTGGAAAAATACCTGGCCGAAGGCGAGTGACACAGGGGCGAAGCGATGACCCGTCCCTACGCACCCGGTTATCGCATCCC
The DNA here is from genome assembly GCF_040322175.1 of Mesorhizobium sp. M0185. Classification (NCBI taxonomy): domain Bacteria; kingdom Pseudomonadati; phylum Pseudomonadota; class Alphaproteobacteria; order Hyphomicrobiales; family Phyllobacteriaceae; genus Mesorhizobium; species Mesorhizobium sp. M0185. The sequence goes on along the minus strand of NZ_JAMYSY010000029.1, from coordinate 32,530 downwards.
GACCGACCTTTTGCTCAAAGCCTATGCCTCCGGCGTCTTCCCGATGGCCGAAAATGCCAATGACCCCGAAGTGTTCTGGGTGCGGCCGGAGACGCGCGGCATCATTCCGCTCGACGGGTTCCACATACCGAAAAGCCTGAGAAAGACCATCCGCAAGGATCTGTTCGAGTTCCGCATCGATTTCGATTTCGAGGCGACGATCGATGCCTGCGCAGAAAGGCGCGAGGAACGGCGGTCGACCTGGATCAACGCACCGATCCGCGAAGCCTATATCGAGCTGCATCGGATGGGCCATTGCCATTCGGTCGAGGCCTGGCACAACGACCGATTGGTCGGGGGGCTCTACGGCGTATCGCTCGGCCGCGTGTTCTTCGGCGAGAGCATGTTCGCCAGGGAGACCGACGCGTCAAAGGCCTGCCTGGTTCACCTCGTCGAACGCCTGAAGGCGCGTGGCTTTGCACTGCTCGATACGCAGTTCACCACCGAGCATCTCAAACGCTTCGGTGCAATCGACGTGCCGCGCGGCAAGTACGAGAAGATGCTGGCCGAGGCGCTGAAGGGCGAGGCCGTGTTTTTTCCATAACCTGGAATGGTTCATCGTTTCACAGAAACGCAATTCCGGACGGAAAGCCGTTCACATTTCCTGGAATGCTCTTGCGGCCGGTCAGCCTTTTGCTGCCGTCACCAGCGGCGTCTGTGCGTGGAACATCATCTTCCAGCCATTGACGCGGTGGACATAGCCGGTGCTGACCAGCGCCGCATAGGCTTCGCCATCTTGCCGCGTCGCACGCGCCTCGTAGGTCAGCATGACGATGTCGCTGCCCGGCTCGATGATGCCCTTGAGGTCGATGTCGAGATCGCGCCAGCGGTTCGGGTCCGTGGCAGTTGCGGCCAGATCGGTATTGCTCATCACCCGCGCCATCTGCGGGAAGGCCACCAGGCAGTCGGTATCGGCATTGGCCTTGAAATAGTCGGCACCGCCGCTCCAGAATCCCCTTTCGATGTCGAGAAGTTCGTTCTTGTTGGCCATCATCATGGCAACCTCCTCCGTAGAGAGGCACCAACGCTCGGGCAACGCGGCGGTTCCGCAGGGCGCGGTATCCGCCGCGCACTGACAGATTCTAGTTGGTTTTGGGGGCGGCGGGTGCCGGCACGTCGGACTTCTGCTTGCAGCCCTTCAGCCAGATATCATAGACGGCATGCTCGACGGCGTTGATCCCGGGGCTTTCGGCAAACATCCAGCCGGTGAAGATACGGCGTATCTTCCGGTCGAGCGTAATCTCGTCGACCTCGACGAACGAATCCGTCTTCGGCTCTTCGTTTTCGGGCCGCGAATAGCAGATGCGCGGCGTCACCTGCAAAGCGCCGAACTGCACCGTCTCGTCGATATAAACATCGAAGGTGATGATACGGCCGGTGATCTTGTCGATGCCGGCGAATTCAGCGACGGGATTGGTGATGCGCTCGGACACTGCCGGTGCTGCAGGCGCCACCGACGCGTCCGGCGCAGGCGGCGCCAATTCCTGCGCAGCAGCGAGCGCCACCATAGAAGCGAGAACGACCGCGGTTAATCCGCCCGTCAAAATTCGGCTGAACATGCTCATGCAAGGTCCGGTGGTTTGCGCCCGGGGTGATTCTCTTAACGCCAAGGCTAGTTGCTGCTGTCGGATCAGCAAACAGCTAAACAGCAATTGTGGCGACAAAGGACCGCCCTCGTGGGGACCGCCCCCGTGGGGACCGCGCGCGTGTCGCGGCGATCGATCAAGAACCAGGCGTCCAGGCGTCGTAGTCGCCCGTCACCTGCGGACGATGCTGGTTGGTCAGCACCGAGCCTTTCGGGCGATAGGCCGCGGGGCTGCCGGTGAGGTTCGGCACATGCGGCTTTTGCCAGTCGCGTGGCTTGTAGTCTTCGCTTGGCGGCGCAACGTCGACACGATGATGGATCCAGCCATGCCAGCCGGGCGGAATCGCCGAGGCTTCCGAATAGTCGCGGTAGATGACCCAGCGACGGGTGCGGCCTTCCGAATCGACGCCGCCCTCATAATAGACGTTGCCGACCTCGTCCTGCCCGACCTTCTTGCCATGCCGCCAGGTGTGGAAGCGCGTTCCCAATGTCTGGCTGTTCCACCAGGTGAAAAACTGCAGAAGGAAAGTTTTCATGCAAATCCTCGTGGCAAGTCCTTGTGGCAAGTCCTCGCGGCGGCTGCGGCGCCTGTTCCTGCTTATGGCGTCACGGCATTGCGAAGGCAAGGGTCTTGCCGCAACCGGCGAGCAAATGGCTGACGGGAAAGCGAAACGATGATGTTATTTTCGCGGCCGTCCGAAGCAGATGAAATAGGTTGTTGGCAACCTTACGCAGCGTTATTCTAGCAGTTGATGCTTCGTTGCCTCAAGGACGGCAAATGAGAGGGGCTCATGTCATCGCTGGCGGGCACGGCCGGTCGCGCGTTGCCGCAGGTCGTTGAGGCGATCTACGATTCGATTGCCGACGTCGACCGCTGGCAGGCGACACTCGAGGCCATCTGCAATCTGGCGGAAGGCCAGCTTGCCATGCTCGCCGTCATCGACACGATCAGCAGCTCCGCGCGGTTTTCGGTGTCCTGCGGCGATCCCGCAGTTCTTGAGCCATTGAAGCATGACTACGGCTCGCAAGTGCCGTTCTATGCGGCGGTTCCCAAGATGGAGATCGACGTGCCGTTCACCGTCGATTCGATCTACGCCCTGCAAGGCCCGGATACCCGGCAGAGATGGCTCGAAAGCCGCATCGTGCGCGAATGGGTGCAACCCAACCGCCTGGACGATTTCTTCTGGGTGGCGTTGATGAGGCGGCCGACCCGGATCGGCACGTTGATGGTGGTGACCGACAAGGACAGGCGCCAGATTTCCCGCGAGGATATCGAGCTTGTCTGCCTGTTGGCACCGCATGTGCGGCGCGCGGTGACCATCGGCGACCTGTTCGAGGCCGAGCGGCGCAAGGCCGAAATCTTCCGCTCCATCATCGAAAGCCTCGACCATCCGGTGCTGATCGTCGCCGAAGACATGACCATCATCTTCGCCAACCCGTCAGCCGAAGCGCTGCTCGCCGAAAATATCTCGGTCGCTTGCGTGCGCGGACAGCTTTCCTTCACCTATGCCAAAGCCAACGCCGCGATCGGCCGTGCCGTCCAGCTCGGCACGCGCGACGAATTCGCGCTCGGACCTTGCGGCATCAACATTCCCCTGGCCAGGACGGTCGTTCCGGCAGTGGCCCATGTCATGCCGCTGGCGCGCCGTGAAATCTCGGCGCGCATCTCGCAACGCGCCGCCGCAGCGATCTTCATCGCCGCCGCCGGTTCGACACCGACCCCGGCGCTGGACGCCATTGCGGCGCTGTTCGGACTGACCGCGGCAGAAAGGCGAGTCGCCGGTCACGTTGCCGCCGGCCTGACGCGAAAGGAAATTGCCGCGGCCGGCGGCGTCTCGGACGGCACCGTCAAGTCGCAGCTGGCGACGATCTTCGACAAGACCGGTACCGGCGATCAGCGCGAGCTCGAACTGTTGATGCGCGAATTGTCACCGCCGTTGCGCTCCAGTTGATTTTGCTCAGGTTCCCCGGACCGGCAGCGGTCCAAAAGACTCGGCCGGTAAGTTTTTCAAACCTTTGACACCATCGTCCGCAAAATCTGGGAAACGAAACCGGCATCGTTGCAATTCGGCCAAAATCATGGTGCGGTCGTTCGCGGTCCAGAAACGCGGCACTATGCTCGGCTGGAATGAAAATGGTTTCTGGCGCGGATCTCGATCTTTGACACCGACATCTACCGAGCGGCTGCTCCCCTACCTCTTTCTGCTTGGGCTGATCGCAATCGCGGTCGCTTTCCGGCCACTGCTGCCCGTCGACGAAACGCGATATCTCAGCGTCACCTGGGAAATGTATCTGAGCGGACAGATCTTCGTCCCGACGATGAATTTCGCGCCCTATCTGCAGAAGCCGCCACTGCTGTTTTGGCTTATCGACCTTGTCTGGAATATTTTCGGCGCCAGCCGGCCGGCGGCGATGCTGGTCATCTTCGCCGCCTCCTCGCTCGTCATCTGGCTGACGACGGCGTTGGCAAAGACCCTGTTTCCGGGCCGCGACGACATCGCGCGGCGCATCCCCTGGCTGGTTGCCGGAAGCAGCGTGTTCGTCATCTATTCGACGCTGATCCTGTTCGACCTGTTGCTGACGGTCTTTGTGCTCGCCGCGCTGTTGTCGTTGATTGCCTTTGCCCGCAGCGGCAACCGCTGGCAGGCCGTTCTGGCCGGGCTGTTCATCGGCATGGGCGTGCTGACGAAAGGCCCGGTGGTGCTGATCCATATCGGCGCGCCCATCCTGTTCTACCCGTTCTGGCGCGACCGGCGGGCGGGACTGACGACACCGAACTTCCTCGCTGGAGTGGGCCTGGCCCTGCTCGCCGCACTAATTCCGGTGGCGATCTGGTTGGTGCCGGCGACCATCCTGACAAAAGGCAATTTCGTTTATGATCTCGTCTGGAACCAGTCGGCGGGGCGCGTCACCGGCAATTTGCGCAATTCGCACGGCCGGCCGTTCTATTTCTATCTGCTGCTGCTGCCGGTCATGTTCATACCGTGGATCTTCATACCCGAGGTGTGGCGGTTGAAGCTGCGCACGCGGATACGCAACCTGATCGACGCGAAGTCGCCGGATCTGCGCGCCTTGCGCCTGCTGTCATTCTCGTTCGTTGCCGTGTTTCTGGTGTTCAGCGCGATATCCGGCAAGCAGCCTCATTATGTCGTGCCGATGTTGCCGTTCGTGGTCATCCTGTTCGGCTATTTCATGGCGGAGATCCCGCTCGCCAGGCTGAAGAGCTCGGCCATCGTCATGCTTGTCATTTTCGGCATCGGCCACGCGGTGGCATCGGCAACCGCGTTCAAACGCTATGATCTGACGCCGCTCGCCAACTTCATCGACGAGCGAAAGGATGCGGACTGGGCCGTGGCTTTCGACTATCAAGGCGAAGTCGGCTTCCTGGCCCGGTTGCAAAAGCCATTCGAAACCACCGACAAACCGGAAGAATGGCTTGGCTCGCATCCCAGCGGCTATGTCATCGACAAGGTTTCCAAGGATCCCGGCACTGCAGGGCAAATCGCGTTCCGGCTTCGCGTCGAACGCGGCTATCTCGTCGTGCTGAAGGGACAGCATTGACGATCGTCACCGGTATGCGAGTTCGTCCCCCGCGCGGGAGATGAAGGCGTTGCTGCTTCGTGGTTCCATCGCTCGATAGAACCGGGAGGTATTCATGCGCAAGCTCATCTCGACGACGCTTTTTGCCATATCGCTCGCTGTGGCCGGCCTTGCCGCCGATCCGGCATGGAGCTTCAAATGTCAGTCCGGAACGATTGGGCAAGGCAGTTGCTCCTGCTCCGGGACCGCCGACTGCACCGATATGCGGCATTCCAAAATGTGCAAGGGCGACCTGAACTGCGGTTCGGGCAAATGCTCCTGCACGGCCGCATTGGTAGTCGACCCCGGCCCGAAAACCCCCAAGCCCAAGGTCGTCGCGCCGATGGCGACAACCAAAGGCGTCGTGAAGCAGTAGATATCCAATCCGAACGGACGGCGGCTCGACGTCGCTGGGCCGGCCCGATGTTTCGCGGTTCATCCCCCGTGCGGGCGATGAACCGCCATCGAACAAATGCTGCTGTCTAGCCGGAGGGTGGTTTCCAACGAAAGAGCGAGGATACCATGTTGAAAACCTGCACGATGCTGTTCTTCTGCCTGATGGCGGCCACCGCGGCCGCCCAGCCGCCGCCTTCGGGGCCGCCGGTTCCCAGTGCGGCACTTGCCCCATGCAACGCCACACAATCGAACAGGCCCTGCAAAGCCGAACTCGGCGTGTTCCTGATCACCAACACCGTCCGCAACCTGGCGCAAGCCAAGGTCGACGCCACCAACGCACAGCTGGCCGCCCAGGGACGATCGTCACGCGCATCGATCGAATCGCTGAAGCAATGGCGGCCGTCGCGTTTTGCGACGCAGATGCTGAATCAGCCGAACAGCTGGTTTGTCAAAGTTCCTTACATCCTGACCATCAAAGTCTCGATCCCGGTGACCTCCGACCGCCACATCGGCATTCCCATAGACGTCAACGTCTTCTGCAGCGGCTGGCAGACCGATTCCAGCCAGGTCATCATCCGCTCGCAACCCGGCCCGGCGAGCTTCGAGGGCGGCAACATCCTCGAAGACGTTTTCAACGTCGGCAACTACATCGACGCTCAGGTACGCAGCTCGTTTTCGGCACCCCTGCCGGTGACGACGCCGGTTCCAAATTCGAAATGCTCGGCAATAGACGGCTCCGATGCCGGCACGCAGGCCACCGGCGATGATCTCATCTTCTGGACGGTGCCGCGGCGCAACCTGGTGGTGACGGACGCCATAGCCAAGCCGACGGTTGAAGTGACCTTCGACAGCCTCACACGCCTGCCAGCCCGCGACTTCCACAACAATGTCGTCTATGCGGAATCCGAGGCCATAAACCTCAACGTCTATGCCAATGAGGACGGCGTTCAGAAAGCCCTGACGATGCGCGAAGGCGACGTGGCTGCGCTGAACCTTCCCGTACTCAGGCTCGACGCGCGAAAATACGATTCGCTGGTCGTCATCGGCAATGTCGACCAGCCGCCGAACGATCCCAGAGACAGCGCCTTCGCGGTAGCGGCCAAGACTGCGGGATTCGGTGCCGGTTCCAAGATCATGCAGATCCCGAAGTGGTATTCGAGGCCTCCGGACCAGTTCAATCACAAACCTACATGGGTCAGAGTTCCGGGCTATGAGCTGCACTATACGGTACGCTATCTCAACAGCGGCGGGCTGGCCGTCGACGGTGAAGCCAGTACGGTCCGGCCCCCAAAAGTCGCCGTTCCGATAAAGACGCCCATCAAGCCGAAAACGCCCTGACGCGGCCGCTCGCGGATGACGGCGGCGGTTCAGACCGCTGCCGCCATCTCCCGCGCGGCAGATGCGGCAGCGCCGGCTTCATGGCCTGATCTTGCCGGAACAAACGCGCCGCTGCGCCACGAGCGAGCGGCGCCATCGATGGAGACAAACGATGCTGCACCTCCCTCACACCATGCCCGCCGTCAGGATCATTGCGGCAATCTCGCTGCTTGCCTTCCCGAACTTCCTGCCGCCGGTCACGAGCCCGGCGAACGCGCTGCCGGTCAGCCAATCCTGCCGGATCACCACGTATTACAAGACTGCGGCAAAGGCGACGGAGGTTGGCGTGCGCTCGACGTGCCAGGGCGTCAAAAAATGGGGCGTCACCTCGAAATATTACGAGGTGGAAAAAATCGAAGCCGCCACGCCCCCGCACACGTCGGGCGGCGGCGGCAGCCTGCCGTGCGAGTTTCTCGCTGCCGGCTGCTCCAACCTGCCTGAGAAACGCAACTGAGCGTCAGGCGAACGAGCTATCCGAGTTGCTTCTCCAAAACCAGCGCCGGCAAGCCCGAGGCGCCACCGCAATCGGCCGTGTTGCCGGCGGGCAAGAACCCCCTCGCGCGGTAGAAGGCGACAGCCGGAGCATTTGCTTCCTCGACCTCGACACGCAGCGTCCTGGCCTCCGGAAAGCTGGCCTCGATTTCGTCCAGCAGCGCCTGGCCGATGCCTTGCCTCTGCCAGGCCGGATGCACGTAAAGCTGGTTCAGCATGACGATCCTGGCATCCGTGGTGGCGGCCGCGAAAGCCATGCCGCCGATGGTTTTGCCGTCGTCGGCGACCAGGAACTCCGAGTTCGGCCGCGTCAGCCGTGCCTTGAGCGCGGCGATCGAATGCCATTCATCGGTGATTTCGGTAACCCGCGCCGCGCCGTAGATGGCGTCATAGGTGGCATGCCACGTCTCGACCAGCAATGCGCGCACCGCCGCCAGATCGCGCTCGCCGGCGGTGCGGACAAACATCCTACTCGATCCCGAGCTTGGCCTTGACCAGCTCATTGACCGCCTGCGGATTGGCCTTGCCGCCGGTCGCCTTCATCACCTGGCCGACGAACCAGCCGGACATGGTCGGCTTGGCGCGCGCCTGCTCGACCTTGTCCGGGTTGGCCGCGATCACCTCGTCGACCGCCTTTTCGATGGCGCCGGTATCGGTGACCTGCTTCATGCCGCGGCTTTCGACCAGCTGACGCGGATCGCCGCCCTCGTTCCAGACGATCTCGAATAGATCCTTGGCGATCTTGCCGGAGATGGTGCCTTCCTTGATCAGGTCGATGACCGCGCCAAGCTGGTCGGGTGAAACAGGAGCGTTTTCAATGTCCTTGCCGGCTCTGTTCAACGCACCCAGCAAATCGTTGATGACCCAGTTGGCGGCAAGCTTGCCATCGCGACCAGCGGCCACCTTCTCGAAATAGTCGGCGACCGCCTTTTCCGATACCAGGATCGAGGCGTCGTAGGTCGACAGGCCGAGCGAGGTGATCAGCCGCGCCTTTTTGGCGTCGGGAAGTTCCGGCAGGTCCTTTGCCAACTCGTCGACATAGGCCTGGTCGAATTCCAGCGGCAGAAGGTCGGGATCGGGGAAATAGCGGTAGTCGTGCGCTTCTTCCTTGGAACGCATCGAGCGCGTTTCGCCCTTGTTGGGGTCGAACAGCCGCGTTTCCTGGTCGATCTTGCCGCCGTCCTCGAGGATGGCGATCTGGCGGCGCGCCTCGTAGTCGATGGCCTGGCCGATGAAACGGATGGAGTTGACGTTCTTGATCTCGCAGCGCGTGCCGAATTCACCGCCGGGCCGGCGTACCGAGACGTTGACGTCGGCGCGCAGCGAGCCTTCGTCCATATTGCCGTCGCACGTGCCGAGGTAGCGCACGATGGTGCGCAGCTTGGTGACATAGGCCTTGGCTTCATCGGCGGAGCGCATATCCGGCTTCGAAACGATCTCCATCAGCGCCACACCGGAGCGGTTGAGATCGACATAGGACATCGTCGCATGCTGGTCGTGCATCGACTTGCCGGCGTCCTGCTCCAGGTGCAGGCGCTCGATGCCGACCTCGATGTCCTCGAATTCGCCCTGCCGGTCCGGGCCGACCGAGACGATCACCTTCCCCTCGCCGACGATCGGCTGCTTGAACTGCGAGATCTGGTAGCCCTGCGGCAGGTCGGGATAGAAATAGTTTTTCCTGTCGAAGACCGATTTGTGGTTGATCTCGGCCTTTAGGCCCAGCCCGGTGCGGATCGCCTGCTTGACGCATTCCTCGTTGATGACCGGCAGCATGCCGGGCATCGCCGCGTCGACCAGGCTGACATTGGCGTTGGGCGCGGCGCCGAAAATGGTCGAGGCGCCGGAAAACAGCTTTGCCTGAGAGGTCACCTGCGCGTGGACCTCGAGGCCGATGATGATCTCCCAGTCGCCGGTGGCGCCGGGAACCAGGCGCTTGGCGTCGGGCGTGCGGGTGTCGATAATGCTCATAAGGGCCTGCATATTGAAATTGCGGATATGCGAGAACGCATATTTTGATGTGCAACTTCGCTAGTGCAAACCGCCAAAAGAGACAAGCGCAAAGCCGCAGGCGCCGACGCGGCACAGGCCCGCACCTGCCGCGACGAACTGCGATAGCAGCTTGAAAAATCGACCTGTCGGCAACCCGGCCGCCGTCACCTATGCCGTGGCGATGTAGGCCCTGATCTCCTCGGCCTCGCGCTCGACATCCTCGATGCGGCGCTTGACCACGTCGCCGATCGACACGATGCCGTCGAGCAGCCCGTTCTTTTCCACCGGCAGATGGCGGAAGCGGCCCTTGGTCATGATCTCCATGACCTCGTTGACGGTGTGGTTCTCATTGCAGATCTTCACCTTGGGCGTCATCGCCGAGCGGATGGCAAGGTCGAGCGCCGCCGCCCCCTCCTTGGCGAGAACCCGCACCACATCGCGCTCGGAAAGAATGCCGACGATCTTGTGATCGCCGTTGGTGATGACCAGCGCGCCGATCCTGTGTTCGGAAAGCATGCGGATGGCTTCGCTGAGCTTTTCGTTCGGCCCGAGCGTCACCACGCCGTGGCCTTTTGCCTCGAGAATTGCCTTAACAGTCATGGCGTCCTCCTCTGCATTTCCTGCCGGCTCCTGCCCTGGCCGGCTTTCCCTGGGATGAACATGGTGCGCCGCGATCGGTTGCTTTTCAAGTGCGGCGGTCTCAGGTCTCCGGCTCGTCCGCCTGCCGGGGCACCTGCTCTCGTCGATCAAAAAACCGCAGGCCGAAGAAGCCGGCAAGAAAGCCGCCAATATGGGCTTCCCAGGCGATCTGGCCGTCAATGCCAGGCGCCAGGCCGAAGAGGCCGGTCGCGAGGTTGATCACCATCCACATGGCGAGAAAGGTGACGACGCCGCGCGAGCGCAGCACCGCCGCCATCGGCAAAGGCCGGCCGGCGAAGGCGGCCTTGCCCGACGAGCGGTCGATGCGGAAGCCGTAGCGTGCCGCCGCGCCCATCATGCCGGAAATCGCGCCGGAGGCGCCGACCAGCGGCGCCTCGCCAAGCGGGTGCATGGCCCAGAACAGCGCCACCGCCGCCAGTCCGGTCGCGGCGAAGAACAGGCTGAAGCGCAGGGCGCCGAAGCGGTTGGCCAACGGTGAGCCGAAGGCCGCGAGCCACACCATGTTGATGGCAAGATGGGCAAAGCCGCCATGCAGGAAGGCATATGTAAAGGGCCGAGAAAACAGGAACCAGTCGAAGCCGTATTGGCCAGTGTAGAGAACAGGAATGAAGGCCCCGTCGTACAATAGTGTCAGCTGCTGGTCTTGGCTAAGCACATACTGCTGCATCAGAAAGACGACGACGCAGATGGCGATCACCGCCAGCACCACGGGCGGCAGGTTGAACACCGGCTCGCGGCGCTGCTCCGGTTCGCGGGCGACAGGCCCACCCTGGCCCTGCTCGATCTCCGATGGGCTTTCTGGGTCGCTCATATGGCTTGCACTCAGTCGCTGGATTGGACTTGGCGAGCATGTAGATCACGGCCAACCGAATCACAAACGGCGAATCAGCAGCCCCGAATCAAAAAAGAAGCCGTCCAAGGTTTCCCTTGAACGGCTGGTCGAGCCCCTTGCTCCCCCTGAACTCTTGACTGAAGTGCTGCCGATCGTCGCAAAACGACCGCTTCTGGAGTGGTTTTGGTGTGCCACAGGGCTGGCAGGCGCGCAACGTAAACCAGTTGTTAACCTTAACCGCCCCGACCCGTGAACAAGTATTAACGATGCTGGCACGCATCCTGCTCCGCAACGCATGTAGGTCTTCGGAGGGCGCCCTTCTGTTCACCGATGGGACATCAGAAGACAGAATGCGCGGAGCAGCATTAGCATGAACCAGACCGGATCGATCACGCTGTTCCATTATTGGAACCGGTTGCGTGACGGACGCCCTGCCCCGAAGCGCTCGGAAGTCGAACCGGCCGATATCAAGTCGCTGCTGGCCGACACGTTCATCCTGGAAAAGGACACGCGCGGCGAAGCGGTGTTCCGGCTCGCCGGCACCAGGCTCTGCGCGGTCTATGGCCGCGAACTCAAGGGGTTTTCATTCCCTTCGCTGTGGCGTGAAAAGGACCAGCGGCTGATTTCGAAGCTGACCGATGGTGTCTTCGACCTGAAATCGGTGATGCTCATCACCTATGAGGGTTTCAGCCGCAACGGCCGGTCCAACAGGTTCGAGCTGCTCGCGCTGCCGCTCGACGGCGGTGTCGAGAGCCCGCGCTGCCTCGGCGTGATAAGCGCCGTCGAAAAGCCCTTCTGGCTGGGCGCCGACCCGGTTCTCGACGCGTTGATCGATTCGATCCGTGTCGTCGATCCCGACAAGGAGCCGATGTTCCCGGGGAACCGGCCGGCGATAGAGGTTCCCTCGCTCGCCCCATCGGAATTCGACCCACCCGAGACGATTTCGGCGCTCGGCCAGGCCCGCCGCATCCGTCACCTGGTCGTCTTCGACGGCGGACGCGAGGAATGATGCCCAAAGCTTAAAGCAACAGCGCCGGGCTTTCCCCTTTGTTAACCTGCTTTGTTGTAGTTTTCCGCTGAAATTCCCCGCATCCATGCGCGGAATGCCGAACGGGGTATGGCAGTGATGAGGTCAGCGGCGGTCGACCATGCGCTGTCCCAAGCTGAAAGGCGTAACTTTCAGCGCGTCCGCGTGAAAATTTACGGACGCTTCATGCTGGAAGACCGCACCGAACATCCCTGCCAGGTGGTCGACATGTCGCCCGGCAACGTTGCGCTGCGCACCGAGCGCGCCGGCCTGGCGGGCGAAAAGGTCATTGCCTATATCGATCACATCGGCCGCATCGAAGGCGTCATCACCCGCACGCTGCAGGATGGCTTTGCGATGACCGTCATTGCGTCGGAGCGCAAGAGGGACAAGCTCGCCGCGCAACTGACCTGGCTTGCCAACAAGCACGAGCTCGACCTGCCGGAAGACCGCCGCCATGAACGCGTCGCGCCGCGCAACCCGACGAGCGTGCTGCAGCTTGCCGACGGACGGCAGTACCAGTGCCGCATCATCGACCTGTCGCTGTCGGGCGCGGCGATCGAGATCGACGTCAAGCCGGCCATCGGCGTCCAGGTGACGCTGGGCACCATGCGCGGCCAGATAGTGCGGCATTTCGAAGATGGCGTCGCCATCGAGTTTGCCGTCATCCAGCGGCCGGAAACGCTCGATACCGAATTCAGCTCATCGCGCGGCTGACGCGGAAGCGTTAGCACTATCGGGAAGAGAGGCTGGCGATCCTTCGCGCCCCCCCTCTGTCCCGCCATCCTGGCTGTTCGAACGGTGCGACGAAGCATGGGAACATGCCCGGCTGGAATCCTTAAACAATTCTATATTCAATTGCGTCAAATTTTATGTTTATTCTATTGGCGTTTTACTTAATGTCTACTTCGCACTTTTGCGTCAAATAAATCCAGTCGTGTCATTGTCTCCTCAAACGGGGAGACTGAATAATGAACAGGATGAGGGGCAAGCTGTTGCTGGCGGCAATAGCGATGCAGCTTTTCGGTTGGGGGACTGTAAACGCGGCGGAGCCGGCCTTCATGCACACCGGCGGCCGCACCACGCAGCCGGTCGGACACTACGAATTGTGCCAGCAGCTTCCGCAGGAATGCAATCAGAGGACGCCTGGCCGGGCACCCGTCGAGCTGACCCGCAAGCTGTGGGCAACGATCGTCAAGGTCAACAATTCGGTCAACAGCAGGGTCGCGCCGCGCACCGACATGGAAATGTGGGGCAAGGAGGAAGTCTGGTCCTTTCCCAATAGCGGCTTCGGCGACTGCGAGGACTATGCGCTGGAAAAGCGCCGCGAGCTGATGAGCATCGGCGTGCCGGCCGGCGATCTGCTGATGACGGTGGTGCGCCAGCGCAATGGCGACGGCCATGCGGTGCTGACCGTGCGCACCAGCCTTGGCGAGTTCATCCTCGACAATCTCCAGCCCAAGGTGCTGTCCTGGACCAATACCGGCTACACCTACCTGAAGCGCCAGTCCGAGCGGAATTCCGGCGCCTGGGTGACGATCAACGACGGCCGCTCCGACGCGGTCGCCAGCGTCCGCTGAGGGCGCCAAGGCATGTCGCCCAAAAGTGCGTAGCGGTTTTGGGATAACGACATGCATAAAACAGAGGTTAAGTGCGTCGCATGACTTCGCGCTTTAGGAGAAACCCGGTCGAGTCCCCACCCTCCCCGTCCCCAACGACCGGGTTTAAGGAGCCGGCCCCGTCCCCGGGCCGGCTCCACCATTTCTGGCGGAACACATCTCGATACAGTTATCTCGGCTTTGCCTCCAACTGCGCTTCGTCATCCAAGCTGTCTCACGATCGTTTGTAGGATACGAGCTGCCGTTTGCCGTCGAAACGCTGTTACCTGCCCCTGATACGGAACGCGTCGACAAAGGCGGAAAACGCCGGAGAGGGATGGCGTCGGCTTGGATAGTACAGGTGGTAACCTTGGAACGTCGGGCACCATTTGGTGAGGACTTCCTGGAGAAGGCCACTCTCAATGTGTGGAAGGACGAGTTCACGCGGTAGATAGGCCAAGCCCACTCCGTCAAGCGCAGCCTGGATCGCCGGCCCCATGTTGTTAAGCGTCAGTTGCCCCTCGACCCGAGCACTGAACTCGCGCGCTCCTTCCCGCAATTCCCAGGCATAGACCGATCCTGACGTCGGCAGCCGGTAGTTGATGCAGTTATGGTCGGTCAGCTCCTGCGGCGTCTCCGGCGGTGTCCGGTGGGCGAAGTAATGGGGTGAGCCGACCACAGTGTAGGTCACGTCGGCTCCGATGCGCACGGCTACCATATCCCGGGCAATGGACTCGCCCAGACGCACGCCGGCATCGAACTGGCGCTCGACGATGTTGGTGAAGGCGTTGTCGACCACCAACTCGACATTGATATCGGGGAAGTCGCTCAGGAACTTTGGCAGCCGGGCGCGGAAGACAATGTCGACCGAATCGTCGGTGCACACTAGGCGAATGTTGCCGGACGGCCTGTCGCGAAGGACGCCGAGAGCGCTGACCTCAGCCGCGATGCCTTCGAAATGCGGTTCGATGCCTTCCTTGAGGCGTTGACCGGCCGCCGTCGGGGCCACGTCGCGCGTGGTGCGAGACAGAAGACGGACGCCAAGCCGCGACTCCAGCGACTTGATGGTGTGGCTAAGGGCCGAAGGAGTGACCCCGAGCTTGGCGGCTGCTCGGGTGAAGCTCCGCGTCCGGGTGATCTCCAGGAACGCGCGCATTTCGGCGAACTCGTCGCGTGGCATTGATGAGCCTCATTCACAACCACATCAAAATTATACCCGCTAGTCGCATTTGGCCAGCCCGACTACTTAGTTCGGGAACGGACAGGAGACTGCCTTATGACCATCGATTTCGTGCTGGACGAGGCCACTGCTGCTGACAGCGGGACGACCCCATGGTCTGCGGTGGTCTGCCTGTCGCTGCTGATCTTCCTTCTGGTCGGACTGGAGTTCCTCCCGGTGAGCCTGCTCACCCCGATCGCTCAGGATCTGGCCGTCTCCGAGGGTCAGGCAGGCCAGGCAATCGCGGTATCCGGATTCTTCGCCGTGGTTACCAGCCTCTTCGGCAACTCGCTGTTGCGAAACGTCGATCGACGGACGGTGGTTCTGGTCTATACGGCAGTGCTGGCCGCATCGAGCCTGGCGGTGGCGCTTGCTCCCAACTTCCTGGTCTTCCTGGCCGGGCGGGCGCTGGTGGGCATCGCGATCGGCGGTTTCTGGTCACTGTCGACGGCCATTCTGGCCCGCCTGGCCGCGGGACCCGACCTGCCCAAGGCCATTGCCTTGCTCCAGGGTGGCACTGCCTTCGCATTGGTGATCGCCGCGCCCGTCGGCAGCTTCCTCGGATCGCTGATCGGATGGCGGGGAACCTTTTTCGTCACTGTCCCCATCGGCCTTGCGGCGCTCGTGTGGCAGTTGGCCGTTCTCCCGAAGATGCCGCCGATAGAGATCGCCTCGGTGTCGAGCATGTTCGGCCTGCTGCGGAATCGCAGATTCGCCATCGGCATGGGCGCGACCGGGCTCGCTTTCATCGGGCAGAACGCGCTCTCGATCTATCTGCGGCCGTTTCTGGAAAACGTGACGGGCCTTGAGGTCAACACCCTCTCACTGGCTCTATTGGGCGTCGGCCTCGGTGGCGTGGCGGGACTGTCGATCATCGGCCTCATACTCCGGCGGCACCTCACAGCCGTGCTGATCGGGCTGCCGAGTGCACTCGCGGTCTTCGCTCTACTGCTGATTGCCTTTGGACCGTTTGCACGCGCCACGGACGGCCTGCTGGTTCTTTGGGGACTGTTCGCTACCCCGATCCCGGTGGCGTGGAACACCTGGATGAGCACGCTCATCCCTGAAGACCTGGAGGCCGGGGGCGGACTCCAGGTCGCCCTGATCCAGTTCGCGATCGCAGGCGGCGCTATTGCAGGAGGCCTGCTGTTCGACGTGGCCGGTTGGTGGAGCGCCTTCCTTCTCGCCGCGGTCCTGCTCACGGGCTCGGCCTTGCTCGCCGCCTCGGCCGGCCCCCGCACCTGAACTCTTCCAATTCTTGTCTAGGAGAATCTCATGTCCGAAGGAATCGAGAACAAGGTCGTCGTCATCACCGGTGCCAGCAGTGGCCTCGGTGAAGCGACGGCACGCCATCTTGCCGCACGAGGCGCTTCCGTGGTCCTGGGTGCACGGCGGTCACACCGCATCGACGCCCTTATCCAGGAACTGACCGCCGCTGGGCACAAAGCCAAGGCCGTTACTACGGACGTCACCGACGCCGGCCAGGTCCAGAATCTGGTGAACACGGCGGTCCGGGAATTCGGCCGCATCGACGTGATGCTCAACAATGCGGGCCTCATGCCGTTGGCCCCGCTCGAACGGCTCAAAGTCGACGAATGGGACCGGATGATCGACGTCAACATCAAGGGCGTCCTTTACGGCATCGCGGCCGCGCTTCCGTACATGAAGGAGCAGCGATCGGGGCACATTATCAATGTCTCGTCCGTATACGGCCATGTGGTCGACCCGGGTGCGGCGGTCTATTGCGCCACCAAGTTCGCGGTGCGTGCGCTATCCGAGGGTCTGCGGAAAGAGGTGAAACCCTACAATATCCGCACCACGGTGATCTCGCCGGGCGCTGTCAGCACAGAGTTGCTCGAGCATATCAGCGAGAAGGATATCCAGCAGGGGACCAGCGACTTCGTGAGCAAGATCGCCGTGGGGCCAGATACGTTTGCCCGAACGGTCGCCTTCGCGATCAACGAGCCCGACGACGTCGATATCAACGAGATCTTGTTCCGGCCGACCGCCCAGCCGGTGTGACTTGGAAGGGGTTATGCTTCGGTATCTCAAGGCGCGGCTCCGCCATTTCCGGGTCGGCTAGACCTTCTTCAGCCCCGCCCTGAACCGCCTGCCGTTTGCCACATAATGCGCGGCCGAGGCGCGCAGCCTGGCGACTGCGTCCTCGTCGAGCATCCTGACGACGCGCGCGGGCGAGCCGACGATCAGCGAATTGTCGGGAAATTGCTTGCCTTCGGTGACCAGCGCGCCGGCGCCGACCAGCGAGTTGTTGCCGATCTTCGCCCCATTCAGCACGATGGCGCCCATGCCGATCAGGCTGTTGTCGCCGATCGTGCATCCGTGCAGCAAGGCGCGATGGCCGATCGTGCAGCCTTGGCCGACGGTCAGCGGAAAGCCGGCGTCGGTGTGCATGATTGTGTGCTCCTGCACGTTTGTGTCGGCGCCGACGACGATCGGCTCGTCGTCGCCGCGGACGACGACGCCGAACCAGAAGCCGGCATTGCGGCCAATGCTGATATTGCCGATCAGGGTGGCATCGGGCGCGATCCAGTTGCTGTCGGCGTCCTCGAAGGCGGGCGCTTTTCCGTCAATCGCGTAGATCGGCATTGCTGTCTCCAGATCGTCTCACACCGACAAGCTGCCAGACCCTAGAAGCGAAGCCGCCCAGGACGCAATGGCGATCACCACCATGCCCAGCGCCAGCGCCCAGATGGTCGCCGTACAGCCGCAGGAGATCAGCCCCAGCACCGAGATGCGACGCTCGCGCCAGGCGTCCAGCGCCTCGTTGGCGAACATCAGCGGCCCGGCGCAAGCCGTCGCGGCGAGCGAGCGCAGCATGTGCTTCGACGATACATAGGGCTGGACGAAGGCAAGGCTCCGGCCGGCGATCAGCTCCATCGCCGATCCGGCCAGGCCGCAAGCCGTCAGCCCAGCCATAAAACTGAATATGATTTGTTCGACCGGGCCCATCTTTACCCTCCGTTTACCATGAAATCGCAAAGTCGCTTGCAAAAGCTGCGAAGCAAGAGCCGTGCCGGGCCGAGATGTGCCGCTCGGGCACACCCGATGGACGGTAAACGAGGGTCGCGATGAAGCAGGCAGCCGCCACAGAGGGCCCGCAACTCAGCGTCGTCGATTCGACGCTGATGAAGCGAGTGTTTTATGCGTTCGCGACGCTGGCGCTGCTTTCGGTGGCGATCAGCCTTGGCGGCAAATGGTTCGGCCGCTCGATCGCCATGGCCGGGTACACCGACGAAACCACGGTCCACAAGGTCGTCATCGGCAACAACGTCATCGCCGTGCCGGCCAATGTCATCCGCTTTGCCCAGGCCCGGCGCGACGGCATCGCCTCGCGACTCGACCTCTATCTGCGCTATCCCGAGATGGACGGCTACAGCGAGGCTGCCCGCAACGACTTCAACCACACCGGACCCAGCAAGGACATCGTCTTCCTGTCGTTCGAGCCGCAGATGATGTCGCGCGACATGAGCGGCCGCTTCGCGCCGATCTACAGCGCGCTGATCGCCAAGCCGGGTACGCCCGGCCCTGGCGGCACGACGCTTTACGCCTTCAGCGAAAAATCAGGCTATCTCGACGAAGTGCTGGCGGTGGCAAACCGCCCCGGCAAGGATCCGTTCGTCGCACGCTGCCTGAGCGGCCCGAGCGCCGACGAATCGCTGGCGCCCTGCGAACGCGACATCCTGGTCGGCGACAATCTCAGCCTTACCTACCGCTTCCCCCGGGAATTCCTGGGCGACTGGCAGGGGCTCGACGCGGCGATTTCTGCCGAAGCAGCGCGTGTGCTGAAGACCGGGCGGTAAGCAACGAAACGAGCCGTTCCGTAGCGATCCTTCGCGCCCCTCTCTGTCCTACCGGACATCTCCCCCACGAGGGGGGAGATCGGCCGTCATCTTGGCTTTCGCCAATCTCCAATGTTGCAGGAAGAGTGCAGCGCCGAGGCTGCCAATCTCCCCCTTCGTGGGGAGATGGCCGGCAGGCCAGAGGAGGGCGCTGTCCCGCCGCCGTCCTGTAAGGTTCCGTACCGCCGCAGCGCTTGAGGCGTAGCGGCCAGCTAAACTCCCGACTCAGGCCAGGTCGATGTCGAGGATCGCCATCGAGAAATTATAGTCCCCGTCGTCCTCGTCCTTGAAGACGATGCCAAGGAACTCGTCGCCGACATAGACCTCGGCCGAATCTTCCTTGCGCGGCCGCGCCTTCACTTCGAGTTTAGGGTTCTGGAAGGTGCGCTTGAAATAGGCGTCCAGCTTTCTGATTTCGTCCGGCTTCAACAGTCTTCTCCGATCGTCGCTTGCTAAAGTGCGTCGCGTCTGAAGAGACGATGCGACGCGCTTTAAATCTTGCTTCATGCATGTCGCTATCCCAAAAACCGCTGGGCACTTTGGGCGACATGCATTGGTGAGCGCGCTTCTGGCACGTCGACAATGGCCATGTAAAGGCAAGCCGGCATGGGGGGCAGGAATTCAGTCCCTGCCCGAGCACTCAGATGTCGAAGCTGACGACGTGGTCCATCGTCTGCGATGGCAACAGCTGGTCCATCTGCCGCGAAGGCTGGTCGCAGCCGGTCTCGCCGACGACGCGGGCCGGCACGCCGGCAACCGTCTTGTTGTGCGGTACCGGCGACAGCACCACCGAGCCGGCCGCGATCTTCGAGCAATGGCCGATCTCGATGTTGCCGAGGATCTTGGCGCCGGCGCCGATCAGCACGCCGTAGCGGATCTTGGGATGGCGGTCGCCGCCGGCCTTGCCGGTGCCGCCCAGCGTCACGCCGTGCAGGATCGACACGTCGTCCTCGATCACCGCCGTCTGGCCGACGACGAGGCCGGTGGCGTGGTCGAGGAAGATGCCCTTGCCGATGCGGGCAGCCGGATTGATGTCGGTCTGGAACACCGAGGACGACCGGCTCTGCAAATACAGCGCGAAGTCCTGGCGGCCCTGGTTCCACAACCAATGCGCCAGCCGGTGCGTCTGGATGGCGTGAAAACCCTTGAAGTAGAGCACCGGCATGATGAAGCGGTCGCATGCCGGATCACGGTCGTAATAGGCCTGGATATCGACGCGCACCGTCGTCGACCAGTCGTTGTCGTCGGCCGCCATCGCCTTGAACGTCTGGCGGATGAGGTCGGAGCCGATGTCCTGATGGGCGAGGCGCTCGGCCAGCCGGTGAATGACCGCTTCTTCCAGGTTTTCCTGATTGAGGATGGTCGAATAGAGGAACGCCGCCAGCAGCGGATCGCGGTTGACCGCTTCCATCGCTTCGTCGCGGATCGAACGCCAGATCGGATCTACCGGCTGCACCCTGGTGGGACGGGAAATCGTAACGCTGTTCATCTGATGTCTCCGGCCATCCAATGTCTCGGCCATCCAATGTCTCGGTTGGCGGCTTGCCTATTCTCCGGCCGCACCTATAAGCCAGATCATAGCACGGGTGAACTCAATTTTCCTTAGTGCTTCGTGAAATGGATTTGGTTGGCGGAATTTCAAGCAGCCATGGAAAACGCAACCTTGATGGACGAGACCCTGAAGCGCGAGCTTTCCGCGCTCTATGAGGCCGAAGATCGCCACTACCACGACCTTGGCCACATCGAGGCGATGCTGGCGCTGGCCAATGATTACAAGGCGTTGTTGCATGATCCTGAAGCAGTCGAGGCAGCGATCTGGTTTCACGACGCGATCTACGACAGCCGCGCCAAGGACAATGAGGCGAGGAGTGCCGCACTTGCCGAGGAAAAGCTCGCCGGTCGCGCCGATGCACAACGCCTCGGCCACATCGCGGCGATGATCACTGCCACCGCCGGCCACGAATTGCCGCCCCTTGGCGACCAGCATTCGGTTCGCGACGCGGCGCTGTTCCTCGACATAGACCTGGCGATCCTGGGTGCTGCGCCCGACGTGTTCGACGCCTACGAGCAGGCGGTTCGCCGCGAATATAAGTGGGTCGATGAGCCGATGTGGCGGGCCGGCCGTGCCGCAGTGCTAGAGGGCTTCCTCGCGCGTCCGCATATCTTCCACAGCGAGGAATTCCGCCGGCGCTTCGAAACCCAGGCCCGGCATAACATGGCGCGCTCGCTCAGGGCGCTGGGGCACAGCCCGCGCCGATCGTAGCCCGACGCGTCGGCCACTTGCGTCCGGAAGATTTGCCCGAAATCACGTAAACGCGCCTATGGTCGATGCCATGGCCCACAGCATAAACACCCCGGCGGCAAGCGACGCGCCGTTGACCACGATGCCAGCCAGGCCGAGCAAACGATTGTCGTTTGGACGACCCAGCGCCATCAGCCCGAAGACCGCGCCGGTAAGATGCGCCAATGGCCCGATCAGGAAAAATACCGCCATGAAGAAGCCTGTCACACTGTGCTGGATAAGCACGGACGCGTCGCTCGGCATTGCCATCAACGCGGTGATCGCTATCGCGCCTGCCACCAATGCAGCCAGCCCTAGAACAACGGACCATTCGCCGAACCTGCTTTTCGCAACGACGCCCAGCAAAGCGGCGTCGCTTCTTCCCCATTGTGCCATCGTACCCTCTGCCCCCTCGTTCAGCGCGTGGCGGGTTTGAACCGATCCACGCGTCACGCTTAGTTATCCCCGTATCGTTGCAAAACCGCTAAGAACCCCAGCTTCAGGCCCAATGGCCGCTTTTGGGGAGCCATCCGTCAAAACCGATGCTCGGCATAAAACTCCAGCACGCGCTGCTTGAAGGTCTTGTCGCCGACCGCCAGCATATGGTCGCGGCCTTCGATGTGAAAAGCCCTGGCGTTGGGCATCAAAGCGGCGAGTTCATCCGGCGAGCCGCCGATGTCGTCCTTGGTTCCCACCGCAATCAAGGTCGGCTGGGCAATGCGGGCAATGTCGGCCTCGCTCAGCAATTCGCGTGAGGTGGCGATGCAGGCGGCGAGCGCGCGGCGATCGCTGCGGGTCTGATCGGCGAAGGCGCGGAACGAGCGGCCGCGCGGATCGCTGGTGCCTGCCGGATCGTCGGCCAGAAGGGCGTCGGCTATCGGATCCCAGTCGCCGACGCCGTCGATCATGCCGATGCCGAGACCGCCGAAGACCAGCGTCGCCACCTTCTCCGGGTCGGAGAGCGCCAGGAAGGCCGATATGCGCGCGCCCATCGAATAACCCATGACATGAGCGCGTTCGATGCCGAGATGGTTCAAAAGCGCTGCCGCGTCCGACGCCATTTTTGCCGGCGTGTAGTCGGCTTCGTCATAGCTCTTCGACGACGAGCCATGGCCGCGATTGTCGAAGGCGATCGCACGATAGCCGGCGTCGTTCAGCGTCTTGAACCAGCCGGGCGACACCCAGTTGACGTAATGGCTCGAGGCAAAGCCGTGGATCATCAGCACCGGATCGCCCTGCCCCGATGCCGGCTGGCGGTCAAGGAAAGCAAGGTCGAAACCGTCATGTGAGAAGAACTGCATCGGCCGAAGATCCTGCCCGCTCAGTCGGAATCGACACTCGGCGCATCGCCCTTGTCGGGCGGCGGCATGGCCGGCCCCGGCGCCGTGCCGATGGCCGGATGGCGCAGCAGGTCGCCGTCCTTAATGCCCTTTTTGGCGGCCGTGCCCGCCTTGAGCTCGAGCACGAAGCGCACCGGTTCGTCCGGCGAGATGATCGCCTCCGACTGCGGCTCGCCTTGCTCGATTGCCCGGATCCGGCCGTCCTGTCCGACGAAGATCAGGTCGAGCGGCATCGGCGTGTTCTTCATCCAGAAACTCACATCCTGCGGCGCGCCGAACACGAACAGCATGCCGTGATTGTCGGCCATGTGCCGGCGGAACATTAGCCCGGCTTCGCGCTCGGCGGGCGTGTCGGCGATTTCCACGGAAAAAGAACGCTCGCCGGCCTTCGTCACCGCGACCAGCGGCGCCGGGTCGACGGGAAGGATCATCGCCTTGCCGTCGGCGGAACTCGGTTGCTGAAAATAGAAGAACGCACTTGCGGCGACGATGAGGAAAATCCCGGCGCAGAGCGCGCCCGCGGTCACCCGGTTCCTGTGAGCCATATGAAATCCTCGGCCGGAACTAATGCGAGACCGGCAAGGTACCCATATCGGGGTGAATTTCGGCAGCCATAAGGCCTTTGTCGCCGCGTCCGAAGCGGACCAGCACCACCTGGCCCGGCCGGAGTTCGGTGATGCCGTAGCGGCGCAGCGTCTCCATGTGGACGAAAATGTCCTCGGTGCCCTCGCCCCGGGTCAGAAAGCCGAACCCCTTGGTGCGGTTGAACCATTTGACCAGCGCCCGTTCGAGGCCGCTTTCCGGCGTCACCGCAACATGGGTGCGCTGCTCCTGCATCTCCGCCGGATGCACCGCCGTGGTGACATCCATCGAGAGCACGCGGAAGGCCTGCAGCCCGCGCTCGCCCTGCTTGACTAGGCAGACGACACGGGCGCCTTCCAGGGCGGTCTGAAAACCGTCCTTTCGAAGGCATGTCACATGGAGGAGGATGTCGCCCGAAGTACCATCATCGGGAAGGATGAAACCGTAGCCCTTGGCCACGTCGAACCATTTGATGGCGCCGGCGATTTCGACGAGATCGGCCGTATCGGCGCTCTCATCCCGCTTCAACGCATCTTTACCGGCCCCGTCCCGCCCCATGAAAGAGGCCTTTTCCCCCATAAGAACGCCCCCTTTTTTCAACAAACACCGCAACTGATTCTTGGTATCAGATTAACACCGCGGCTTCCGGTGTGTGCAAGACCTGACGTGCCTTTTTTCACGGTTCCATACAGGAATAGCGGATTTGCCGTTTTCCGGCGCCGGCAAACGTGGCCAATTGCCCTTTGGCCGGGCCGCCCCTATGTTGCGCCGCAACGCAACATAAGGAGGAAATCATGCGCTATCTGCACACCATGGTCCGTGTCGCCGACATCGATGCTTCGCTCGATTTCTACTGCAACAAGCTTGGCCTCAAGGAAGTGCGCCGCCATGAAAACGAGCAAGGCCGCTACACGCTGATCTTCCTCGCCGCCCCCGAAGACGAGCGAAGCGGCATCAGCGAGAAAGCGCCGCTGGTCGAGCTGACCTACAATTGGGACCCGGAAGACTACAAGGGCGGCCGCAATTTCGGCCATCTCGCCTATGAGGTCGACGACATCTACGCCACCTGTCAGCGGCTGATGGACAATGGCGTTACCATCAACCGGCCGCCGCGCGACGGCAACATGGCGTTCGTCAAATCGCCGGACGGCATCTCGATCGAGCTGTTGCAGAAAGGTCCGGCCAAGCCGAAGGCCGAGCCGTGGGCGTCGATGCCGAACACCGGCAGCTGGTAACCGATCACGCCATCTTGAACGGACGCAGGCGGACCTGGTTCGGTTTTCGCGTCCGCATTCCCAAGGAGAATTCATTCATGCCGGCCAGCCATGTCGACGTCGCCACCGAACATGCCAGCCGCTATCTGCAGCAGCTGTGCAAACATTGGGCGCACAAGTTTCCCGTCGAGTTCGACCCGAACCACGGCACCATCGATCTGACGCTCGGCCGCACGGTTCTCGATGCCGACCCGGCTGCGCTGCACATTGCCGTGACGACCGATGAAGCCGGCTCGCTCGAGCGCCTGGAAACGGTCGTCGCCGAGCACATCAAGCGCTTCGCCTTCCGTGAAGAGCTGGCATTCGACTGGAAACGCGCTCCGACCGCGTAGACGACCTGTCAACCGCCGGCCTTGGCCATGTCCAGCAGCATCAGCACGGTGCGCCAATTGCGCGCCGTGCCCGGCACCTTCAGAACGCGCGGAATTTGATTGGCAAACACCGATTTGCCGAGCCCGTCAGGCGCATGCAGGTAGAGCACGTCGCCCTTGATCTCGAAGCGTTCTGGCCCGGTGCATTTTTCCGCCAGCCGGGCGACCTCCTCGGCGGTCGGCCGGCGCTCCAGCGCATAGGCATGCAGCTTGGTCGGCTCGCCGGCCACTTCCGGATAGGGATTGTCCGCCGCCAGCCGCTCGAGCCAGCCGAGATCGCGCACCATGATGCGTGAATGGAACCCCCATTTCTTCTCGAATTCCGCTTCCAACCGCTTGGTCAGCGTCGCCGCATCGCCATCTGGCGACCGGAACACGGCGTTGCCGCTCTGCACATAGGTGGCGACATCGGAGAAGCCGAGCTGCTCGAAAAATGACCTGAGTTCCGCCATCTTGACGATGCGGTTGCCGCCGACATTGATGCCGGAAAACAGCGCGATAAAAACGTCCGCCGGAGCGTTCGGAAGATCGTTGCTGCTCATATGATGAACCCGGCGAGCGTCTCGTTGTCGGTGATGTCCTGGTAATGGACGCTCTCGGCGTCGAAATTCGCCTTGAGCAGGTCGAAATTGTGGCGGTCCTTGGTTTCGATGCCGATCAGCACCGAACCGAAATTGCGCGCCGATTTCTTCAGATATTCGAAGCGGGCGATGTCGTCGTCGGGGCCCAGCAATTCGAGGAAATCGCGCAGCGCGCCGGGCCGTTGCGGAAAGCGGATGATGAAGTATTTCTTCAAGCCCTCGAAGCGCAGCGCCCGTTCCTTCACATCCGGCAGCCGCTCGAAATCGAAATTGCCGCCCGACACCACGGCAACGATGGTCTTGCCCCTGATTTCCTTCCTGGAAAAATCCTTAAGAGCATCGATCGCCAGCGCGCCGGCCGGCTCGAGCACGACGCCTTCGACATTGAGCATTTCGATCATGGTCGCGCAGAGCCGGTTTTCCGGGATCAGCCGCACGGTGTCGGCGGCAAACTCCCTGAGGTGGCGCAGCGGCTCGCGGCCGATCTCGGCCACCGCTGCGCCGTCGACGAAATTGTCGACCTTGGCGAGCTTGACCCGCTTTCCGGTGGCGAGGCTCTCGCTCAGGCTCGGGGCGCCGGCCGGCTCGCAAAAGACGAAGCGTGTCTCTCGCTGCTGGTCGGCGAAATAATGGATGACGCCGGCGGCCAGGCCGCCGCCGCCGACCGGCAGCATGACGATATCAGCCATGCGCGCGCCGGGCATCTGGCCTGATATCTCGTAGGCGACGGTCGCCTGCCCTTCGATGATGTCCTTATGGTCGAACGGCGGCACCATGTATGCGCCGGCAGTTTCGGTGAATTCGAGTGCGGCGCGGTAGCAGTCGTCGAAGAAATCGCCGACCAGCCTGATCTCGACGAACGCGCCGCCGAACAGCCGCGTCTTATCGATCTTCTGCTGCGGCGTGGTCACCGGCATGAAGACGACGCCCTTCTTGCCGAAATGGCGGCAGACGAAGGCAAAGCCCTGCGCATGATTGCCGGCCGAAGCGCAGACAAACAGCTCCGCAGCGTTGCCGGCAGCGAGCGCCTTGCGGAAGAAGTTGAAGGCGCCGCGGATCTTGTAGGAGCGCACCGGCGTCAGGTCCTCGCGCTTCAGCAGCACCCGCGCGCCGGTCTTCTTCGACAGATAGTCGTTTTCCTGCAGCGGCGTCTCCGGAAAAATCTCGCGGATCGCGGCAGCGGCGGCAGCGACGCGAGAGGAGAAACTGGTCATGGCAAGAGCACCCCACAGGCTACGCAAGTTCGGTCCCGCTATTGCATATCTGGCCTCGTGAAGCCATTGTCCGGCCGCCCCGAAGGGGCATTTCCGGAATCAACGTAAGCATTTGGGGGCGTTTGCTCATGCCTGTCGCATCGGTTGCCCGGAAAACCGTGTCGCTGCCGGAGTTCGGCGAGCCGACAGTGATGCCACTGGTGCACCGCGCCACCTATGAGGCCCGTATCGCGGCGCTGGTCGCACTTGGCGGGTTCGATGCCTTCGTCGTCTATGGCGACCGCGAACATGCGGCCAATGTCGCCTACCTCTGCGGCTACGATCCGCGCTTCGAGGAAACGCTGCTGGTCATCGTTCCCGGCAAGCCGCCGAAACTGCTGGTCGGCAATGAGGGCTGGGGCTATGCCGAGATCTGCGACGGGCCGTACGAGCGCGTGCTCTACCAGACGTTTTCGCTGCCGGCGCAGCCGCGCGACCGCTCGCAAGCGCTGGCCGACATCCTCGTCGATTGCGGCCTAAAAGCCGGCCAGCGCATCGGCGCCATCGGCTGGAAACCGTTCGGCCCCGGCGATGCCGGTTTTGGCGAAACGACGCTCGACCTGCCGTCCTTCATCGCCGACACGCTGCGCACGCTTGCCGGCGATAGGGGCGTGATCGTCAACGCGGCGAACCTTTTGATGAACCCCGCCGACGGCCTGCGCGCCATCAACGAGGCCGACCAGCTGGCGGCGTTCGAATTCGCCGCGACCTATTCCTCGCAAGGCCTGCGCAATGTGCTGCAAGGCATCGAACCCGGCATGACCGAATTGCAGGCGGCGCGGCTGATGGGCATCAACGGCCTGCCGCAATGCTGCCACCCGATGCTGTCGGCCGGAAAGCGTGCGGCCTATGGCCTGCCGAGCCCGCACCTCGACATCATCAAGCGCGGCGACCCGATCACCATGGCCTATGGCATCCAGGGCTCGCTCAATGCCCGCGCCGGTTTTCTGGTCGAGGACGCGGCCGAGCTTCCGAGGGGCATCCAGGACTATGTCGAGAAGGTGGTCGCGCCCTATTTCTGCGCCGTCGTCGACTGGTACGAGACGGTCGGCATCGGCGTTCCCGGCGGCGCGTTGTGGCAAGCGGTGCACGACCGCATCGGCGATCGGTTCTTCGGCGTAACGCTCAACCCCGGCCATCTCATCCATATCGACGAATGGATGCATTCGCCGGTATTTTTCGGCTCCGACATCAGATTGAAGTCGGGCATGGCCTTGCAGGTCGACATCATCCCGGCGACCGGCACCGATTATTTCACCACAAACATCGAGGACGGCATCGCGCTGGCCGACGAGGCGCTGCGCGAAGAGATCGCCGCGCGCTATCCCGAAGCCTGGCGCCGCATCGAAGCGCGCCGCGCCTTCATGGCCGACGTGCTCGGCATAAGGCTGAAGCCGGAAGTGCTGCCGTTTTCCAACATTCCGGCGTTCCTGCCGCCGTTCTGGCTTTCGCGCAACAGTGCGATGGCAGTCGCGAGGCGCTGAGCGCATTTCGGCGCCTGCGACTTACTTCCGCCGCACTTGGCCTGTCCGGGAGGTGCGGCGGAGGTGGATGGGCCTTTGGTCAGGCCGGAGTGGAATTGCTTAAGTGCCCTTGAAGACGATTTGCATCATTCTCATTGCCGCGCTGCTCGCCGGCTGCGGCGGCCGCCAAACCGAGGAACTGCTCGGCAGCGCCATGATGGCGGTGCCGGTGACGGAAATCGCCGGCAATCACTCGATCTTCATCGCCACGACGCGCAAGCGCTCCGACGATCCCAACAAGGTCTTCGACGGCGAGCGTTCGGCGACGCTGAACTATGCCCGCGTCAACGTCACCGTCCCCGGCATCCACAAGACAGGCCAGATCGAGCGGCGCTCGCGCGGCAAGTCGGACGATCCGGCCAAATACTTCATGGCTTCCGAGGTCGTCGGCTACGACACCCAGCCGAAATTCTCCAGCGCCCTCAGCGCCGACATCGCGGCGCGCGGCGGCCGCGTCATGGTCTTCGTCCACGGCTATAACACCGGCTTCGACGACGCCGTCTACCGCGTCACCCAGATCACCCATGATTCCGGCTATCCGGGCACGCCGGTGCTGTTTTCCTGGGCGTCGGGCGCCAAGACCACCGATTATGTCTACGACAAAGAAAGCGCCAGCGTTGCCCGCGACCAGCTCGAAGTGACGCTGAGAATGCTGGCGCAGACCGGCGCGCGGCGCATCGACATCGTTGCCCATTCGCTGGGAACCTGGGTCACCATGGAGGCGCTGCGCCAGCTCGCCATCACCGGCGACCGCGATCTCGGCGGCAAGCTCGGCGACGTCGTGCTGGCCTCGCCCGACATCGACGTCGACGTGTTCAAGAGCCAGATGCGCCGCTACGGCAAGCCGGACAAGCCGTTCATCCTGCTGCTCTCCGACGACGACCGGGCGCTGCGGCTCTCCGGCCTGATCGCCGGTGCGCGGCCGCGCGTCGGCGACTACAAGAACGCCGCCGACCTCGCCAGCTATGGCGTGTCGGTCGTCGATCTCTCCAGCGTCAAGGGAGCCGACCGCTTCAACCACACCAAATTCGCCGACAATCCGGAATTGGTGCAGTTGATCGGCCAGAAGCTGCGCGAGGATGACGGGTTTGCCAGCGACCGCGAGGTGACCGACCGCATCGCCTCGGTCGGACAATAGCTGCATTGCGCGGCGTGATTGTTGACCATTGCCGCACCTTCGGAACAGTTTGAACTGGACCGTGCCGGGCTCTGCCTCTATCGAATAGGCCAAGACGTCTCCGGCTCGACGTCGCCTTTGCGGGAGCCCGCGTGATCGTGCCTTCGAAGATCTTTCTCGTCGTTGCGTTCGCGCTCGCGCTGGCAAGCTGCGCCGGCCAGAACACGCACGATCTGCTCAACAAGACGACAATCACCGTGCCTGCTGCCGATATCGCGGCGACGCATCAAATCTTCGTCGCAACGACCCGGCAAAAGGCAATGAAAGCGCCCCGGCAGGTGTTCGACGGCGACCGTTCGCCGACCACCAGCTTTGCCAGCGTCGAGGTGACGGTGCCCAAAATCCACCAGCTCGGCGCCATCGAGCGGGTCAAGGGCTCGGCCAACAGCAATCCGGCGAAGGATTTCACGGCGACCGGCGTCACCTTCTACGAAGGCGCGCCGCAATTCGCCAAGGCGGTCGGCGCCGACATCGCGATGCGCGGCGACCGCGCGCTGGTTTTCGTGCACGGCTTCAACAACGGCTTCGACGACGGCATCTACCGGCTGACGCAGATCGCGCACGACACGAAATATCCAGGAACGCCGGTGCTGTTTTCGTGGGCGTCGAGCGGCAAGACGACCGGCTACATCTACGACAAGGAAAGCGCCAATGCGGCGCGCGACGATCTCGAAGCGACGCTGCGCATGCTCGCCAAGAGCCGCGCCAAGAGCATCGACATCATTGCCCATTC
This sequence comes from Mesorhizobium sp. M0185, assembly GCF_040322175.1. NCBI lineage: Bacteria > Pseudomonadati > Pseudomonadota > Alphaproteobacteria > Hyphomicrobiales > Phyllobacteriaceae > Mesorhizobium > Mesorhizobium sp. M0185. The sequence continues at coordinate 2,762 of NZ_JAMYSY010000029.1, read as the reverse complement.
GATGGGGACCTGGGTGACCATGGAAGCGTTGCGCCAGCTTGCCATCACCGGCGACCGCGACCTCGGCGGCAAGCTCGGCTACGTCATCCTGGCTTCGCCCGACATCGACGTCGACGTGTTCAAGAAGCAGATGATCCGCTACGGCAAGCCCGACAAGCCGTTCGCCGTGCTGCTTTCGGGCGACGACCGGGCGCTCAGGCTGTCGACCCTGATCTCCGGCGACAAGCCGCGCGTCGGCGACTATGGCGACGCGGCCGACCTCGCCAGCTATGGCGTCTCGGTGGTCGACCTGACCAAGACCAAGGGCGGCGACCGGCTGAACCACGCCAAATTCGCCGACAACCCGTTCCTGGTGCAGCTGCTCGGCGACCGCCTGCGCGCCCCGGCCGGCCTCGCCTCCGAAGAGACCGCGCCGGCCCAGCTCGACAATCTCGGCCAGGGCCTCGGCAAGGCCGTCGGTTCGGTCGCCGAAATCGTCATCACCACGCCGTTCAAAGTGCTGACCATCGCCACCGGCGGGTGAGCGATCGATGAGCGGTCACTGTTGACGTCAGTTCGGAACAAAGCGCACGGCAGCGATCCTTCGCGCCCCTCTGTCCTGCCGGACATCTCCCCCTCTAGTGGGGAGATTGGCCACCACTTTCGGCTTTCGCCAATCTCCATCTTTGAACAAGGCGCTGTCAACGAAACTGCCAATTTCCCCCCTTGAGGGGGAGATGTCCGGCAGGACAGAGGGGGGCGCTGTCCCTCCAGGGTTCAATGATTCTTCAAACGAACAGATCGACCTTCTGAAAAGTCGTCACGTCGATAAGGCCGACGTCGGAAATCCTGAGCTCGGGGATGACGACCAGCGCCAGCAACGAGTGCTGCATGTAGGCGTTGTTGAGCGAGCAGCCCATCTGGCGCATGGCGTCGCTGAGTTGGTCCGCCTTGGCGGCGACGATTTCGGCGCGCTCGTCCGACATCAACCCGGCGATCGGCATTTCGACCAGCGCCAGCTCCTTGCCGTTGGAAAACAGCACGACGCCGCCGCCGACCTCGCCCAGCCGGTTCACGGCCAGAGCCATATCCTGCTTGTTGGTGCCGACGACGATGATGTGGTGGGCATCGTGGGCCACGCTCGACGCCATGGCGCAGTCGCCGATATAGCCGAAGCCGGAGACGAAGGCGTTGGTGACGCCGCCGGTGCCCTTGTGGCGTTCGACCAGCGCGATCTGGCAGACATCGTTGCGGCGATCCATGGCGACCAGCCCGTCCTCGACGGCAAGATCGGCCTCCAGCGCCCGCGTCGGCGCCTGATTCTCGATGACGCCGATGACGCGCACCCGCACCTCGTTGGCGCCCATGGGTGCGGCGATGTCGAAATCGCCGGCCTTGAGCCTCTTGCCCAGCTTGACGGTGTTCTTCGCCGTCCGCGGATAATTGTAGGCTGGAACGTCGATTTCGAGCTTGCCGCCCTTGGCCAGCCTGACGCCGCGGCCATAGACCTCGTCGATGGTCATTTCGGCGAGGTCGGAGACGATCAGCAGATCGGCGAGCCGTCCCGGCGCGATCGAGCCGATCTCGCGCTCCAGCCGGAAATGCTGGGCGGTGTTGAGCGTCGCCATCTGGATCGCCGTCACCGGCTTCAAGCCCTGGCTGATGGCGTGGCGGACGACCCGGTCCATATGGCCTTCGTGCACCAGCGTACCGGAGTGGCTGTCGTCGGTACACAGGATGAAGTTGCGCGGGTCGAGCCCGCTCTCCGTCACCGCCTTGATCTGCGAGGCCACGTCATACCAGGCCGAGCCCAGCCGCAGCATCGCCTTCATGCCCTGGCGGACGCGGGCGATGGCGTCCTCGGCGCGCGTGCCTTCGTGGTCATCCTCCGGGCCGCCGGCGACATAGCCGTGAAACGGCAGGCCGAGATCGCGCGAGGCATAATGCCCGCCGACGGTCTTGCCGGCCCTGACCGTCGCCGCGATCTCGCCCGACATCACCGGATCGTTGGCGGCGACGCCCGGAAAATTCATCACCTCGCCGAGCCCGATGATGTTTTCCCAGCTCATCGCCTCGGCAACGTCGGCGACGGTCAGCTCGGCGCCGGCATGCTCCAGCCCCGGGGCGGAGGGCACGCAGGACGGCATCTGCACGAGTACGTTGACCGGCATGGCGACGGCCTCGTCATGCATCAGCCGCACGCCCGGCAGGCCGAGCACGTTGGCGATCTCATGCGGATCGATGAACATCGAAGTTGTACCATGCGGGATCACCGCGCGGCAGAATTCCGTCACCGTCACCATGCCGCTCTCGACATGCATATGCGCGTCGCAAAGCCCCGGCACCAGATAGCGGCCCCCGGCATCGACCACCTTGGTGCCCTGGCCGATGGCATGGCCGGCGTTCGGCCCGCAATAGGCAAAGCGGCCGCCGGCAATGGCGATGTCGGTGCCGGCGATGATCTCGCCCGAATGGACGTTGACCCAGCGCCCGTTGCGGATGACGAGATCGGCGGGTTTGCGGCCCATAGCGACATCGACCAGATGCGTCGCCATCTCGGCCCAGGGTTTTGGTTTCGTCGCATTGGCGGTCTTCGGCATCAACAGGCTCCTCTTTGCCCGACTGTGCCAAGCCACGAGGATTTTGACCAGCGAGGAAGTAAGCGCGGACGGCGAAGTTGCAGATCTCCCCCCCTTGCGGGCAGGGCTATCGCATATGAGTGATGGCATTGATGAGATAGTCGTCGTTCCAGGCGCATTTCTTGATGCGATGGCTGATGGGAA
>NZ_JAMYSY010000028.1:0-79518 GCF_040322175.1 Mesorhizobium sp. M0185 | reverse complement strand
AGCCACGGCGCCTATGCGGGGCAGCAGGCGAAGGCAGAGGCGGCAAAGCTCGGTCTGTGGGCCGGAACTTTTCAGGCGCCTTGGGTGTGGCGTCTAGCGCATGCCGACAACCGGCCGCTTTCTAACCAGCCGCTTGGCTTAATCAACCGCCATCAGGTCGCACAAAGCGGCTATTCATGCGAGCCGCGGCGCACCTGTTCCCAAATCAGCTCGTGCGATGAAGCAAGTTGGTACCTAGCCAACTGCTCTTGGGGCCGCAAGCTAGACCGCGACAAAGACGGCATCGCCTGCGAAAGCCAGTGTTGAACCTGCAGGTGCTGCCGCTTCACGGTCGCACGCACGTCGGTGTTGGCGCCGCGGCGCGTTCGGGTGGGTTTGGTCATGTGGAGGGGTTCCTAATGAAAAGGCCGCCTCGACGGGTGGCTTTTGAACGGTGACGGACTGCCGTTCCAAGCGGACCAGCTATTGTCGACTAAATGAAAGCGGGAAGATCCAACGATGCCTCCAAAATACGTGCCGCCCTCCGTTCATGAGACAGCTTTCAGCGGCATTCCAAATCGGCAGGGAGTTCGGCAGAGCCGAGGCCGAAGTTATGTTGCCCCGCCCATCGATTATGATCGCCACTCATCGACAACGAGCGATGCAGAACACGGCGAGCCGACCTGACGTTATCATTCGCTGGCCTCAAGTCCGGCCTGATTTTCCAGAACTCGTTGCAAGTGATGCGGCGAACTTTGACGCTGCCGTCTCAACAATGACCGTGCGAGATGTGGTCATATGGCGTCTTCGGGAAGGGCGCTCGCTGCGCGGTTCCGGCAAGGCCGGTCTTCATCATCGCCAACGCGGCGAAGGTCTTCTGTCACGCTATGTAGGAACGGAGTGCGTCAAAATTGACACGGGCTCGGCACGAGCTGCTCAAGTGCGGACGATGATGGGAGCCGCGGCCGGCTGGCTGCTTTTTGCCGCGCGCGAGATGGGAGGAGGCGGCTGGAGTGATGTTTGGGCTCCGGCGACCTGCTTCCGTTCTTTCGGATACGGAACGGAAACTTTGCCACATTTTTGGTTTCGACGCACGCTACGTCAGGAAGCAGCTAGGGCAATGAAGAGGGATTGTCCTTGCCTGTTTATGCGCAACAGAATGGGCTTGTGCTGCTGCCGGGATCTTGCCCACTCCTCCTGGATATCTGACGGCTGTGCCACATCCCGGTTGTTGGCCGAGACAATCACGTCGCCAGGTCGAAGGCCGTTCTCGGCGGCGGGGCTATTCGGCGCCACTTCCTGGATAAACACGCCGGTGGTACCCGGCTGCAGACCGAGTTGCTGGCGCGCTTCGTCCGGAATGGGGCTGAGCGACAGCCCGAGGCGTTGGTCCGCCGCTTCCGGACTAGGAACGACACGGGTCTGTACCTCCTCGTCCTTGCGTTGACCGAGGGTCAGTTCCACCTCCTGCTGGGAGCCGCCGCGGTTCCTTGTCAGCGTGGCTTTCGACCCCGGCTTTTCGTTAGCTGCCGCCAGCGTCAAGTCATGGACGCCCTGAATGTCCTTGTCGTTGAACCGGGTGATCACATCCCCCGATTGCAAGCCGGCCTTGTCTGCCGGACTGCCGGGCTCGACCGAGGCGACCAGCGCTCCCTTGGTGCTCGATATGCCAAGCGCCTGGGCAAGCGACGGCGTCACCTCCTGGAGACGCACTCCGATGAACCCGCGCTCGATCCGGCCGGTGCGGATCAGCTGATCGGCGACGCTCCGTGCGGTTCGGGACGGCACGGCGAAACCGATGCCTATGCTGCCGCCAAACGGAGAGACGATGGCCGTATTGACCCCGATCACTTCGCCGCGCGCGTTAAACAGGGGGCCGCCGGAATTGCCTCTGTTGATCGAGGCGTCTGTCTGGAGAAAATCGTCGTAAGGGCCGGCTTGGATGTCGCGCGAGCGGGCGGAAAGAACGCCGACGGTCACGGTTCCCCCGAGCCCGAAGGGACTGCCAATCGCGATCGTCCAGGCCCCGGCTGCATTGCGTCAGAGTCACCCCAGGCGGTGGTCGTCATGTTGGGGCGTGGATCGACCTTCAGCACCGCGATGTCGGTTGCTGGATCGCGGCCCACAAGTCGCGCGGGCGAAGTCTCCTTATCGGAGAATACGACGTGGATTTCGGTGGAGTCGGCCACGACATGATTGTTGGTGACGATGTAGCCCTCCGGACTGACCACGAAGCCGGAGCCAAGAGCTTCTCGCACCTGCGGCTGGGCAGGCCCGCGGCTGTCGAAGGGGTTGAGAAAATCGTCGAGCATCGTTTGGTCCTGGATGATCTGCCTCGTCGTGATCGCGACCACGGCCGGCAGCTTCTGACGCAGGATTGCGCTGAAGTCGTTCGGGATTTCCTGTGCTGAAACCGGAGCAAAGCCGCCAGCCGAGAGCATCAAAATTCCTGCGACCAAGCCAATGCACAGTCGCTTCCTGGAAATGTAAGAAATGATTGGTTCTCCCGCCCGACCGCCCTGGCGCTGCCGCGCGACTTGTCCCAGGCGCAAGAACTGACATTCACGCCGATTGTCTCACCGGTTCGAAACAATGTTGATGGCGGGCGGAACTGCGAGGATGTGGCGTTGCGGGGCCATTGAAATTTGGTCGAAACTCTCCAAAATTTCGGCTGGTGGAAATCGCGAGAGCCACCAAAGATGACATCAACAGAGGAGACTATTCAAAGCGGAGGACCATCGATGGAAGGAGCCATTTCGACGAGTTTTCCCCCAATCGGGCCCGAGGGCCCTGATGTTTTTCTTGACCGGTTGCTCCATCCAGCACGGCATTTCGAGCGACCTCAGGACGTGCTGACTGACGTGACGCTGGACGTCCAGGAGAAGCGTGCAATCCTTTCGTCCTGGGCATCGGACGCCTGTGCAGTGGAATCGGTGCCGGCGCAGCGCATGCCGCCGGGAGCAACCGAACCGGTCAGCTTCGATGCCATCATGGACGCGTTGCGCCAATTGGATCAATTGGAGAAGCTTCCCGGCGCCGGTCACGGTCGTGAGATCGACAGCATCGCGGTCACCGGTTTTACAGCATCCGTCGATCGACTTTGAGTGGAGCGCAGCCACGCTCTTCATCCGAGGCATCCGCCCGCCGGCGAGGATTGGCCGGCGGGCGGGATAGACGTGTTCTTAGCGACCAGTCGTCTGGCTGAAAATTTTCCTATAGCCCCCCTTGAACACGTAAAGCACTGTTATAAATAATTAATCGCCGGTCGCCAGATGGGGTCGGCGCAGGTCCAGGAGGCGTCAAGGCTCTCTTGGCGTCTCCTTGTATCCATGTTCCATGTTGCTCAAAGGAGGATGTGGCTATGAGGACAAACCTCGATTTTACCCCTCTGTTCCGGTCCAGCATCGGCTTCGACCGCATTTTCAACATGCTGGAAAATGCGAGCCGTGTCACTGCGATAGACAATTGGCCGCCCTATGACATCGCCAAGACTGGTGAAGACGCCTATCGCATCACCATGGCGGTCGCCGGCTTCTCGCGGGATCAGCTGACCATCACTCATCAACCTAACCTGTTGGTTGTGAGAGGGTCATCTGGCGACGATGACGGCCAGTATCTCTATCGCGGCATAGCCGGGCCCGGCTTCGAGCGTCGGTTCGAACTGGCCGACCATGTGAAGGTCGTCGGCGCCAGCCTGGACAATGGGCTGCTGAACATCGATCTCAAGCGCGAGCTTCCCGAAGAGATGAAGCCGCGCCGGATCGCCATCGCCGGCAGTACGGCAAAGGCAGCGCCGCGGCAGATCGAGGCCGAAAAGAACGCAGCCTGAAGTCGGCGTGAATCAGAAGCGACAGGCACCCGCAATCGCCCGGTGCCGCGCGGTTGAACGTGGAGGTGATGAAGATGAACATGCGTGACCTTATCCCGTGGGGCCGCAACAACAACCAGGCCCCGAGCATCTATAGCGGTGGCGACCCGTTCTTTTCGCTTCACCGCGAGGTAAACCGGCTCTTTGACGATATGTTGAGGAGCTTCGACACGCGCTTGCCTACTGCGGGGCAGCTTTCGCCTTTCGATAGCGGCTGGCCGAAGGTGGAGATTTCGGAGTCGGATAATGAGCTTCGCGTCACCGCCGAAGTCCCCGGTATGGAAGAGAAGGATATCGAAGTCCTGCTTGACGAGGACGTGCTGACCCTGCGTGGCGAGAGGCGGTCGGAGACCGACGAGAAGCACTACTCCGAGCGCTTCTATGGTCGCTTCGAGCGGCGCATACCCCTCGGCTACGAGGTCGAGGACGACAAGGTCAAGGCGTCCTTTGCCAATGGCGTCCTGACCCTGACGCTACCGAAGAACCCGAACGCGCAGTCGAAGGTGAAGCGCATCCCGATCACCCACTGACGCATGGACCAAGTCGGAGGCGGCAGGCCGCTGCCTCCGGCGCATCCTTCGCCAAAAATGGGACGGATGAGTGATGCAGAAGCAAGAAAGCGAAGTCACACCAGCCGTAGAAAATATCGGACCGGCAACGACAAATGCGGGCGAGCGCCGTTGTTCGGCCGATCCGAGTTCCCGCGTGATGCGGTCGCACGGATTTACAAGCCTTGCCGCTCAGTCATGACCTCGGGCCGTGCGCAGCCGAAGGGCTGGCGGCTGGTGTTCGAGAGGCGTACCGCGCCCGTCATCGAGCCCCTGATGGGTTACACGGGAGGCGCAGACACGCTGACCCAGGTGGAACTCGATTTTCCGACGGCTCAGGCGGCCATCGACTATGCCGAACGCCGGGGGCTTGCCTACGCGGTTCAAGGAAGCCCGGCGGCCGAAAAGTCCAGTGTCGAATCTTCCGATGCGGACAAGCGGCTGCAGGCCGGCGTACGGCGGGGTTTCGCAGGCGCCACATTATGGACCGGCGCTGACGGACGCGGAGGCGTTTTATGCATCGCCGATGGACGTGGTCGTCGATCCTCGTCTGACAGCCGACGAGAAACGCGCGTCAGCCCGGTCCTGACAAACGAGCCAAGAACAGGTCCTCTTCGGCCAGCCATTCCGAATTAAGAACCAAAAAGGCCTCAAACACCATCGCTCTGGTCACATCTCGGACTTTCACGCAAAATCTGCGCTGGGGAGGCGTTTGGCGACTCTTCTCTGGTGAGGTCTGGCGGCACCACAACCGCTGCATCGCGGACCGGGCGCTGTGTGTCATATTCGATGCCATCGGTGTTCAGTTCGCCTCCTCTTAAGATCGGACTCTTCTTCAGATTCGACGCATCTTCGATTCCTCAACAAACTGTCTTGAACCTTTCGACGCAGATGTCCAAAACATCGTTGGGATCTCGCTTCCACCAATTGTTCACAGAGAAAACTTCCACCTCGCAAGGACCGGTGTAGCCGGCTTCCTCGACAGCCCGGCGCAAAGCCTTGAGGTCTGCCACACCATCGCCCATCATGCCGCGGTCCAGAAGCACGTCACGCGTGTCGGCGAGCCAGTCGCAAAGGTGATATCCGGCGATCCGGACCGCGCCGGCGCGCTTTAGTTCCGCACCAAGCGAGAGATCCCACCAGACATGATAGACGTCGACCGCGATGGCGATTGCCGAATGGTCGATCGTTTCACAGAGCTGGACTGCGTCACGCACGGTGACCAGGCACGAGCGGTTTCCGCCATAGACGGGGTTCAGCGGCTCGAGAGCCAGCGTCACATTCGATTGCGCGGCGTAAGGCGCGACTTCCGCAATGATTTCCGCAACCCGCTTCAGGCTCTCCGCCATACTGTGCGTGCCTGCCACCACGCCGCCTACGCAAATCGTGAGACAGGCTGCTTTCAGGCCGGCCGCCATGTCAATCGACGAGTGAAAATCATCGAGAACAGCGTGCCGGGTCGGTGGCGCGAGCGGACCGACCAGAAATGGTGAACGGCACAGACCGCTGACGGAAAGCCCGGCGGCTCTCGTGCGCTCGCCGATCTCGACCGCTCTCCCCCCGATCTCGCGGCGCCAAAAGGTGATAGCTCCGAAGCCGCGTTCCGCACAGGCATCGATTACCCGTTCCGGAGGCCAGCCCGCTCCTTGACTTTCGACATTATGGCCGAGAGTCGCGGTATTCAGGGCAAGGGCTGAGTGATCCTTTGCGAAATCACGCATGTCGTGCCCCCTCAGACGCCATACACCGCAAGCAGTTTGCGCATACGCGCTACCGCCAGATCAGGATTGCGCAAGAGGCCATTTGCGTCGGCGAGCTTGAAAATGTCGACGAAATAAGGAAGTGGCCGCATCGCCTGCGCACCATTCAGCATTACGAAATGGTCCTGGAAATCGTTCAACCAGGCCAAGAATACCACACCCGTCTTGTAGAAGCGGGTCGGAGCGCGGAAGATCAGACGGGCGAGCGGAACAGTTGGATCGAGGGTTCGTCGGAAGGCGGCTACGTCGCCGGCTCCAAGCCTCGATATGGCATAAGCGGCGGCGGGCGCCAACGGATCGAATATGCCAAGCAGTGCATGGGAGTGGCCGCTATCGTCACCTTCAATCAGTTCGGGATAATTGAAGTCGTCGCCCGTATACATTTTGACGCCGGTCGGCAGCCGGCGCCGCATCGCGATCTCCTTGTCCTTGTCGAGCAGCGATATCTTGATACCGTCGACTTTGTCCCGGTTTTCGCCGATTACGGCAAGGCAGGTCTCCAGTGCCTCGTCGAATTTGTCCGCGCCCCAATAGCCGGCAAGCGCGGGATCAAACATGTCGCCCAACCAATGCAGGATGACCTTGCCCTCGCACTGCGCCAGCACATCGCGATAGACGGCTTCATAATCTGTCGGCGTTGCTGCGACCTTCGCAAGCGCCCGGCTCGCCATCAGAATAATCCGGCCGCCGATCTTCTGAATCGCCTCGACCTGCTCGAAGTAGGCACAACGAACATCGTCAAGCGAACGCGCTGCGTCGGCCTCGAGATGGTCGGTTCCTGCACCGTTAAATACAAGCGCATCGGGAAGTTCGGACTTTGTCCGGCGTATCAATTCGAGCGCGACTGGCCAGTCGAGGCCCATGCCGCGTTGCGCAGTATCCATGGCTTCCGCAATCCCAAGGCCGAGACTTGCGAGATGACGGCGGAAGGCCATCGTGGCCTCCCAGTCAACAACCGCCGGACCGGAGGGATCCTGGTCCGTGAAAGAATTGGCCACAACGTGCGCAGCTGAGAGCACAACGCGACAAGAATCCTTGCCAAGCGGCGTTGCTTCAATGGGTTTTCCAATCAGTGAGTACTGGGAAGGAATGCCTCGATCGTCGGGAAGCTGGATATTCATTTTGACCTCAGAAACGCGACACAAGCATGCCGGCATCAGCGGAGATCACATGCCCGGTCGTATAGGGCAGACCACCTGTTGCAAGCGTTGCGATAATGCGACCGATTTCGGACGGGTGGCCGAGCCGCGGAAAAAGCGTTAGGCCTTGTTCGGAGATCCGTTTTTGATACATGTCCCGCGCTACCCGGGTCATGTCGGTCTCGATCACGCCGGGCTGGATATCGTAGACAGCGATCCCCTCGCCGCCGAGACGCACTGCGAACACCTTGGCGATCATCGCCGCAGCGGCCTTTGACGCGCAATATTCACCGCGCTGCACGGCTACAGCAACGGCGTTGGAGGAAGATACGTTGATGAGACTGTAAAAGCGGCCGTCATCCCGGGTCCGACTTACAAGCAATCGCGCAAAAGCCTGCGACATGAAGAACTGCGCCTTCGCATTGACCGCCATGCAGCGATCGTAGCTGTCCTCCGACACATCCAGGAGGTCACCGCGGTTCAGCACCGACACGCCCGCATTGTTGACCAGTGTCGACAGCGGTCCGATAGCGGCTTCGACTTGCTCCAGCATCGCTGCGTGAGAAGCGGTCACACTGACGTCGCCCGGCACTCTGACGGTTTTGGCGCCTTCGGCGGCCACTGCTTTTTCTGCTGCTGCAAGCTCAGCATCCTCGATCGGTCCATTCAGAGCGATGTCGAAGCCATTGCGCGCGAGTTCCATCGCCGTCGCCAGACCGATGCCGCGACTCGAGCCCGTGATAAAAGCAGCTTGGCGAACGGAGCTCATGCGCGCGCGCCGTGCTTGACCAGTTCCCGCGCGATGATCATGCGCTGAATCTGGTTTGTGCCTTCGTATATCTGCGTAATCTTGGCGTCACGATAAAGGCGTTCAACCTCGAAGCCGCGTATATAGCCGCTGCCCCCGAAAACCTGTACCGCGTCGGCGGTGCGCGCTACCGCCATATCGCTGGCGAAGCACTTGGCCATGGAACATGCTTTGGTTGCATTCTCTCCGCGATCCATCTTGACAGCGGCGCTGTGGACCAGGAGGCGGGCCGCTTCGATGTCCTTAGCCATATCTGCCAGAAGCCATTGTACACCCTGGAATTCGCTGATCTTCGAACCGAACTGCTTGCGTTGCTGGGCGTACTCAAGCGCAGCTTCCAGACCGGCCTGGCCAAGTCCGACTGCAAGCGCGGCTATTCCGACGCGCCCTTTGTCCAGAACACTCATCATCATGTGGAAGCCCCGCCCCTCCTCGCCAAGAAGAGCCTCGGATGGCAGCGCCACATCGGTGAAATTGAGCGCACCGACCTGACTGGCACGCTGCCCCATCTTGTGTTCCTTGGGGCCACGCTCCACCCCCTTGGACGTCAGATCAACAATGAAAATGCTCATGCCCTTGTGGCCAGCGGCCTTGTTGGTGCGAGCAAGCACGAATCCGACATCTGCCACCGGCGCGTTGTGAATCCAGATCTTGCCGCCATTCAGTCGCCAGCCCGAGCCATCGCGATCCGCAGTGGTTCGGATCCCAGACACGTCTGTTCCGGCTTCAGGCTCGGTGATGCAATAGGCGCCTTTTTTCTCTGCACTCAGAAGCGGCTTTAGCCATTGTGTCTTCTGCGTCGCGGTGCCATGGCGCACAAGGAGCGAGCTCACCAGTTCGACCAAGCCGCACTGATCGGCCACCGATGCATAACCTTTGCAAAGCTCCTCCATGACAAGGGCGTAGGCAAGCGTATCGAAACCAGGTCCGCCCTCCTCTTCGGGCACGCCGATCCCGAAAAGTCCAAGCTCTCCCATTTGCAGGTACAGTTCGGCGGGAAATCGTTCCTCCCGATCGAGCGCCTCAGCTTGCGGGCGGATCACATCCTCGGCGAACTGCCTCGCCATGTCTCGCACCTGCTCGTGCGTTGCGCCCAGATACATCGCCTCACCTATCCAGCATTTATGTAACTATTTAGTTACTAAATAACACCGGGTGTGTCCCTCGTCAAGCTATCGTCAACGGCTGTCGGAGACCCTCCCTCTGGCCTATCGCTATTGCCATTTGGACCGCCTTCGATAAGATAACTAACCAGACCGTTACCAATCGGAGGAATGGATGCAAGCGGGCGATAAAAGAAAATTCGGGCGCGTCGATATCAACGTGACCGCTTTTGCGTTCGGCACAGCGCCGATCGGCAACATCTTCAGCGAAATCGATGAAATGACGTCGGACGGCATGATCCAGCACGCCTGGAACGCCGGCGTGCGCTACTTCGACACCGCGCCGTACTATGGCAATGGACTTTCCGAGTTGCGGACGGGTCATTCGCTTCGATGGAAAGACCGTGACCAGTTCGTGCTGTCTTCCAAGGTCGGGCGCGTCCTGAAACCGAAGAAGCGCTCGGAGATCAATTTTGCGCCATGGGTGAATGCCGCCGCGAACGAAGTGATTTTCGACTACAGCTATGACGGCACCATGAGAGCTTTCGAGGACAGCCTGCAGCGGCTGGCGCTCGAGCGCATGGACATCTGCTTCATCCACGACATCGATGTCTTCACGCGCGGCGCGGATCAGCCGGAAGTCTTCAAGACGGCGATGGATGGCTGCTGGAAGGCGCTCGCAAAACTGCGCGACCAAGGCGTGGTCAAGGCGATCGGCGTCGGCGTCAACGAATGGCAGGTCTGCCACGAAGCTCTGAAGCAGCGCGACTTTGACTGTTTCCTCCTGGCTGGGCGCTACACGCTGCTCGAACAGGAAGCGCTCGATGTCTTCCTGCCGCTTTGCCAGGAGCGCAACGCAGCCGTCGTTGTCGGCGGCGGGTTCAACTCTGGCATTTTGGCGACAGGTGCCGTCGAGGGCGCGAAGTACAACTACTCACCGGCGCCCGCCGAGATCATGAAGCGCGTCGCCGGCATAGAGGCCGTCTGCAGAGAGCATGGTGTGCCCCTGCCGGCTGCAGCCATGCAGTTCGTCGTGGCGCATCCGGCGATCCCCTCCTTTATCGCCGGAACGCGCACGGTGGAGCAGCTCAGCAAGAACCTCGACTGGTTCAGCCACCCCATCCCTGGCGAAATGTGGGCCGATTTGAAGAAAAAGGGCCTGTTGCGCGAGGATGCGCCAACCCCAGCCTGACAGCAGGAGGCGATGCGATGGAACGCAAGCGCATGCTGGAACACCGCTCCTACGCCTATGACGATCTGGTACCGGGCGATTGGTTCGCCACGCCCGAACTTGTCGTCGAAGTAAGCCATATCGACCGCTTCGCTGAACTGTCGGGCGATTTCTTCGATATCCATATGTCGGACGCGGCCGCGCAAAAACTCGGCTTTCCGCGGCGCGTCGCACACGGCCTCCTCGTTCTTTCCTTGACAGACGGGCTGAAGAACCAGTCTGCTTCACGGCTCGAGGCCGTGGCTTCGCTCGGCTGGAACTGGTCGTTCAACAGGCCTGTCTTCGCCGGCGACACGATCCATGCTGTCATCGCTGTGCTCGACAAGCGGCCAACCGCCAAACCCGAGCGCGGAATCGCGAAACTGAAATTCGAGGTGATGAACCAAAAAGGCGAAACGGTTCAGTCCGGCACCAACGAACTGATGATGTTGCGGGCGCAGATAGCTGGCTGACCGATTAGGCCTGCTCCAGATTCAACCCAAACTTCTCCGGCCTGAAAAGCGCGTCCGCCATCGGTTTGACGTCGGAAGCAATCGTCAGGGGAAACTCTGCCCGCACAAGGATGTCGTCTCGAATATTGATCCCCGGCGCGACTTCCGTGACGACGAGTCCCTCGGGCGAAAGTTTGATAACACAGCGCTCAGTGACGTAGGTAACGTCCTGGCCCTGCGCAACACCTCGCTTGCCCGAAAAGGATACCTGCTCCACCTCTTCGACCATCTTCGCGATCTTTCCCTCCTTGTCGATGACGAGCTTGCCGTCGGCGATCGAGAATTTCGCTCCGGCGTTAAAATAGCCAGAAAAGACGATCTTACGAGCGCGCGACGTTATATCCACAAACCCACCGGCGCCGGCCGTCACATGCGGCCGCACGGAGAGCTTCGATACATTCACGGAGCCATGCCTGTCGATCTGCAGGAAGGACAGCAGCGAAGCGTCGAATCCGGCGGCCTGGAAATAGGTGAACTGGTGCGGCGAGGCGACAAAGGCCTCGGCGTTTGACGAGCATCCAAATTTGAAGTCGAGCAGCGGTATGCCGCCGACCGCACCCTGTTCGATCACCCAGGTGACATCGCCGTGGCGCCCCTCCTCAAGGAAGATACGCGGGACATTGGCCGAAATGCCGAAGCCGATATTCACGGCCCAGCCGGGTTCCAGCTCCATGGCAACACGACGGGCAATGACTTTCGCGACATCAAAATCGGGAATGCTGAACGTGTCCAGCGGCCGGAACAGTTCGCCCGATATCGCCGCATCGTAGACAGTCGCAGTCGTCTGAAGCTGGTCTGGCGCCTCGACAATACAGTCGACAAGAATGCTGGGCACCCGCACATCGTGCGGACGTAGCGTTCCGGCCTGTGCAATTCGCTTGGCCTGGGCAATGACGATGCCGCCACAGTTGCGGGCCGCAAGCGCCAGTTCCATGGCCCCGAGATAGGCCCCCTCATGCTCGAACGTCAGATTGCCGCGCTCGTCGGCAGTGCTGGCGCGAATGATTGCGACGTCGGGCTTAATTGCAGGAAAGAACAGCCACTCGTCGCTCTCGAACCGGACCTTCTTGACGATGGGTTTCCGCCTCGCCGCATCGTTCATGGCGCAGCCGTCGAGATCTGGGTCGACGAAGGTGTCGAGGCCAACCTTGGTCAGCACGCCTGGGCGCATGCCGGCGGCTTCGCGCAGAATATCGAACATGATGCCGCTGGGGACATTGTAGGCCGCGACCTCGTTCTCTCCAAGCATCTGCCAGATCAAAGGCGGCTCGGCCGAGGATGGTCCGGAAGGATAGGAGCCACCGATTATCGTCGAAATCAACCCGGGCTGTGCGAGGTGGTCGATGCCTTTGGTGCCGAACATGTCTCCGGCCGCGATCGGGTGCAGCATGGTGAGATTGCGCGGCGCACGCTCCTTACGGAACCGCTCGCCGATGGCAGCGAGAACGGCATCAGGGCAGCAAAGTCCGCTTGAGGAATTTACTGCGACGATCGCTCCGTTCGGGATCAGCGCAGCTGCCTCGGCCGCGCTCTTGATCTTGGACATTCTCACCTCCCGAGGGTCGGAACCGCGCATTGTATTAAATAACTAGATGGTTATTACCATACGGGAAACGATGTTTGCGATCAAGCCGTTGCTGAAACATTCCTCTATCATATCCGATTGCAAATCTTGTTCTCCGATCTCCAGGGCATTTCGTCGACGCCGTGCTTGAAATTAGTTCTGGATGCGGATAATAAGTAACCAAATGGTGCGAAAAGCGCTGCAGGACCGTCGCCCCGCTCGGATGAGGAGGTTGCTTTGAGCATCTATTTCCAGAAGACCTACCAGCGGTCGTTTGGCACCTTTCCGCTCAGGGGCGCCGAACTCACCGGCGCGATGAAGACAGCGGTCGATGTCGGCTACCGCTCCTTCGATACGGCGCAAATGTACGGCAATGAGACCGATGTCGGCGCAGGCCTCGCCGAAACCGGCGTCCCCAGGGACGAACTTTGCGTGACGACCAAGGTTCATCCTGAAAATTTCGGCGAGGACCGGTTCCTGCCTTCGGTTGAGAAAAGTCTGAAGGATCTGCGGCTGGATTATGTCGATGTGCTGCTTCTGCATTGGCCGCCCATCGGCGGCGCGGTTACCGGGCCGGTTAAATTGCTGGAGAAAGCCCGGAGCAACGGCTTTGCCCGGCACATCGGACTGTCCAATCACACGGCGCAAATGATGCGGGACGCGGCGCGCACCATCGACACGCCCCTCGCGACCAACCAGGTCGAGTTCCATCCGCTTCTGAATCAGGACAAGCTGCTGGCTGCGGCGACGGAAACGGGGATTCCCCTCTCCTCTTTCTGCTCCGTCGCGCGGGGCAAAGTCTTCAGCTATCCCCTTTTTACGGATCTTGCTGAAGTCTACGGCAAGAGCCCAGCGCAAATCGTGCTCCGCTGGATCCTACAGAAGGGCGTGTCCATCAACACCATGTCGACCAAGCCGGCCAACATCCAGGCTAACTTCGACACAATGAATTTCACCCTTTCGAGCGTCGACATGGCGCGCATCGACGCGATGACCGCCACCAACTACCGCATCGTCGGCAAGGCCGCCGTCGCATGGGCGCCGGAGTGGGATTGAAACGCTTGACGTTGACTTCCCGGCTCCGAAGGGGTGGAGGGCCGAGCCTGAGGCTATCGATTGCCGCGGATCAGATCGCTGGCCTTTTCTCCGATCATGATCGTGGCGGCATTGGTGTTGGAGCCGACAAGGCTCGGCATAATCGAGGAGTCGCAGATACGGATGCCGTCGAGACCGCGGACGCGGAGTCGCGGATCGACCACCGCTAGGTCGTCCGAGCCCATCTTGCATGTGCCGGCCGGGTGATAGGACGTCCGCCCGAATGCGCGTGCATAGGCCTCGAAATCGGCTTGGGTCTTCGCATCCTTGCCGGGAAAATGCTCGCGCTTGATATATTTGGCAAGCGCAGGCTGGTTCATGATCTCCCGACTGATCCTGACTCCCTCGGCCGCAGCTCTCAAATCATCCGGATCGGCGATGAAATTCGGGTCGACGATCGCCGCGTCGGCCGGATCAGCGCTGCGAAGCGTCACCGACCCGCGGCTTTTTGGGCGCAACACATAGGAATTCAGCGTGCAGCCGGACCCGGACGGGATCGCGGGCACCCCCGCCTCGACACCCGCGCCGGCCAGGAAATGGAATTGCAGATCGGGGATGGGCTCTGACCTCTCGGAATACCAGAACGCCCCGCCTTCCACGACATTCGAGGTCACCGGCCCGGTTTTGAACAGTACGTACTGTAGGCCGGCCCAGAGCATCCAGTACAGCTTGTCGTATTTGTCGAGGCTCGTTGAGCCCTTGAGCTCGTAGACGATGTCGACGCCGAAATGGTCGTTCAGATTCTGGCCGACACCCGGCAAATCGTGCACCACCTCTATGCCACGCGCCTCCAGATGTGTCGCGGGACCAATGCCGGACAGCATCATGATCTTCGGCGACCCTATGGCACCGGCCGTCACCACGATTTCCGCGGCTCTTGCCGTCCGCACTTGCCCATTCTGGCGATATTCGACGCCCGTTGAGCGGCTGCCCGAAAACAGGATGCGGTTGGTCAGGCAGCCTGTCTGGACGATCAGATTCTTTCGGCCGAGCGCTGGCCGTAGATAGGCAACGGCCGCCGAACAGCGACGCGCGTTGCGGATCGTCATCTGGTAGATACCTGTGCCCTCCTGCACCGGCCCGTTGAAATCCGGATTGTACGGGATGCCGAATTGCTGACAGGACTGCACGAAGGCGCGGGTAATCGGCTGGGGTGTCTGAAGGTTGGAGACGCCGAGCGGACCCTCTGTGCCATGGTGCTCGCCGGCGAAGATCTCGTTGCCTTCGGAGCGCAGGAAATAGGGCTTCACTTCAGCCGACGACCAGCCGGGGCAGCCTTCGTCATTGGCCCAGCGGTCATAGTCTGCCGCATGTCCGCGGGTGAATACCTCGGCGTTGATCGAACTGCCGCCGCCGAGCACGCGGGCCTGTGCATACAGAATCTCTCGGTTGTTCGCGTGTTTCTGCGGCGCAGTCTTCAGACCCCAGGTCAGTGGCCCGGCTGTCATCTTGGCAAAGCCGGCGGGCATGTGGATGTAAGGATGCGTGTCCTTGCCACCCGCTTCCAGCAGGAGCACGCGCACGGACGGGTCTTCGCTGAGGCGCGCGGCCAGCACACAACCCGCCGACCCGCCACCGACGATGATGTAGTCGAACCTGTCTTCCGCCATTACGAGACCCAGTGATCACGCTTGCCGAGCGTGATGTGAACTGATTTCACCTCTGTGTATTCCTCGACGCCGTAGATGCCGGTTTCGCGGCCGCTTCCCGATTGCTTGAACCCGCCGATCGGCAGTTCCGGCCCGCCTGAGATCGTGGTGTTGATCCAGACGCGACCGGCCCGAACAAGTCGCATCGCCTGCAGCGCCTTGTCGAGGTTCTTGGTCCAGATGCTGGCCGCCAATCCGTAGATCGTATCGTTGGCAATCTCCACCGCCTCCTCGAATGTATCGAAAGGCAAGATTGTCAAAACTGGTCCGAATATTTCCTCGCGCGCAATGGCCATGTCGCGCCCGACATCGGCAAACAGCGTAGGCTGGATGAACTGGCCGGCCATGCCGTTCTTCATCGCTTCGCCGCCGCAGACAAGCCGCGCCCCTCCCTTGAGGCCGCCGGCGATATGGCCGAGGATCGAATCCTTCTGCGCGTTGGTGATGATCGCGCCGACTTGGATTTCCGGATCGAGCGGATCGCCGACCCGGATGCGGGAAAACTTCTCAGCCAGAAGCTTTTCGAAGTCTGCCGCGATCGACCGTTCGACCACCAGGCGGCTGCCCCCGACGCAGCACTGGCCGGCGTTGAAGCACGTGCCGAACACCACACCGTCCGCGGCGTCGTCGAGATCGGCATCCGCAAAGACGATCTGCGGGTTCTTCCCGCCAAGCTCCAGACCCAGCTTTTTAAAGTTGCCTGCCGAAGCCAGAAGCGCTCGTCGCCCGACTTCAGTCGAACCGGTGAAGGACACCATATCGATCCCGGCATGTTCCGTCATCGCTTGGCCGATGTCGCTGCCGCTGCCGGTGACCACGTTGAACACGCCATCCGGCAGGCCAGCATTGGCGAGGATCTCGGCCATCACCAGCGTCGTCGCCGACGTCACCTCGCTCGGCTTGGCGACGATGGTGCAGCCGGCCGCCAGAATGAAAGGGACCCGCTCAGCAAGGATGAAGAAGGGGAAATTCCACGGCGTGATCAGCCCGACGACGCCGATCGGCTCACGCGTAACGAGGCCAAGCATCCTGTCGCCGAGATTGTTGAACGTGTCGCCATGCAAGGCACGGGCGGCGCCCGCTGCATATTCGTAAATGGCGGCAGCACCCTCCACCTCCCCCCGCGACTGGGAGATCGGTTTGCCCGTCTCGAGCGTTTCCAGCAACGACAGCTCGTCGAGCCGACCGCGGATGCCGGCAGCCGCCTTCAGTAGCACCGCGGCCCGATCGGTGCCGGCAAGACCCGACCAACGGCGGTCGGCGAAAGCCTCGCGCGCGACGGTGACGGCATGGTCGAGATCATCTTTCGTGCATCGCGTGATGCACGTGACGGGAACGTCATGAGCCGGGCTCAGCCGGACAACGGTCTCTCGCGATCCCGGCTCAATCCAATGCCCATCGACGAAAAAACCGAAATCTCGGGGGCTGGCCGGCAATGCATGATGCGGGGTTTTTTTGTCCATGTGTCTGCTCCTGAACTTTGCGGGCCGGCTGCCCACGGGGCGCGCCCCTCGCTCACTTGATGACGAGGATTTTTTTCCGGTCCATGGTCACCGCGACCGCGGCGACGAGGATGAAGCCGAAAACGATCTGCTGGGTGAAGACCGACACGCCCATGAAGGTCATGCCTATCCGCACCACCTGGATGATCAGCGCGCCGACCAACGTACGCCAAATGGAGCCAACGCCGCCGGTGATCGCCGTGCCGCCAACGATGACAGCGGCGATCGCCGGCAGAAGGAATTCGTTGGCGAGCGTGGGGGAGCCCGAACCGAGGCGTGCCGCCATCATGACGCCCGCCACGGCCGCCATAGTTCCGGACAACATGAAGGTTGCGATCTTGACCCGGTTGACGTTTATCCCCGACGCAATCACCGCGCGCTCCTGGGCGCCAATAGCGCGCACATAGCGGCCGAAAGGCGTCGCGCCGAGCAGGACGCCAAGGACTATCAGGAAGACGGCGCCGACCCAGATGTCGTTCGAGATCCCGGCTGTCGTGCCGACCGCCCAATGCAGATATCGGCTGGTCAGATCTTCGGCGATGTCGACAGAGCGCGTGTTGGAGAACCAATAGGCCGCGCTGGTGACGAGCCCGCCCGCCGCAAGGGTCGCGATGAAGGACGGAATGCGCAACGCGATCGAGACGAAGCCGCTGCCGAGCCCCGCTATCGTGCCCCCAAGCACCGCCAGCGGAATCGCAAGGAAGCCGAGCTCCGGCAGATAGGCGGCGAGGATGCAACTTGCCATCGACGCGACCGCCTGCACCGAAAGATCTATGCCACCCATCATGATGACGAGCGTGAGCCCCGTAGCCATGAGGAACAGGCTCATCGTGTCGGAGATGACGGTTTCGAAATTCGACACCGAGAAGAAGGTCGGGTCGTAGAGGCCGATAACGAGCACCATGCCCACCAGAACGGCCGGTGGAAGCACGGTGCGGATATGTTCCGTGGCGCGTTGCATCATCTCACATCATGTACTGGATGATTTCGAGCTGGGGCGGCTTGCCGCCGGCGGGCGCGTCGAAGGTCGCGTTGACTGCGCCGTCCTTCATCACCAGGATTCGGCTCGACAGCCCGATCACCTCGTCCAGTGTGTCGCCGAGCAGGATGACCGCGAGGCCCTGTGCGGTCATCTCACGTACCAGCGAATAGACATCCTCCTTGGCGCCAACGTCGATGCCGCGCGTCGGGTGGTCGAGGATCAGGATCTTGACGCCAGCGATGCGCCATTTCGCCAGAACGACCTTCTGCTGGTTGCCGCCCGACAGGCTGACGACCATCGTTTTTGTCGAAGGTGTCTTGATGCCGAGCTTGGCGATCCAGTCCTTGGCGATCGCGCTCTCCCGCGTGCCGCTGATAATGCCGCCGGAGGTGAACTTCGACAGGCAGGCAAGTGTCATGTTTTCGGCGACTGTGAAAGGCGTGATGAGGCCTTCCACCTTCCGCTCACTGGGAACAAAGCCGATGCCACGGCCCACGGCATCATGCGCCGTAGCGAGCCGGACCGCTTCGCTGCCCATGTGGAGGGTGCCGCCATCGACCGTTTCGTAGCCAGCAAGACAGCGCGCGAGCGCCTCACGGCCGGAGCCGATAACGCCGGCTATGCCAAGAACTTCGCCCTCGTGCAGATCGAAGCTGACGTCGTGGAAAACCCCCGCCTTGCTAAGCTTGTCCACCTTCAGCGCTATTGTGGGCGACGGCTGCGCCTGCTTTTCCTCGCGGTAATACTCGTGCTGAAGCTGACGCCCGACCATCTGTTGGTGCAGCGTGTGGACATCCGCCCCCGCAGCCGGCGTCTCGTGCACGACGCGTCCGTCGCGCATGACGTAGATGCGGTCGCAAATCGCCAGGACCTCATCGAGCCGGTGGGAGATGAACACGATGGAGGCACGCTGCTTCAGCTCGCGGACGATGTCGAAAAGCATGCCTACTTCCTTCTGTTCGAGCACCGATGTGGGCTCGTCCAGGAGAATGGTGACATCGCGTTTGATGCGGCTGTCGAGCGACAACGCCTTGGCGATTTCCACCATCTGGCGGTCGCTGAAGGACAGATCGGCCGCGAGCGTGCCGGGATGAATTTTCAACCGGACCTTCTCCAGTTCCTGCGCTGCCGCGTCGTTCATGCGCGCCTTGGAGATCAGGCCGAAACGAAGGAACTCTTCTTCTCGGCCGAGAAAGATATTTTCGGCGATAGTCAGGCTCGAAATCACCGACTGTTCCTGGAACACCATAGCGATGCCCTTGTTAAAGGCGTCTCGCGCGGAACGAATTTCGACGTTGCGTCCGTCGATGGCGATGCTGCCCGCGTCCGGCTTGTAGACCCCGTTCAGGATTTTCAGCAGCGTCGACTTGCCGGCGCCATTTTCGCCGATCAGGCCGACCACCTCGCCCGTGGCGGCGCTGAAGGAAACTTCGTTCAGCGCCTTCACACCCGGAAAGGACTTGCTGATGCCTTTCATCTCGAGAGCGGGAAGCATCATTTCACCACATCCAGACGCGAGCGATCGAGCGAGAGAGCTACGGCGACGATAATCAGCAGGCCCTGCACGCCCTGCTGGATATACGGTTCAACCCCCATCAGTACCATGCCGTTGGCGAGCACCACCACGATGAGCACACCGACGACCGAGTTGAGCACCGAGCCGACGCCGCCGGAAAGCGACGTGCCGCCGACAACGACTGCCGTGACGGTGGTGAACAGACGGCCCTGGCTGATAAGCGCGTGGCCCTGCCCGAACTGCGCTGCCGAGAGCACGCCGCCGAGGCCATAGAAAATGCCGGCGAGGGTAAATATCAAGATGCGCGTGCGCTCGATCGGGATCCCGGCCTGCCGGGCAGTGGTCTCGTCTGTGCCGATGGCATAGACCCAGCGGCCGATGCGGGTGCGCTCCTGGATTATGTAGGCGACAATAACCGTGGCCAAAGCGATCCAAATGGCCATAGGTACGCCGCCGACCCGACCGAGCGACAGGGCGCGGAAAGTCTGGTCGGAAATACGCACCGTCTGTCCGCCAAGCATGGCGGTGGCTATGCCAACGCCGGCAAAGCCGACGCCGAGCGTAGTCATGAAGGATGGCGTTTTGAGGCGCACGTGGAGGACGCCGTTGAGCATGCCGAGCAGGCCGCCGGCTATTATTGCGACCGGCACCGCCCACAGGCCGTAATCGTACCCGGTCAGGTCGTTGGCGACGAGCAGGCTGACCGCGACGGCGGTGACTGCGATCACGCCCTCGACGGACAGGTCGATGCTCCCCATCAGGATGATGAAGGTTGCGCCCATGGAGAGAACCAACGGGATCGCCGCCGTATTCAGCAATCGCAGTGAATTGGAAACGGTGAGGAAGTTGCCGTTGAAGAGGCTGATGAGGATACACAGGCCGGCAAGCACAGCGAGCGGCGCCCCGGCACGCCACTTCGCAAATCCGCCCTTGCTTGCCGGAACAGCTAAGGCCACGTCAAAATCTCCCAAAAAAGCCGACCTCCCGGAAATGACGCTAGGCCGAACCAAGTCTATTAGAGCCAAATGCAATGCCGTGGCGACAGGTAGCCTGCCGCGACATTGCCACGGCAGGCTTGAGACAGGTTTCAGCTCCGATACTGGATCTGGCCGGTCGCCTTGCCCCAAAAATCGTTAAAGTCGACCTTGCCTGGATTGGCGCGGTAGCCGGCGACCGTATCCTTAGTCACGATGATGGCGGTGCCGTAGAACTCCCGGTGTTCCTTGGGTTCCTTGGCAATGTCGATCTTGCCGGTGGCGACCGCGTAGGGGATCGCCAGGCCCATGCCACCGGTCCACATCGGATCCCAGGCGACCGTTCCCGCGAATTCTCCGGCCTCGACCGCTGCGACCGCCGCCTCGATGCCATCCAGGCCGACGACTTGAACCTTGCCTGCAAGACCATTCTGCCGCAAGGCCTCGAGCGCCCCGACGCCCATGCCGTCATTGGCAGCGAACACTCCCTTTATGTCGTCGCCGAAGCGCGTGATCCAGGCCTGCATGATCTCGAATGCTTTCTGCTCGTTCCAGTCGGCCGGCTGAAAGTCGAGCAGCTTGATCTTGCCGCCCGAAGCTTCGATCGCTTGGTCGAGACCGAGTTTGCGTTCGATCGCCGGCACGTTGGACAGGATGCCGCCAATGGCGACGATACCGCCCTCACCGCCGAACGACTTGAACAGCGCTTCGGCGATGGTCTTGGCCGCGGGAACACCGTCGAACGACATGTGCGCGACGTAGTTCGGATTATGGTCCCAGGGATGCAGATCGTTGGGCTTGTTCCATTGGGTGACGACATAGCCGCCGGCCTTCTGGACTTCCTCGACGATGACGCGCGCGTCGGGTGAATCGTTGGGGTCGACGTTCAAGATCAGCTTGCCGCCGGTGCGCTGCAGCAGCGCCCTGATATCCGACATGCCCTTCTGGGAATTGCCTTCCGTGACCAGCTGCTCATACTTGGCGCCGACCGACTTGGCGAACTCCTCGCCGCCCTTGGCGAAAGCCGCGTGATAGGGGTTGGCGAGCGAGCGCATGGAATTGGCTAGCGTCCACGTAGTCTCCTCTGCGCGAGCTTGCGGTCCGAACGGCAAACCCAGCGCGCCAGCGGCGCCCAATCCGGCCGCGCCTTTCAGCAGAGCGCGCCTGCTTACCTCCGCTTTCTGCCAGTCAAACTTCGACATTTGATCCTCCCGATCTCAATCTTTGCACTAACCAGTTACTTTATAGCGCAGCCATTCTTGGTGCGCAAGCGCGAAATTAGGAGAGCGTTTGAGTGAGCTTTTTGGGTGAGGCTGCGTGCACTCAGCGCCCGGTTGTGTGGATCTGTGCGACATTCAATGGCTGTCAGGGCCATGGCGTGGCGCGCAAAGCGCCAAGCGCGATTGTGACATGACGGCAGGATCGAAAATCTCCCCTGACCTATCCTGTCTTGTAACCGTCCGGTTACTTCTATACATTGGCTCCGGCCCGGCCGGATAGCCGTTCATGTGAGGAGAGACGATTGCGCCGCGAGCATCTGGATATCAAGACCGAGGGAGCGGTCAGGATTTTGACGATGACTGGCAAGCCGCGTCGCGGCAATCCCTTGTCGCGCGAACTCGCGTCCGATCTTGTCGCCGAGTTGATCGAGGCCGAGCAAGATGCGTCGATCCACGCGCTGGTGCTTGCAGGGACCGAAACCCACTTTTCCGTCGGTGCGGATTTGGCGGAGGTCAGCCCGATGACCGCGATTGACGCCGTCTTGGCTGACTGGCTTGAAGAATTCGACCGCTTCGCTGAAGCCCGCAAGCCGACGATCGCCGCCGTGCGTGGCCATGCAGTGGGCGGTGGCTTCGAACTTGCGCTCTCCTGCGACATTCTGGTGTGCGCCGAAGACGCAAATCTGGCGCTGCCCGAAACCGGCATCGGCGTTATCGCCGGACAGGGTGGAACCCAGCGCCTCATCCAGATGGCGGGACGAGCGATCGCCTCGGACTTGATATTGACAGGCCGGTCACTGTCAGGAAGGGAGGCAAGCGCGCTTGGCATCGCCGCGCGAAGTTGTCCAGCCGACAAGGTCTTTGAGACAGCCATTGCGGTCGGCAAGAAGATCGCAGAGCGCAGCGCGCCGGCGGTGCGCTTTGCACGGGAGGTGATTCGCGAGGCCTCCGAGCACCCGATGCGCCAATCGCTTAGGATGGAGCGGCTGCTCGCCGCGCTGATCCTCGATACGCCGGAACGCAAGCAACGGGTTGCAGCCTTTCTCAACCGCAAGGCGATCAAAACCTAGGATCAGGAGATTTTCACGATCGATATGATAAGCCGGAGACGTGAGGCTTTCCAAAGAGAGGCGGATGTTTTGACTACAGTGGATCCCGACAAGGCCGTTGAGGCGACGCGCAAGCCCCGCGTGCGCGACGCCGAAGCAACGCAAAGACGCATCCTCGACGCGGCGAAGAAGGAATTCGCCCGCAAGGGATTGGGCGGCGCGCGCGTCGACGACATCGCCGAGCGTGCAAAAGCCAACAAGCGCATGATCTACCATTATTTCGAAAGCAAAGAGAGCCTCTTCCAACGCGTTCTCGAAGACGCCTATGTAGATATCCGGACGGCGGAGCAAAAACTGGAACTCGATCACCTCGCGCCCAAGGAAGCGCTGGAACGGCTGGTCCGCTTCACGTGGAAATACTATCTCGACAATCCTGAGTTCCTGACGATGGTCAACAGCGAGAACCTGCACAAGGCGCGCCACCTCAAGAAGTCCAAAGTCATCCAGGTCCTAAGCCGGCGGTTTGTCGCCATGGTCGATACCATTCTGGAGCGTGGCGCGAAACAGGGCGTATTCCGTGAGGGCATTGATCCGGTTCAATTGAACATCACGATCGCGGCTATCGGCTACTATTACCTCACCAACCGCTTCACCGGTGCCATCATCTACGAGCGTGATCTGATGTCGCGAGAATCTCTCGATACAAGACTGCAGTTCAACATCGATACGATCATGCGCCTGGTCTGCAAATAGGCACCTTCCGGACAGCAGCGAAACGCGGCTACGTTGGAGCTTGCGCTCTGGCTAGAGGGTCGGACGTTCATGTTGAATCGCGAGGGATTTCGCTAATGTTGGGTTTGTGATTTCACTTCCTTACGGAGGTGATTTGCCATGCCCAAGCCATCGAGAAGCATAACCTCGTCAGCCTGCGACTTTGGTCAGGCGATGCAGGGCGAAATCGGCGAAATAGTCACCGACGCCTCTCGCCTGGAAGCGCTGCATCGCAGCGCCGTCCATATGGGCGCGCCACTCAGCTTCGCTTTCCCATGTCTCGACGAAGATGCGGATCCGGCCATCATCGAGCGACTGATGCAGTTCGTAGCGCAGGCAGCCGTCTTCGAGCAGCGTCTCTGCGACCAGATTTTCCTGGGCGGCTCCGAGCGCCGCCTCCTTGCTGGGTTTGGCGGTGGTGATGGCAATAACGGTAAGCGGTGACTGTGACATCGAAGAGCTCTCTCAGGCGATGGTGTTGATGAGGCCGCCCTCGGCGCGCAGCGCGGCGCCGTTGGTGGCCGATGAGCGTGGGCTGGCGAGATAGGCGACGAGACTGGCGACCTCTTCCGCTTCCACCATGCGCTGCAGGATCGAAGAGGAGCGCGCGGTGGCGAAGAATTCGGCCTCGATCTGCTTGATCGGTGCGGACGGGTCGCCCGCCTGGCTGCGCAGGAAAATCTCTATGCCGTCCGAACGGGTCGGCCCCGGCATCACCGCGTTGACCGTGACGTTGGTGCCGCGCGTCAGTTGTGCCAACCCGCGCGATATCGAGAGCTGCGCCGTCTTGGTGGTCGCGTAGTGGATCATGTCTGCCGGGACGGCGAGACCGGATTCGCTGGAGATGAAGATGATCCGGCCCCAGCTCCGCTCCAGCATGCCAGGCAGATAGGCGCGAGACAGGCGCACGCCGCTCATCACGTTGACATCGAACAGATAGCTCCAGTCCGCGTCGGTGATATCGCCAAACTGCTTGCTCTCGTAGATGCCGAGATTGTTGACGAGGATATCGACTACCGGCGCGGCCTTGGAGATCAGGGCGGCGCCTTCGGCGGTGGCGGCGTCGGCCAGAACGCCGCTGACGGCCTTGTCGCCTGACGCCTTGACGGTGGCGATCGCCGCATCGAGCTTCGCCCGGTCGCGGCCGGTGATGATGACGATTGCGCCTTCCAGCGCGAGTGCGCGGGCGATTTCGAGCCCGATACCTGCGGTGGCGCCGGTGACAAGAGCGGTTTTGCCGTTCAGTTGCAGATCCATGAAGAGCCTCCAGATTGTGTCTAGACGCTGTTTATGATTTGAGCACGGGAAGAACTATTGCCACTACAAGACATGCACCTGTGAATGGAGATCATCAGTGGCGCGTATTCTGATGGAACGGTCAGGCGAGATGGAGGTGTTCGCCCGCGTGGTGCAGGATGGCGGCTTCTCCGCGGCGGCGCGCAACCTCGACATTACACCATCTGCGGTGAGCAAGCTGATCGCCCGGCTGGAAGCGCGCCTCGGCACACGCCTTCTGCTGCGCACGACGCGTGCCATCACGTTAACCGAGGAAGGCGAGGCCTATCATCATGCCGCGCTGAGGATCTTGCAGGATCTGAACGACGCCGATCAGGAAGCGTCTGGCGGGGCGGTTCGGGGGCGGCTGAGGGTTAACACCACGATCCCTTTCGGCACCATGTTCGTTGCTCCGGTTATGCCGCCTTCGTCGCACGCAACCCCGACCTCGTCGTCGACCTCAGCTTCATGGATGGGATCGTCGACCTCGTCGCGGAGAAGACCGATGTCGTCATTCGCATGGGCAATTTGCCGGACAGCGGTTTGATTGCTCGCAAACTCGGGCACAGCCGGCGCGTCGTATGCGCCGCTCCGCACTACGTCGCGCGTTATGGCAGGCCTGCAACGCCGGCCGATCTCGAACGCCACGACTGCCTGACATTCAACTTTCGCCGCACCCGGGCATCCTGGCCCTTCCGCTTCGAAGGCAAGGATGTCGGCCAACCAGTTACGGGAAGCCTCGTGGTGAACAATGGCGAGACCATGAAGCAGATGGTACTTGCCGGCGCCGGCGTGGCACGGCTGGGCCTTTTCCATGTCGCCGCCGAAATAGCCGAGGGAAGGCTCGTGCCACTACTCGAAGACTGCAATCCAGGCGACCTCGAACTGGTCCATGCCGTCTATGTCGGCGGCGGACCGCTGCCACACCGCGTACGTGCCTTCATTGAATATATGGCCGAGGTGCTGGACGAAACGCCCCTCCTGAAGGGGATATAGGAGCGGCGCGTCAATATTCGGGTTGTTCAGTCGTGACAGGGCGAAGCCTGGATCGAGAACGCACCGGCTGCGATCGTGACCACGCCTTGGTTTTCATTTCATTTATATAGTCGACCGTGAACAATCCGGGCTCTAAGCGGCGACCGACTGGGCCGGAGTTGAAGCAGAGCGATCAAGAGCGAGAAAAAACCTTTCAGCCATCTGAGCAGGAGGGAGAAAGCCGGCGGCGGCCAGGATGGCGTTGACGGCGTCGCCCTGCTGACCGGCGATGTAGTTGCGGCCCATGCGGTGCTCGGCCGTGATGTGGCCGATGACTGGTTCGATCGCCGACCGCCGCCGCATCTGGCGCTTGATGGCCGGGGTGACGCGGCGCTTGTGGCGCGGTTAAGATCCTGAACCTGTGGCTCTGGGGTGCGGGTGGCCGCGGCCGATCTGGTTGCCGATGGTCTTTTCCATGTCGGGGATGATGCTCGCCAGCGTGTGGCCGTCATAGGGATTGCCGGGCAGTGCCTTTGCATGCAGAGCGAACTGACCGCCGTTGGAGCGCTTCAGCGTGGTGGCCACCGACACCTTAACCCCGAACTCATAGGGCATGTGCGCGTTGCCCTTGCCGATGCATTCCACCTCGTGCGCGTGCAGGCTGTAGATCTTGCGGCCGCGCTGACGCTGACGTTGCTCGAGAACGGTGGCGGCCTGGTAGAGCGGCCATTTGAAGAGCCTGTCCAGCCTCGCATCGCCGGCAATCTGGCGACCGATATCGCGAATGGTCCGGCCGAGATAGGTTTTGAGCCTGCGCAGCGCCTTGTTGGCCCGCTTGAACTGCTTGGCGTGGGCATAGCGCTGGTGCTTGATCAGCGCCAGCTTGCCGACCCGCAAACAGCTCTGGCGCAAATTGAGACCCGTCTTCCCTGCCAGCCGCACCAGCCGTTCAAGCAGGGCAAGCAGTCTGGTGGAAGGAGTAGGGCCTCCGTCCACTTGCTATGCATCGGAATGTGCATATATTGTGCATATGAGAGGTCGGAGATTTGTCATGGCCCACGCACAGCTCGCACATTCCACCGTGATTTCAGGCTTTGTCGATAGCCTGCAGGAGCCGCGCACGCTTTATATCTCGCCGAAGCGCCTGTCGGAGGCGCTGGGCGTGAAGGTGGCCAACTTGGCCCAGCTGACCGGTGTCCACCGCAACACGCTCCGCAACCCCTCATCGGAGCGCCTGCAGGGCCGGATGCGCGAGATGGTGAAAGTGATCTCGGCGGCGACGGAACTCACCGGCGACGTCAACAAGGCGATCTTTTGGTACCGCAACGACGCCGGAAAAAAGGAAACGAGGACGGATTGGGTCACCGTCACCGTGTTCGATGATCAGGCCGCCTGGATCAAGGACAACGTTTCCAAAGGCCAGCCGGTAATAGCCGAAGGGCGCATAAACAACTCATCCTACGAAAAGGACGGCGAGACGATCTACACCACCGATCTGGTCGCAACGACGTTCAACGCCTTCCAGGCCGCCAATGTCAATGCGAACGACTGACAGGATCCGCCCGACGGCTGAGCACGGTTCGTTTGTCCCGGCAACTCTGCAGCTGCCTAGTCGTCGCGGTGGCGCAATCCGGCAAGGCAACCTTTTCCTTCGAGGAATGTTCCTGCCGCCCGAAAAATGCCAAATCATCTGCCGATGATGAGCTAGGCTGCTGGCATGAGCACCCGAAGCCGCACCGAGCCAATTCTGCCGCCTGAGGTTCATGACTTGGCAGCGCGTCTGGGCGCGAGGGGCACGGTTCCGACTTCGTTCGTGAAGCTGATGCAGTCTGGGACGATGCGTGATCGCCCGACGGCGCGTCCGATGCGGTTCTCTGCGCGCCAGAGCATAAGCCTGCAGCGTTGCGAGTTCGAATGGCGCGCGTCGACCGGCCCATTTGGCTGCGTCTCCGTGGTCGACGCGTTGAAGGACGAAGGCGCAGAGATAGACGTACGCGTTTTTCACCTCTTCCGGGTTGCACGCGCAAAAGGCGGGGCGGCGCTCTTGAAAGGCGAGACAATGCGGTATCTGGCGGAACTTGCCTGGGCGCCCGACGCAATCCTTGGCAATCCTTCCCTCGACTGGGCTGTCATTGATGACCGAACTCTACGGGTAGGTGCCGGCCACGGCGAGTCTCGTGGCGAAGTCGAGTTGCGACTGGACGAGAGCGGCCATATCGCCTCCGTCACCGCCAAAGACCGTCCGCACAAGGAGGGAACCGGCTTCGTTGAGCGACCCTGGCATGGACGGTTCTTCGATTACCGCAAGCACGAGGGATGGCTGCTGCCCTTCCAAGGTGAAGTTGGCTGGGTTTTGGACGGGCAATCGTTCATCGCTTGGCGTGGGAGTATCACGGACTGGGCTGTCGCTTGAGATTGACCCCCAATCCCACGTCGTCACTGCGGCTCAGACCTGGTCAAGTGGCTGCGCCGGGGCAAGAGGTTCCTGAGACTACCTCGCGAATGCCGACCGAGCCGCAAGTCACCGATACCCTAGATTCCGTCAGTGCCGCCTCCGTTGCCAAAGCTCGCCATCGACCCCATGCTCTTTGAGATTGAGGCTGGGGTTTTCTTGGATTGAGCGCCCGACCGAAGCAACGACATGCGCAAATTAAATTTAGCGCGACACCAGGCGGTAGGGCTGATGCTGATCTGGCTTGCGCCTGGGCCCATTCTCGCCGCCATCGGAGCGGGCCTGACTGGCCTTGGCTACTCGCTGGTCTATCCCGGTTTCGGTGCCGAGGCCGTAACGAGTTGAGTGGGTTCGTTCGCGCTCACGGTCATATACTTGCGGCTGAATTCAACCGCTCAAGTCAAGAGGCTGAAGCGCGGCAAAACCTATTTCACACCGTGTAAAGACGAAGAAAGAGGCACTCAACAAGCCCATATATGTCAGAGCTCTTCTGGTAATACCAAGGCGACACTCGGTGGCGACGAACTGGCTGATTTGTTAGCAATGGTGGAAATACAAGACTGACGGATGACTGGATTCGTATGTCACTTTGGATATTTTTCCGCGTCCTGCTTTTGATCCTATGCACTTATGCTCTTGCGACGCTATACGTCTCGCAATCCATATGGACAACAGTCATCAGCACGCTGGCCTGCGCAGTGCTTCTTCAGGCCGGCTATTTTGGTAGCGTGCTGTTATTGGTCTGGCTGTCTCGTGACGGCGGCTTCGCCCGATTCTGGAAAAGTTCCTAACACGGCTTTGGGGCTAACCGGCGCTGATCTGCTCAGAACATCCTGTTCGACTCACTGAAGGGAAGAAAGGGCGCTGTCCTCTCTCCCCCCCACAAGCAGAAAACCGGCCTTCCCCATGCTTCGGCCTGCCGCCTGCAGCACCGACCGGACATCCGCTAGCGAGTGCCCGGCCGGCCCTACGGGTGGGGCGATCCCCCTTCCGATTTTCAGCTTATCCCCCTCTCTCCCGGTCCTGTGTCCGATCTCGGTGATCAACGAGCCGCCATCGCCCGTCAGTATCGATGATCCCTGCATGTTCAAACAATCAAGACAGGGGCAAAACCGCCGCCGGGTGTGCGGAAATTGGTGGTCTGGCCCTGGTAGAGGCGCGCGGCGGCGAGCAACATGCGGCCATCGTAAGTATAAAGCCGCACGTCCATCTTGCGTGGCGTGGGTGCGCCATCGATCTCGATCATGCGTTGTCCGGGTGAGGCAAACGCCTGGGCCACATAGCCGCCGCGGGCGATCTCGGCCCACACCCCCTTCGTCACCTTGTCGCCTCGATAGACGGCCTTGCCGCCATGACCGGAGAGCGGCTTGAAGAACATGTCCTTGCGGGATTGCCAGGCGGCATCCAAATTGTCGGGCGTGACCAATGTAGTCCGCGGAACGCCGGCGAGCCGCGAGCGCATCTCCGGAGAAAGGCCGAATGCTTCCAGCGCCTCTGGATTGGACAGCAATGTCAGATTGCGCTTGCTCGCATAGAGCGCATGGTTGTGCGGATTGGGCGTGAGCACCACGCCGCCGTCCTGGTAAGCCACTCTGAGTGCGGCATGTTCCGGACGATCGAGTGTGAAATCGACCAGGCGATTGTAGACGAGGTCAATCTCCTGTTCGCCGAACAAAAGCCTTCCGCCATCATACTTCAGCTCGCTCGCGTC
Source organism: Mesorhizobium sp. M0185 (assembly GCF_040322175.1). Lineage (NCBI taxonomy): Bacteria > Pseudomonadati > Pseudomonadota > Alphaproteobacteria > Hyphomicrobiales > Phyllobacteriaceae > Mesorhizobium > Mesorhizobium sp. M0185. Next base: position 49,856 of record NZ_JAMYSY010000028.1, on the reverse strand, counting down.
GCCGATCATCGCGTCTATGCCGTGCTTCAGCAACAGCTGCCGGGCAAGCACGAATTCAGGATAGAGATACTGCTCCCCAGGCTGATCATCGACGATCGCAATGGTTCGCGGCGAACCGGCTCCCCGCTGGCGGCGCCATTCGTTCTCGAACATCGCGATGACATTGGTTTCGAAGTGATCGTCCCTGGCGCCGATCGACGCCCGATCGACTTCGGAGCAGCAGGCCTTCTGTGCCCTAGCCAGTAAGGCATTGAGGAATGCGCCTCCTGCGTTGGTGTTCACTTCGATCAGCTTGGGACCATCATCGTCGAGGTGGAAATCGTAGCCCATCAGAGCGCCAACGGGTCCAAAATCCTGTTGGGCGATTTCCGGGGGCCAGGAGAGGACGGTATCGCGATAGCCCTGTAGCCTGGCTGTTGCCTCAATGGCGACGACGATTGCTTGCATCTCATCGAGAGCGGACGCGGCGAGGAAGACCGGAACGTTGGAAAACAGATGCGGCCTCGACGCCATGAAGGTTTCGCAGAAGCCGGGATCGCCGGCCTCATGGTTCAGCGCTGCCCAAAGCGCTGTTCGGTCGAGCGTGATGCAGAAGCAGTTGCGATTGCGTCGCGCCGACGGGGACATGGCGGCTTCCGCGACGCTGGAGACTGGAAGCATGTCAGTGTCTCCTCTGCGATGGCAGGGCAAAGCTTGCCCGCCTCGGCGAAGGCACAGAGAGCAACTGGCTGGCAACGGCTCTCTCTTCATTGGTAGGGATTACAAGAACCTCGACGCGTGAATTGGCAAGGCTGATGATCTCCTCGCCTCTTCGGTTCTGGTCATGATCGATACCGACGCCAAGCCAGCCGGCAGCAACTCCGATCTTTTCCCGGATCGATGGCGCGTTTTCGCCGATGCCTGCCGTGAACACCAGAGTGTCCAGACCTCCGAGAGCGGCGGCCAGCGATCCGATCTCGCGCCCGATGCGATAGACAAACAGGTCGATGGCCTCGGCGGCGAAAGGATCGTCCGAGCCGATCAGCGTTCGCATGTCACCGGACATTCCCGACACACCGAGCAGACCGGATTGGTCATAGAGAAGCGTGACCAGTTCGTCGGCCGAGAGCTTCCTGTCCTGCAGGAGGTGGAGAATGATCCCCGGGTCGAGCGCGCCGCAACGCGTGCTCATGACAAGGCCGTCGAGAGTCGAAAACCCCATCGTCGTGGCGACACTTCGTCCAGCATTCATGGCGCACTGGCTGGCGCCGCTGCCAAGATGGGCAACGATCGCCCGGCCGCCGGCGCCCGCGCCGTAGCGGGACCGCAGCCGCGAAGCAATATGGCTGTATGACAGCCCGTGAAAGCCATAGGAAACAACGCCCGCCTGGGTCATCGCACGCGGCAGGCCATAGATCTTGGCGATCCCCGGCCGGGCGCAATGGAATGCGGTGTCGAAGCATCCGACTTGAAGCGCCTGCGGCAGCAGGCCGGCAGCAAGTGCGACAATTTCGAGATTGATTCGTTGATGGATCGGCGCCAGCGGCTCAAGCAGGCGCAGTGCCTCTATCACGCGCGCGTCAAGCCGCGTGGCTTCCGTAAAATCACGACCGCCATGAACAATCCTGTGCCCGACCCTGCCGATGCGGCGCAGTAGATCGCGATCGGCAAGCAGAGAGGCGACTGTCGCGAATGCCTCCCCGATATCGATCGGTCCGACGCTCAAGCTCCTGTCTATTTCAGGCCATCCCGCCGCGGCGTCCACACGCAGCCGCGGATGTTGCCCGAGCGAGGCGACATTGCCGCGCAACAGCAGGGGAAGTTCGTCGCGTCCCTCAAATACAGCGAACTTCAGGCTCGAGGAACCGCCGTTCAGAACGAGGATGGCGTCAGTCATAGGGGCGTCCGATATGCTGTCGCGGCGATTTCCGGAATAATGGGCATCGGCTCAACCCGAACGAGTCATCGCCGCATCCGGATCCTGCCCCCACTTCCAGTTAAGTATTTCCGGCATGTCCTGGCCATGGGCGCGAATATAGGCTCGATGGTCAAGCAGTTTGCTGTCCATCATCTGCTTCAGCCCAACCCGTACGCTCTTCAGTTCCGGAACCCGATCAAGCACGCTTTGGACGAGGTGGAACCGGTCGAGGCCGTTCAGTACCGTCATGTCGAAGGGCGTGGTGGTCGTGCCTTCCTCGTTAAAGCCACGCACATGGATGTTGTCATGATTGGTGCGGCGATAGGTCAGTTGATGAACGGTCCAGGGATAGCCATGATAGGCGAAGATGACGGGTTTGCCGGTGGTGAACAGCGCGTCGAAATCTCGATCCGATAGCCCGTGCGGGTGATGCTCCTTCGGCTGAAGCGTCATCAGGTCCACGATGTTAACCACCCTGATCCTGAGTTCTGGAACATGGTGCCTGAGGATCTGGACAGCCGCCAGCGTTTCGAGCGTCGGAACATCGCCGGCGCAAGCCATGACGACGTCCGGCTCCGCACCGTCGTCCGTTGACGCCCAGTCCCAGATGCCGATGCCCGCCCTGCAGTGAACGATCGCCTTGTCCATCGACAGCCACTGCCATGACGGCGGCTTGCCGGCGACAATGACGTTGATACGGTTCCATGTCTGCAACACGTGGTCGGTCACGCAGAGCAAGGTGTTTGCATCCGGCGGAAGATAGACGCGAACGATGTCGGCCTTCTTGTTGAGGGCGACGTCGATGAAGCCGGGATCCTGATGGCTGAAGCCATTGTGTTCCTGATGCCAGACATGGCTCGACAACAGGTAGTTCAACGACGCGATAGGACGACGCCATGGAATTTCGCGACAGGCATCCAGCCATTTCGCATGCTGGTTGAACATGGAATCCACGATGTGAATGAAGGCCTCGTAGCAAGAGAACAGGCCGTGGCGCCCGGTCAGCAGGTAGCCTTCGAGCCAGCCCTGGCAGGTGTGTTCGGAGAGGATTTCCATGACCCGGCCGTCACGCCCAAGATGAACATCTTCGGGCAGGATCTTTTCCATCCAGGCACGCTCGGTCACTTCGAAAACGTCTTGAAGCCGGTTCGAGGCGGTTTCGTCGGGTCCGACGATGCGGAAGTTCTTCGTGGCCTGGTTCAACTGCATGACGTCTCGCAGGAAGGTCCCCATCGCACGGGTAGACTCGGCCTTGACGGCGCCGGGCCGGGTAATGGCCACCGCATGGTCATGCAATCCGGGCAGATCGAGAGACCGGCGCAGCAGGCCGCCATTGGCATGCGGGTTGGCGCTCATGCGCCGCGTGGCCTGGGGCGCGGTGGCGCGGATCGAAGGGACTAGAGCACCAGCGGCGTCGAACAGCTCCTCGGGCCGATAGCTTTTCAGCCATTGCTCCAGTAGCTTGAGATGCTCCGGGTTGTCCGCAAGGCCCGACAAGGGAACCTGGTGCGAGCGCCAGAAGCCTTCGGTCTTCAGCCCGTCGACCTCCTTCGGACCGGTCCAGCCTTTAGGGCTTCGAAGCACGATCATCGGCCATTTCGGTCGCGAAGTCGGCCCCGCTGAACCATCGCGCGCGGCATGCTGGATGTCCCGGATGCGGTCGAGCGCATCGTCGAGCACGGCCGCCATTCGTTGATGCATCAGAGCCGGCTCGTGCCCCTCGACGAACAGCGGTTCATAGCCGTAGCCGATAAACAACGCGCGCAATTCATCTTCGGGAATGCGGCCCAGAATCGTCGGATTGGCGATCTTGTAGCCGTTCAAGTGCAGTATCGGCAGAACCGCGCCGTCGCGCGCCGGATTGAGGAATTTGTTGGAATGCCACGCCGCAGCCAGTGGTCCGGTTTCGGCCTCGCCATCGCCGACGACGCAGGCCACCACAAGGTCCGGATTGTCGAAGGCCGCGCCGTAGGCATGAGAAAGCGCGTAGCCCAGTTCGCCGCCCTCATTGATCGAACCCGGTACGTCGGGCGCGGCATGGCTCGGGATTCCGCCTGGAAACGAGAACTGCCGGAACAGCTTTCGCATTCCCTGCTCATCCATTGTCATATCCGGATTGATCTCGGTGTAGGTGCCCTCCAGGTAGGTGTTCGCAACCATTGCAGGGCCGCCATGGCCGGGGCCGCAGACATAGATCACATTTGCGTCCCTGAGCCGGATCGCTCGGTTGAGGTGCGCGTAGACGAAACTTAGGCCCGGCGAAGTTCCCCAGTGGCCGAGCAAGCGCGGCTTGACGTGCTCCAGCCGCAAGGGTTCGCGCAGCAGCGGATTGTCGAGCAGATAGATCTGGCCGATCGTGAGATAATTGGCGGCGCGCCAATAGGCATCAATGTCGCGCAACTGGCTTTCGGACAGCCGCCCACCGGGGACTCCTACTCTCGCGTGCTCGGTCATGTTTAGCTCCGTTGCGTTGTTTGCAAATGCCGCCGGATCGCGACGCGCCTCTGCTTGTCGAGTCGTAGTGAATGGACACCAACGCATTCGCGCGCCATTGATGCCTGTGGTGGTCGAGATAGGCAAACACGGTTTCGGCCGCGGATTCTATCCTGACGGTAGTCTGGGTGGAATGCGCGGCATTGATTTGCATCAAAGTAGCGACATGCAGTTGGGCTACATTGAATCCATGAAAATCACCTTGGCTCAGCTTCGTTTGCTGCTCGCCGTGATCCTGCTGATCGCGGGCGGTGCCATTGCTGGTCTTGCAGAACAGGCTTCTGCAACGGGCGTCGGCGTCACAACTGACGTTGCGACGCTCTCGACGGGCGCCTTGCACAAGGTGATGGGTCACATCGCGTTGACAGACCAGGATAACCATCGCGCGCCATGTGATGACTGCCTGGATTGCGTGCACTCGACCGGCTCCGGCTGTTGTGCTGCAGGCATTTCCGCCGGCGAATGCGGCGTTCTTCACGACGCGCCGGTTGCCGTCCGCTTCATGCCGGGCAAGGCATTTCAGGCAACGGGCATCGACCCCGAGGGCCTCCTGCGACCTCCCCAGACCTTGGCCTGATATCGCGCCGTCGCGGTGCTCGGGACTGTTGAATCCAGCAGTGCCATCAAGGCCCCATAACGACCGAACGATCCGCGAAACCACACCGGTAGCGGCGATCCGGGCTGCCTTGCGCATCCTGAATTCGCCTGTCGGTTTTCACATCAACGACAAGGAAACAGCCATGAAAACCCACCTTCGATTGATCACGTTTGCCGTATGCGCAACCCTGTCGGGTGCGGTTTTTGCTCAGACAGATCCGCACCATCCGGCGGCCGACGCACCACAAACCACGACAACGGCACCGGCCGCGGAGGCGATGCCTGGCGGGTCGCCCGAGCAGTGCACCGCAATGATGTCCACGATGCAGAAGATGATGCCCGTGATGGAGAAGATGGCTCCCATGATGCAGCAAATGATGCCGATGATGCAGCAGATGATGCAGGGCGGAATGATGCAGGGTGGGCAAGGCGGGATGATGCAGGGTCAGGGCGGCATGACGAACATGCCGATGGACACCGCCAACATGTCAGAGGCCTCCAGAAATTATATGGAGGCGATGAAGCGAATGGACGCGCCGATGATGCAGGGCGTCCAAGCCGCCGATCCCGATGTCGCCTTCGTCCAGGCGATGATCCCTCATCACCAGGGCGCCATCGATATGGCACGGGCGGTCCTGCAATTCGGCAAGGAAGATCAGGTCAAGGTGTGGGCCAATCAGATCGTCACGGCTCAGCAGGCCGAGATCGCCGCCATGCAGGAATGGCTCAAGCAACACGCGAAATGACAGGAGGAATCCATGGACAAACTCAGCGTCCTGTCCGTCGGCATTGCGCTGGGCGTGACGTCGACCCTGTTGAGCATGCTCTGCGCTTTGGCCGTCGCTATCTGGCCAGAGGCAACACTCGATTTCTTCGGCGCCATCATGCACGGGCTCGACCTCAGTGCGGTCAGGTCTACGGCGCCGATAAGCCCTGTCCGAGTTCTCTGCGGCGTTCTCGGGCTTGGCATCGTCGGGCTGCCTGCGGGTGTCGCCTACGCCTCGATCTACAATGTCGTCGCCACAGGGCGCCGGTAGGCAAGTCAAGGTTCAGTCCATGAAAGCCACCATCAATCCATGGACGACGTCGTCCGTCACTCTTGCTCTGGCGGGGATAATCATCGCCGGGATCGGACTGTATTTCATCGCCCTCAGGCCACCCCTGCTGCCCGAGGACATCCGCTATATCAACCTCTCGGCGGCCGAACTCGAAGCCGTCGGTCCACGGTTTGCGATGTGGCTCACCCAGGTTTTCCGGGTGCTCGGCGGCTACGCCCGTAAGCCTCATCGCCTATGGGCTCGAAAGCTCCGGCAACGACAATCGATGACAAATAAGGAACCATCCCATGAATACCAACAACGTTCACCGCATGTCCGATCCGCCGATTGGGTCCGAACCAGAACCGGAGGCCGAGGCTGGCGGATTTTGGACTTCGAAGGCCGGCCTGATCACGATCGCCTTCCTGCTGATCGCCGCGTTTTTCCTTCTCACCGAGCACCGAGCTCATACCTTCGGTGTCTTTCCCCTTCTGCTGCTGCTCGCCTGTCCTCTGCTTCACCTATTCCACCGCGGGCATGGCGGTCACGGCAGTCATTCCGCGCACAAGGAACCCGAGCCGGGCGCGCAAGCCGGCACCACACACCATAAAGGAGCATGACGATGGTCGAGCAACCTCCTGCCTACGGCCTCTGGGGCCTGGTGATAGTCAATTCGGCGATTTTCATCGTGTTCGCATTTAGCTTCTTCAAGCCGCGAACCGGCCGTGACTGGCGCTCCTTCGGTGCGTTCAGCGCCTTCCTGCTGGCGTTGTTTGCCGAAATGTATGGCTTCCCCCTGACGATTTACTTGTTCTCGGGGTGGCTGCAGTCACGATACCCTGGCATCGACTGGTTCTCGCATGATGCCGGTCACCTCACGGAAATGATGTTCGGCTGGCGTCTCAATCCGCATTTCGGCCCGTTTCACATTCTCAGCTTCTTCCTGATCGGCGGCGGTTTCATGCTGATCTCGACAGCATGGCGAGTGCTTTACGAAGCCCAGCGTCACAATCGGCTCGCAACGGGCGGCCCATATGCCTTCATCCGGCATCCGCAATATGTCGGCTTCGTCCTCGTCATGGCGGGATTCCTCGTGCAATGGCCGACGCTGCTGACGCTGGCGATGTTTCCCATCCTCGTCGGCATGTATGTGCGGCTTTCCTTCATCGAGGAGCGAGAAGCGAGAAAGGAGTTCGGCGACGCATACGACCGATACGCCGCCCGTGTGCCCGCCTTTTTTCCGCATGTGACCAGATTGTTCGGTTCGGCCGGCAAGCACCATGCGCCCTGATCGCACCGGCTCATCGCCGACGCGTTTGAACCTGATCTTTGTGTGCTGAACGAAACAACGAAACTCCCAATCGAAGCGAAGGAAACTATTATGAAACGTCGAGATATCCTGAAGGGCGCGGTGGCAGGCGCCGCAGTTTTTGCAATCCCATCGAGCTTGCTCTCGGCAGCCTCCGCCAGTCAGTCAGGCGGCCAGCCGCTCGGCATCTCGCGCCGCACGATCGAGGTGAACGGCAAAGCCGCAAGCGTCTTCGGCCTGCAAAGGGCCGACGGCGCCCCCGGCCTGCGCTTGCGGGCGGGCGACGCCTTCAACGTGCTGCTTCGAAACGAGACTGCCGAGCCGACGATCATACATTGGCACGGGTTGACGCCGCCGTGGCCGAGCGACGGAGTCGCCGACGCGCCACTGCCGCTTATCGGCGCTCGCGCCGATCGCAGTTTCGATTTTCCGGTCGGCGAGCCCGGCACCTTCTGGATGCACGCCCATACCCTGCAGGAACAATTGCTGCTCGCGGCGCCGCTCATCGTCGCCGATCCCGCCGATGACGCAAAAGACGAGCAGGAGGTTGTCATCCTGCTCCACGATTTCTCGTTCTCATCGCCTCAGGAGCTGCTGGCTAGGCTGCAGAGTAAGAATACCGGCTCCATGCCGATGGACGGCATGGATATGTCGGGAGCGCAAACCGACGCCATGGCTGGGATGAACGATGGCGGCATGATGACCGATATCAACGACATCGATTATGACGCCTATCTGGCCAATGACCGGTCCCTGAACGACCCCGAGATCGTCACGGTCGAACGGGGCGGACGCGTGCGGGTGCGGATCATCAACGGCGCCACGGCGACGGCGTTTACAATCGATTTCGGGGAACTTGAAGGCGAACTGATCACGGTCGACGGTCAGCCTGTCGAACCGGTCAGGGGCCGGCGGTTTCCGATGACAATGGGGCAGCGCATCGACGTGCGCGTGCAGTTGCCGCGCGACCTCAGCTCCTCCTTTCCGATCCTGGCGCTGCGCGAGGGAAGCAAGGAACGGACCGGAATTGTCCTGCGCCCGGCGGGGGCCGCGGTGGCTAAGCTCGGGACGGCGGCTGGTGTCGACGCTCCGGTTTTAGACCTGGCGCTTGAGGCACAACTTCGGGCGATCGCGCCACTTGCATCACGCCCTGCCGACAAGACGTTCGACATGGCGCTGACCGGCGACATGGCTGCCTATCGCTGGAGCCTCGAAACCAATGCTCCGCTCCTCGTGGACAGGGGTGATCGCGTCGAGGTCACCCTGCGCAACGACACCATGATGGCCCACCCGATGCATCTTCACGGCCATCGTTTCCAGGTGGTCGCGATTGACGGGCAGCGCTTTCATGGCGCCGTTCGCGACACCGTGCTGGTGCCGCCGATGCGCTCGATCACCATCGCCGTCGATGCCATCAATCCCGGCAAATGGGTCTTCCACTGTCACCATCTCTACCACATGGCGAGCGGCATGATGTCGACCTTTGCCTACCGAAGCTGAGACACCGCAGTCGGTGCGATTGCCGCCACGAACCGCGGCACGGAGAACCATGATGAAAAAGGTCAATCTGGAAGTGCGCGACCTTGTCGGCATGATGGATTTCGCGGCGGTCGAAAAACGCCTCGCGGCTCTGCCGGGGGTCGCCAGTGTCGCGATGAACGCGGGATCGACAACCGCGAGCGTCGAATTCAACGAGGGGCAGACGAGCCCAAAGGTCCTTGTCCGCGAAATCAAGGCCTGCGGCTTCCATTGCCGTGGCGAGGTCGTGCCGCGGCATCTGTGCATTCCCGGCAGCACGACCATTCCGCCGGGCCATCCGCAAGCAACCTCCGGGCATGTCGTGCATGTTCACGCCGAGCACGATCATGGGGGGCACGCCGCCATGACCGAACCCGGTGCAGCAGGTCCGAGGGCGATTGCGGATAAGGCGCCGCACGACGCCATGGCCCATGAGATGGGACACGGCGCCGGCATGGACATGCAGGCCATGGTCAAGGACATGCGCAACCGCTTCTTCATCAGCCTGATCTTCGCCTTGCCGATTTTCGCCATGGAGCCGATGGGTCTGGGTGAACCCTGGTTGCGCCCACCCTTCGGATTGAGCGAAGACGTCGCGATGTTCTTCCTTGCCAGCGCCGCGATCCTCTATCCGGTCTGGCCCTTCCTTGTTGCCGCCTGGCGAGCCCTGCGCAACGGCGTCCTCAACATGGCCGTGCTGGTGGTGCTGAGCGTCGGCACCGGCTACCTGTTCAGCCTCGGCGCGACCTTCTTCTTCGAGGGGCAGCAATTCTACGAGGCCGCGAGCGTGCTGCTCGTGTTCATCCTGCTCGGCCATTGGCTGGAGATGCGCGCCCGCGCCGGGGCATCGGCCGCGATCAGGGCCCTGCTCAACCTCGCCCCGCCCAGGGCCTCCGTTTTCCGTGATGGCAAGGAGGTCGAGGTTGCGACCGCCGACGTCGTGCTCGGCGACATCGTGGTCCTGCGACCCGGCAACAAGCTTCCCGTCGACGGCGTGGTGGTCGAGGGCACGTCGACGATCGACGAATCGATGCTGACCGGCGAATCGATGCCGGTGACCAAGAAGGTCGGCGACAAAGTCATCGGGGCGACCATCAACAAGAGCGGCACGCTGCGCTACCGCTCTACCAAGGTGGGCGCCGACACGGCGCTTGCCCAGATCGTCAAGTTGGTCCAGGAAGCCCAGAACTCGAAGGCGCCGGCGCAGCTGCTCGCCGATCGCGCTTCGCAATGGCTGGTGCTTGCCGCGATCCTCATCGGGCTGGCGACCTTCGCCGTCTGGTTCTGGTGGCTCGGCCAGCCTCTGCTGTTCGCGATGACCTTGACCATTACCGTCTTCGTCATCGCTTGTCCCGATGCGCTCGGCCTCGCTACACCCATGGCCGTGATGGTCGGCACCGGCCTTGGTGCCGCAAACGGGATTCTGTTCAAAAACGCAGCCGCTCTCGAGGAGGCGACCAAGCTCAACGTAATCGTCTTCGACAAGACCGGCACGCTCACCATGGGGCAGCCCAAGGTCGTCGAAATCGTCTCGGCTGCCGGCGTTTCGCCCGACGAGGTTCTGCAGGTCGCAGCTGCCGTGGATCAAGGGTCGGATCACCCGCTCGCCGTCGCCATCGTCCAGCGGGCCACGGCTATGAAGCTTCCCAAAGTGTCGGGCTTCCTGAATATCGAAGGCAAGGGCACCAGTGCCACGATTGGTGGAGACCAGGCTTTCCTCGGCAACCGGCGCCTCATGGACGAGCAGAAGATTGATCTTCTGGCGTTGGGCGAAACAGCCGAGGCGCTAAAGGGCGAAGGCCGCACCGTCATCCATGTTGCACGGTCCGGCAAGGTGCTCGGGCTGATCGCGATCGCCGATACGCCGCGCCCGACGGCCATTGCAACGATTGCCAAACTACACGAGCAGGGCGTGCGCGTGGCCATGCTCACGGGTGACAACGCCGGCACCGCCAAGCGCATCGCGGACGTGCTCGGCATCGACATCGTCCTCGCGGACGTGCTGCCAGGGCAGAAGGCAGAAAAGATCAAGGACCTGCAAGGGCAAGGCCTGAAAGTCGGCATGGTCGGTGATGGAATCAACGACGCGCCGGCTCTGACGCAAGCCGACGTCGGCTTCGCCATCGGTGCGGGAACCGATGTCGCTATCGAGAGTGCCGACATCGTGCTGATGAGGAGCGATCCCTACGATGTGGTCGGGGCGATGACGCTCTCGCGCGCCACGCTGCGCAAGATGCACCAGAACCTGTGGTGGGCGGTCGGATACAATCTCATCGCCTTCCCGATCGCGGCGGGCGTGTTCTACCCATTCCTGCTGAGCCCCGAGCTAGCGGCGCTGGCAATGTCGGGCAGTTCGGCTCTCGTGGCCATCAACGCCCTGCTGCTCAAGCGAACCAGGCTCGAAGGCATTCGACCTGCCGCCGCATCGACGACCGAAGGCGTCGCTCATCAGCACCCGCGCGGCTCGCTGGCATGAGCGTGTCGATGCAAGCTCGCCTGCCCACGTCTCGATGGAGCCTGGGCGCGGTCCTGGCCTCGGCCTTTGTCGTTGCGCTCGGCTACGGAATTGTCTTGCCGGTCCTGCCGATGATGGTCGAGCGGCTTGCCGGGTCCACCGACCCGGCATTCAATGCGCGGCAGATTGGCCTTTTGACCGCTGCCTATGTCGCTGCGCCCGTGGTCGCCGCTTTCCTCTGGGGGAAGTGGTCGGATCTCATCGGTCGCAGACCTGTCCTTGTCATCGGCCTGATCGGCTTTGCCGTGACCTTGGCGGCATCGGCGCTGGCACCGAGCTTGCTCGTTCTTTATATCGGGCGGATCCTGAATGGTGGCTTCGCGGCAGCCATGGGGCCAACGGCTCTTGCGTTCATTGCCGACACCGAACGTGAGGATGATCGCCGCACAAGAGTATTCGGCTGGATGAGCATGGCATCGATCGCGGGCTTTCTGGTCGGGCCGATGCTCGGCGGGCTCGTGGCAGAACTGAAACTTGACTTGGGCGTGGCGGCTATCCCGCCACAGACCATTCCCTTCCTCCTTGCGTCCGGCCTCGCTGTGGCGGCAGCTCTTGGCGTGTGGTCTGTGCTGCCTGGACACATGCTGCCCGGCCCCCGTGTTGAGACGAGCAAACCCGGGTCATCAATGTTCGTATCTGGAGAGATACGGCTGCTCGCTCTTGCCGCCGTGACCGCGGCAGGGCTTGGCGCATTCGAGGTCGGGCTCACGCTGCGAAACGTTGAACTCGCAATGGGTCCAGCCGCGCTCGGCCTCATGTTCGCGACATGCAGCGTTGTGATGTTTGCGGTCCAGGGCCTCGTCTTTTCGCCGCTCGTCAAACCGGCAGCGACGAGGCTGCTTGTGGCGCCTGCCTTCCTGGTGATGGCGATCGGTCTGGCGGTTATGCCGACACTTGCCGGACTCACGGAAATGCTGCTTGCGGTTTCCGTTGTTTCGGCTTCGGCCGGCGTGATCAGCCCTTTGCTCGCCTACTGGGTGTCGCGCATCAGCGCACGAAGCCAAGGTATGGAACTCGGTATCCAATCGGCAGCGGTCAGCCTCGGGCTGTCAGTGGGCTCCGCGGCCGCCGGCCTGCTGTTCGGTTCCCAACGTCTGGAGGGCGCCGCCTTCCTTGTTGCTGCCGCAGCGATGGGCCTCGCCGCAATCGCAAGCCTGAACCTACCGCTGCCATTGGCGCCCGCGCGTCACGAAGCGCGGCCGGCCCCTGCTGACCAAACGGACGCAGCAGTTTGATCCAGGTCATTGCGAGTGCAACTGCCAAGATGTGAAATGTAAGAAAATAGGAGGGTCGCATCGATGCTGATCCGCACGCTCTCCACTTTGGAATGCACGAAAATGCTGGCTGCCAATCGCGTCGGCCACTTGGCATGCGCGAAGGACGGACAACCCTACGTGGTCTGCTTCAACTACGCCTACGCCGACAACCACCTCTATGCATTCTCTTTGCCGGGCAAGAAGATCGACTGGATGCGGGCCAACTCTCTGGTGTGCGTCCAGATCATCGAACACACCCAGGGACGCGGATGGAGAAGCGTGATTGTCGACGGTCGCTTTGAAGAACTGCCTGATCAGATCGGCCACGAGTTTCAACGCGGTCATGCATGGGCAGTGTTGAGCAAGCACACGGACTGGTGGGAGCCGGGTGCACTCAAGCCTGTTATGCCTCCCCTGTCAGATAGCTTGCCGCACGTTTTCTTCCGGATCCTCATAGAAGATGTGAGTGGCCGGGAAGCAAGTGAATAGGCTGTTTCCATCGATATGCATCGCGAACGTGATGCGTGTGACCTTGCACGGGGGAGGCCATGAATTGCGCGGGCTCGGCCCGCTTTCGACGGACCAAGCCCGCGCACTTGCCACTACCCTGCTTCGTAATCCAAGACGCCTACGCGCAGCTGTTGCCGGCCGGCGCTGAAAGGGTCGTGAGGACGCACCCCCATACCGCATCCGTCGAAATGCGATTTCCCTCGCCGACTTAACGCTCGCCTATTTCTCAGCCTTCGTCGTATCCACCTGAACTCAATCCATGCCGATCAAGCAGCCGGCGTCGACGCCTGATTGAACTCTCTCAACCAGCCACCTTCAAATCCTGCCCGTTGCAGGCCGTTGCGGACATACGAGCACGAGCGCATCAACCGCCACAACAGGCCGCTGTTTTCGTTCTCGATCATCAGGACAACGGGGCCTTCGTTGAGGCCGAAGTGCCAAGGCGAAACCCACCATCCAAAGGCGTTGCCGGATGTCCCCGGATGCGTCGGATTAAAGGCCGCCTTGAAGCCATAGGCATTCGCGGCCTTGAGCTTGGCCTGGTGGATGCAGAAGCTGATCGCCGGCCGGACGATTTCGGGAGCAAACGGCAAGGAGGCAGCGACGGACCACGGAGCGAGCGTGCCATCGTCGGGACCATACGGGACCCCCCGCCCGACATAGCCCTCGAACCTGCGTTCGATGCCGTTCAGCTTGAGCGTGGAAGGGCCAGGACCCTCGCTTGCGGTGATGCCCCAGCAGTGTTCGCCATAACCCTCGAATCCGCGCGGATTGTCGACAGCATAACGCTGGTGGACGAAGGTGGCGCGTCGGCTGTTCTCGAAATAGTCGCTTCCTTTGCTGCGCATGAATGCATCCTGCATACCGCGAAAATCGATCCACACGTGCGAGAGCTGGTGGATGAACAGCGGTCCCGCATAGAGATAGTCGTAGCCGTAACTGTGCTCCCATCGGAAGGTCGCGGTCCACGCCGTGTAGCTGCTCTTGGGCAGGGGGTGGGTCGGTGAACCGAGTCCCAGAACATAGAGCAAGAGCGCTTCGTCAAACCCTTCCCAGCGATACTTCAGGAACCCATGCTCGGGTGTCCAACCATGAGTGACGGTCTCTCCTCCGTCCTGCGCCCAGCACCAATCGGCTCGGTGATAGAGCGCCTCTGCCAACGTGCGGATCTCGGCTTCGGCCTCGGTGTCGGCGTCGAAATACTTCCCCGCAGCCAGCGCGCCCGCCAGCAGAAATGTGCTGTCGATCGTCGACAGCTCGCATTGCCAGGCTCGCCGGCCGGTTTGCATGTCCAGGAAGTGATAGTAGAAGCCGCGGTATCCAGTGGCGTCCGGCTCCGGTCCTTGCGGACTGTCCCAGAAGAAGCGCAATGTTGTCAAAGTGCGTTCCGCAGCCGCGCTTCGCGTCATGAATCCGCGCTCGACTCCCACTGGGTAGCACGCCAGCGCAAGACCGGTGGCAGCGATGCTTGCGGGCCAATTCGCTTCGGTCTTGTCCAGAATAAGACCGTTGGCGGGGTTCGCTTCATGAATGAAATAGTCGAATGTCTCCCGCTGCAGGGTCGCCAGATCGTCTTGTATAACAGAGTTGTTCACTAGATGATGGGCTTCGGGAGGATGCGATCGCATCGCTATATGCCTTCCCGGCCCGCTGTTCACGGATGGGCCAGGTACAGGTGGTCGAACACACCTTTGACGCCCCTGACGCCCTCGGCAACCACGCGGACAGCGTCCCGTTCACTCTGCGATATGACTGCTCCCGAAAGATGAACCAGGCCATTGGTGACCGTGAGCGTTAAGGCGTCTCCTTCGACGCCCGCGTCGTCTCGCAGTCGGGTGAGAATGCTGCGCCGGATCGCATCGTCGCCTGCCGCCGTATCGTCGTCGAATCTCGCCGCAACGACGACGCGCAAAAGGTCGGCACGGCTGACAACGCCTACCAGGCGCCGCCCCCTCATGACCGGAATGCGCTTGATGCCATGCTCCCGCATCAGCGCGGCAATCCGCTCTATCGGGGTTTCCTCGTCGGCCGCGACGACATCCGAAGTCATCAGATCCGCAACTTTCCAGCTGTGCCCCTTCACATAGCCACGCGCCTCACTTGGCCAGATCGCTGCGGCACCGAGTTCCGACCTGCGCAGGAAATCGCCTTCGCTCACAATCCCAACCAGGCGGCTGTCGTCGTCGAGGACCGGCATGCCGCTGATGCGATGATCCAGCATGATTTGGGCGGCGTGTCGTACGCTGTGGTCAGGCGACACCCTAACAACCTTTGCAGTCATTACATCCTTTGCTTTCATCTGCCTCATCCTAGCTCAGTTCAAGTGACCATGCGCCCGAGCACCAATTGTCGGCATCTTAGCGTAGTTGCCACCGACCTCCTTTGAGGCAAATCAATACCGGCTCCGAACCAACCGACGCGGGCGACTTGAACGGCTACTCCCACTATTTGTCGACTGCGGATACCGGAACACATCACCGCCTCGATACGGTTTTGATTTGCATCAATGTCGCGCGCACCTCGGCGGGTGACTGTGGCACGCGACATCGCGGGTTCATCTTAGCGCCGGCGCGACAAATGCCTCGAACATCCGATCCCCAGCGGCCATGGCTGACAACGTCTTCACCGCAAGAGCGCTGACCAAAACCTACACCTCGGGTGAGATGCAGGTGCTTGCCTTGCGTAAGCTGGATCTTGAGATTTCGGCGGGAGAGATGGTCGTTCTGCTTGGCCCATCGGGCAGCGGGAAATCGACCCTGCTCAATATCATGGGCGGGCTTGACCATGCCACGAGCGGCCAGTTGTTCTTCAGGGACCAGGAGCTAACCAACCTCGACGATCGGGGGCTGACTGCCTATCGACGGCAGCACGTTGGGTTTGTTTTTCAGTTCTACAACCTGATCCCCAGCCTGACGGCTTATGAGAACGTCGCCTTGGTTACGGAGATTTCCGATCATCCGATGCGCCCGGACGAGGCCCTGGCGTTGGTTGGACTTGAACCGAGGATGCACCATTTCCCGGCTCAGCTCTCCGGTGGCGAGCAGCAGCGCGTGGCCATTGCCCGCGCCATCGCCAAGCGTCCCGATGTCTTGCTCTGCGACGAGCCGACCGGCGCGCTGGATTCCAAAACGGGCATCCGGGTGATCGAGGCATTGCTCGGCATCAACGCGCAGCTTGGCACCACCACACTTATCATCACACACAACGCCAGCATCCAAGATGTCGCCGACCGCGTGCTGTTTTTCGCCGATGGCCAAATCTCCAGAATTGCCAAGAACGAGGTGCGCCGGACTGCCGCCGAGCTGGTCTGGTGATCCGCATGCGCGCGCTGGATATCAAGCTTCTTCGCGACTTCGCCCGGCTCTGGGCGCAGGCGATGGCGATTGCACTCGTCATTGCCGGAGGCGTGGCGACGCTCATCCTCGCGGTCGGATCCTACCGATCCCTCGACGAGACCCGCACCGCATATTACGAACGCTACCGGTTTGCTGACGTCTTCGCCACGGTGAGCCGAGCGCCAAGGACACTTGTCGACAAGATTGCAGAGATTCCCGGCGTCGCTTCGGTCGACGCGCGAATAGCCAAGCTCGTGCTGCTCGACATACCGGACTATCTGGAGCCGGCCACGGGCGAAGTCATCTCCCTGCCGCAGAGCGATGACGCTTCGCTCAACCTGCTCTACATGCGCGTTGGCCGCATGCCAGAGCCTGGACGAGCCGAAGAGGTCGTCGTGAACGAAGGCTTTGCCTTGTCCCACGGCTTTCAGCCCGGGGCCCGCTTCTCGGCAATATTGAATGGCCGAAAGCGCGAATTGACGATTGTCGGGATCGCGCTGTCTCCCGAGTTTATCTACGCGGTCGGGCCAGGCGACGTCATGCCGGACGACCGCCGCTTCGGCCTCATCTGGATGTCGGAGAAAGCGCTCGCCAGCGCGTATGACCTTGATGATGCGTTCTCGTCCGTTTCGTTGAAGTTGCTGCGTGGCGCGTCCGAGAGCGAGGTCATGATGCGCCTCGACGCGATGCTCGAGCGCTATGGCGGCCGAGCGGCCTATGGCCGGAAGGACCAGACTTCGCACGCTTGGCTGAACCACGAACTCGATATGCTCAACAACATGAGCCGAACGCTGCCACCGATTTTCCTTTTGGTGTCGGCATTTCTGGTCAATCTCACCCTCAGCCGGCTCGTTGCTCTGGAGCGAGAGCAGATCGGGCTCATGAAGGCGCTGGGATACAACAACGCCAGCATCGTCACGCACTACCTCAAATTCGTCATCGTCATCGTGATGATCGGCATTGTGATCGGCAGTGCAGCGGGCACTTGGCTGGGGATGCGCATCACCAATCTGTTCGGCGACTTTTTCCATTTTCCGTTCCTCGTCTTCACCAAGAGCCCGGACCTCTACGTCATTGCCGTCGCACTTAGTCTGGTCGCTGCAATCATCGGGGCGGTGCGCGCGCTTCGCGAGGTCGTGCGATTAGCGCCTGCCGTCGCGATGCAATCGCCCGCGCCTCCGCGCTATCGGCGACTGCTGCCTGCGAGCTTCAAAGTCGACAGGTTCATTTCGCAGCCAACCACGATGATGTTGCGCAACATCACTCGCCATCCGGTCAGATCGTTGTTCACGACGCTTGGAATTGCATTGGCGACAGCCATCTTGATCGTTTCACTTTTCACCGGCGATGCGATGGAGCAGCTCATCGACGTGACGTATTTCCTAGCCGATCGACAGGACGCCACCGTGAGTTTCGTGGAAAAACGCCCGCTGGACGTCGCGCTGCAGATCGCACGGCTTCCGGGCGTTCTCGCGGCCGAGCCTTACCGTGAGGTGCCCGTCCGCATAAGGAATGGGAACGTCGAGCGACGGATCATGATCAGCGGCAGGCCGCGTGACGCCGATCTCAACCGCATCATTGATGTCGACCTGCGGCCGGTCGTCCTGCCGGAAGCGGGCCTGGCGATTTCGAGCATGCTTGCTAGAATTCTCGGGGTGAGGGTCGGCGATTCCGTCGAGGTCGACTTGCTCGAAGGAACGCGGCGGACCGTTGTCGTTCCTGTGGCAGCCTTGGTCGAAGATTTCTTCGGCATCCGTGGAATGATGGATTCAGAGACGCTCGCGCGCCTGATGCGCGAAGCGCCGTCGGTGAACAGCATCAATGTCAGCCTCGACCAGAACAGCCGGGAAACGTTTTATGCCGCCATCAAGGACATGCCGGTTGTCGGCGGCCTGGCTCTGCAGCGTGTGTCGCTTGCGAATTTCCGCAAACTGGTTGCCTTGCTGATCACGACAATGGCCAGCATCTACACCGGGCTGGCTGCCGTCATCGCGTTCGGTGTCGTCTACAACAGCGCCCGGATTTCGCTTTCCGAACGGGCGCGGGAGTTGGCCAGCTTGCGCGTCCTTGGCTTCACCCGGGGAGAAGTGTTGCGCATCCTGCTGCTCGAACTCGCCCTGCTCACACTGACCGCGCAGCCGCCTGGATGGCTCATCGGCTATGGCCTTGCCTGGATCATGCAGAAGAACCTTGCCGGCGAATTGATGCGGGTGCGCCTGATCGTCGAGCAGTCCACCTACGTTTTCGCCAGCGCGATCGTGATCGCCGCGGCCGTGCTTTCCGCGCTCGTCGTTCGCCGAAGGCTCAACGAGCTGGACCTTGTCACCGTTCTCAAGACACGGGATTGAACCATGCACACGATCTGGATGAAGCGAACGTTGAGCATTGCAGCGTTGACCATCTTGGGCGCCGGCGCCGTCTGGTTCGCATGGCCGCGGCCGATTGCAGTCGATCTGGCAACACTGACGAGGGGCCCCATGGAAGTTACGATCGACGACGAGGCAAAGACGCGTGTGCGTCACGTCTATACGGTGTCTGCCCCCATCGCCGGCAAGGTCCTGCGCATCTCCCCGCCTCGCCATATCGGGGATCAGGTCACAAAGGACGAAACGGTCATGGCGGTGATGCAACCGACGTTGCCGAGCTTTCACGATGCACGCACGCATGGGGAGCTGCGGGCGGCGCTGGCTGCGGCCGATGCGGCTGTGAACCTGGCGGCAGCAGAAATACGCCGGATCGAGGCCGCGCTTGCATTTTCGCGAACGGAGCTCGGGCGGGCCGAAGCGCTTGCGCGCACCGAGGCAATCTCTATCAAAGCCCTCGACGGAGCCAAGTTCGATGTCGAAACCAACGAAGCAGCGCTGGCCAGTGCGAAGGCTCAGCTGGAGGTCCGCCGAAACGAACGTGACAGCGTTGCAGTCCGGCTTGGTGAGCAGTCGGGAACCGCGCCGGAGCCAGATCCCGCCTGCTGCATACAGTTGCGCGCCCCCGTCACAGGCAGCGTCCTGAAGATCATTCAGGAGAGCGAAGGGGTAGTCCAAGCCGGTGCGCCGCTGATCGAAATCGGTAACCCGCTCGATCTCGAAATGGTCGCAGATCTGCTGTCGACCGATGCCGTCCGGATCAAGCCTGGCGCACCCGTCATGATCGACAGCTGGGGTGGACCACCCCTCCGGGGCCGCGTCTCCCGCGTTGATCCAACGGGCTTCACCAAGGTTTCCGCACTTGGCATCGAGGAACAACGCGTCCGCACGACCATCGACTTCACCGACCCTCCCGCGAAATGGTCAGCGCTGGGACACGATTATCGGGTGATCGTGCATGTCACGATTTGGAAGGCCGAAGGGGTCCTGACCGTGCCGGTGAGCGCCCTGTTCCGACTAGGGAACGACTGGGCTATGTTCGCGGTCAGGGAGGGTCGTGCAGCGGCGACGATCATAAAGGTCGGTCAGCGAAACAATCGCACGGCGGAGGTTCTGTCGGGACTAGCCGCTGGCGATCGTGTTGTTCTGCACCCGAGCGACAGAGTCGCGGACGGAGTGACCGTTGCGGAGCGCGCTCTACAATAAGCAGGAGGCCGTTGGCTAGCCGGACGCGGGAGGCGCCCATTGAGCGACCCGACAGGATTCGAACCTGTGACCTCTGCCTTCGGAGCCCGAAAAGACGGTTTTCGCTACGGTTTCTTTTTGCACGCTAGAACACGCTAAAGCACTGTAGCTATTGATCTTTTCTGGATAAGCGCGCCGAAGCCAGTATCCTGTGACGACCCCAAATTTCCGCCTGGGTGCTTCCGCGGAGCTTCCGCGGAAGCGGTCCAACGGAAAGCGGCACAGCCGCCGGAGTATGTCACGTGGCGAAGCTAAGCAAGCGTACCGTCGATCAAGCCGAGGCCGGCGAGAAAGACTATTTCATCTGGGACGATGAACTGCCCGGCTTTGGGCTGCGCGTCTTCAAGTCGGGCAAGCGAAGCTACCTGGTGCAGTATCGCGCCAAAGGCCGCACGCGACGCTTCACGATCGGCGCGCACGGAGTCTGGACACCGGACACCGCCCGCGTGCAGGCGCGCATCCTGCTCGGCCGCATCGCGCAAGGCGACAACCCGGCCGAAGAGCGGGAGCTTGATCACAAGGCCATCACCGTCAAGGAGCTGTGCGAGCGCTATCTCGAGGACGCGAAGAACGGCCTGATACTCGGCAAGAAGCGCCGCCCGAAAAAGGCATCCACCATCTACACCGATGAAGGGCGCATCCGGCGTCACATCATTCCGCTGCTCGGCACGCGGCGCGTGAAAGACATCACCGCCGCAGACGTGACACGTTTCATGCGCGACGTCGCATCAGGCAAGACCAAAGCCGATGAGACGACAAAAAAGCGCGGCCGTTCGATCGTGCGTGGCGGCATCGGCACGGGCACGCGCACCGTCGGACTGCTCGGCGCCATCCTCACCTATGCGCGCGAGAATGGGATCATCGACGTCAATCCAGCTCACGGCATCCGCAAGGCCGCCGACCGGAAGCGCACGCGGCGTCTCTCAGAGGACGAGTATCGCCTACTTGGCAAGCTCATTCGAAAGGCGGCGCAGGACGATCAGCTTGCGACCGCCGCCGAGATGGCGCGAGCCATCGCGCTCACCGGATGCCGGCGCGGCGAGATCATCAACCTGATCTGGCCAGAGGTGGACGCGAACAATAGTTGCCTGCGCCTCACCGACAGCAAGGAAGGCGCTTCGGTACGCCCGATCGGCCTGCCGGTGGTCGATCTTCTAAATGCGCGTCGCCCGGAGCACTCTGCGGGTCCGGTCTTTGGCGGCACGATCGAAGGCAAGCCGCTCGTCGGCTTTCCAAAGCATTGGCACAAAATCCTTGCCGATACGGCACTGTCAGGCATCACGCCGCACGTGCTGCGCCACAGCTTCGCCAGCGTGGCGAACGATCTGGGCTTCACCGGATCGACCGTCGCGGCTCTTCTAGGCCACGCGCAAGGCACCGTCACGAGCCGCTACATCCATTCGGTCGATACCGCGCTCATCATGGCGGCCGATGCCGTGGCCGGCTACATCAAAGGCCTGCTAGATGGGGTGCAGTTCAAGCAAAGCTCTTATGCCCTTGATCGCGCGTCGCGCCAGGCCGCGATGGAACGATTGTTTGCGGAGGCTACGAGACCGGCCGAACCCGCTGAGCTGATCGCGGCATGAACTATCTTCGGCATCGTCGCTCGACGCAGGATCGGAGAAAGCGGCCACAGCAAGCAGCGGCCGTACGAGGGATGGCCAATCGAGGCGTTCCGTTTTCGCCCGCTTACATCCGCGTAGGTGCACTAGCTCGCGTTTCCTTGAGAAGAGTTTGGGTGGCCTAGCGATGGGCACTGTACTGGCACGTCGATACAGATACTCTACACATCTTTGGCAGATTGAGGCTGGCGCCTTCAACAAGCTCGGATCGCGCGGCCGGAATTTGGTCGGGAGAGTTCGCTATGCTTTGAGCTTGGCGACGGAGAGAACGCCGTCACAGTTAGTGCTCAAGTTCCAATTGTGGTTACCCGATCAGGGCGCGCAATGCCTCTCGCTCGTGAGCGGCCAGGTCGGAGAGTTTCGCAGCAGCACGGCGGGCGGAGGCCGCCGCGTCCGCCGTTCGTCCGAGGTGCTTCTCGACCTGCGCTTTCAGATACCACGCCCGCGCATATCCATCGTCGATACGCACGGCCTTGGCCAGTTCCTTGATGGCAGCGTCTTCGGTATCGGTAAACAGCAGAGCCACGGCAAGATTGTAAAGCGTAAGCGGTTGTTCGGGGAACAGCTCGACCGAACGGCGCAGGTGCGTTGCGGCCCGGTTATTGTCCTTCAATTGCAGATAGGCCGTTCCTGCACTTGCGTGATAGCTGGCATTGTCGAGTTCAATCGTGCAGGCGCGAGCAAAATAGCCCGCCGCTTTCTCGATACGGCCGTTCTCGTTCTCCATATCACCCAGCCGGCTGTAGGCCAGGGCGTTTTCGGGATCGGCCTTGATCGCTTGTTGAAAGGACTCGATGGCCGATTGTCTGTCATCCAAACGAAGATGGGCATTCCCGATATTCACCAGCATGATGGACCGTGACCCAGGCTCAGCGTCAGCGATGGCCTCAAACAGCCCTATCGCTTTCTTGGCGTGGCCGTGTTCGGCCATGTGCGCCGCAATCTTATTGAGTGCTTCGGGATTGTCTTTAAACAGGCGAATCCCGTGCTGATATTCGGCGTCGGCTGCCGAAAGGTCCTTTTGCTCGGTCAGCACCGATGCAAGCGAAAGACGCGCGTCAAGCGTCAGTGGATTGATTCGCAAACATGTGCCGAAGGCCTTCGCGGCATCCACGAGCTTTCCCAGCCCCCACAACGCGCGCCCGTGATAGTCGTGAGCGCGCCAGTCCTGCGGGTCGGCGACGATCACTTTTTCTACAGCATCGAGCGCGCCCCGGTTGTTTCCTTCCGCACCCATGATACGCGCCAGTATTAATTGCGCGTCGAGGTTGGCCGGGTGACGGGACAGCACGCGATCGAGCGCGGCACGGGCCTGCGCCGTATTACCAATGTCCAGCCATGCCAAGGCGAGTCCCGTCAACGGCGCGTCGGAGTCCGGATTCAGACGATGAGCAGACTCATAGGCGCGCACCGCCTGTCTGAATTGACCGCGATGGGTCAGCGCCTCGCCCTGCGCCACCAGAGCTTCCGGCGAATCCGGCTTGTGCTGCACCGCCTGATCGAGAATCCGCAGCGCCCGTTCATAGCGCCCAAGGACAAGGTAGGATCGGCCCCGGGTTACGAATTCCTCAAAGCTTCCGCGAAATCCGGCGGCCACCATGAAATCCATCGCGCAGACACCGGCAGCCTTTGCCGCGCTCTTGATCGCTTCGCGCAAAGAAGGGAAGTCGGGATAGCGCCGTAACGGGTCGGGCGCGAGGCAGCGGCGAATGACCTCAAAATACGGCGAGTCGATCGGCCTCACCGCGTGAGCATGTGCCTTCTTGAGGATCGCGCGCTGATACTCCGTGGGATCGCCGTCAAACGTAACCTCATACGCCGAAGCCAGCGACCGAGCGGCCACCTGCCATAGTGTCACGCCAAAGCTGAACATGTCGCTTTGCGGCGAGGCCTTGCCGCCAGCGAACAGTTCGGGGGCGATGTATCCCGGCGTCCCGCACGTCAGCCGACCGTCGGCGGATTTCAGCCATTGCAGTTGCGATACCCGCCTAGGCTTGTCGTCAACGACCGCCGGATGGTGACTCGCGGCCAGTGCGAGGCCGAAGTCCGCTATTTTTAGGAACGGGCTGGAGCCTATCAGCAAGTTTCCCGGCTTGATGTCCCGGTGCGCCGCCATCCTGCAAGCCAAGGCATGTTCCATACCCACGCAGAACTCTACCGACCACGCCCCGATCAGGCGGTCATTGTAGTCCTGGGTTCTACCGATGCAGTCCTGAAGCGTCGTGCAGCCGGATTCGGGAGCCACGTACTCCATCAACAGCACGGTATCCCGCCCATCTTCCCGCACGTCGAACAACCGGACGACCATAGGATGGTTGCCGAGATTCAGGAGCGAGAGCGCCTCCCGCCGAAAGCCGACCAAATCGGCATCGGTCGCGCCGCTGCGAACCCGCATGACCTTGGCCGCGCGCAAATCTCCCGAAGACACATGTTCGACGAGATAGACCTCCCCCATCCCGCCTTGTCCAAGGAGGAGCCTGACCACGTACTCATCGCAGAGGACTTCCCCAGGTTCGTATGCCCAGCTCATGACACGAGCCCCGTTCTCATTTCGAAAAGGGCGGCTCAGCTTTAGCTGTATGCACAACGCGAAGGGTCGCTACGCTCGCGACCGGCATCTCGATGCCCCATGGATATCGTGGACTCTGTCCGCGTTCGAACTGATACACTGTGACTCTAGGCAAATTCCGTTTGTCGTAACGGCGGGCCAGATTGAAAACGACGCTGTTCTGAGCGGCCAAGATGAGATGAATCCGGTCGACTCCTATCGCGTCGAGTTGTTTCAATACACCGAGAAACTGATCGGCCATAGCCGATTGCTTAGCCTGAGACCAATGCGACGACTGAAAATCGGGCAGCGTCATGCGAACGACCGGATGGGTGAAGGTGGTCGCCAGATCTTCCGATTTCACCATATATGAGCCCGAGACGGCCAGTACGACCTCACGGGCACCGCGCGCCTCCTCGATTCCCGAAACATCGAACCGCAAACCATCGTCAGCGTCGTCGAGCAACTTCCACCGACTGCCAATTCGGTCCCAATCCATGACGACAACGTTGCCCTCGTCGTCCAAAAGTACTCCCGTCAAAAAGGTCAAGGGAACTGCGGTCAGGCCGCCATAAACAGTTGTCAGGTCTATTCGGTCATTTCCCCTCTGAGCCTGGTGAAGCCATGTCTTCATAGCACCAACAGGCTGGAGCAGATCGTCCGGTTCAACGATAACGCCGTCCTTCCGCTGGCGCAGGTCCAGGAGGTAGTCCATCCTCGCCCCGACAAAGCTGTTAGGAATGGCAGCCTTCAACGGCGAGCCGTCATCGTCACGCAAACCCCTTCCCTCGATGACGAAGACCTTCTTCCGGGAGAGCTTCTGCTGTTCGTCTGCGTAGCGCTTCCATGCCCAGAATGCCGACCCGACCATCAGGAGCGCGCAGACGCCCGATAAGCCCCAGAGGATTCCGTCGGGAATTGTCCCACCTGTGCCGATCTCGACCGATCCGGGGATGCCCCACACGGGACCGGAATATTTGAAGACCCAATTGGCGCCGTGCACTGCAACGAGCGCGACCACGGCGCCGCGGAAAATCCAACTCTCCGCATGACGCGCGCGAAAGAACCAGGCCACCACAGATCGAATCACAAAGTCGAAGGTATCCCAGCTCATTCGCGGTTCTCTTTAATTGGTCGTCAGCGCGACGGGCTCCGGCGCCTGGCCGCGCCTATGAAGGCTCGCCCAAGCAACGAAGCATCGGAAAAATCCCAGCTTTACGATCAGGAGCACGGCAAAATCGATCTGCCTTTCGCCATCGACGAGTTCTTGCATGGAGCGAACATCGGTAACGCTCGGCCGCGGCGGGAAGCTCGGGTGCGAGTGCCATTCGCCCAGATAGTTAAACGTCTGGTAGTCATGGTCTGTCCGATCGAAAAATCGTTCCAGAGCTTGCCGATGGTGTTCGGCATCGCGCACGAAGTGGGCGCGCTCGCCTGAAATCTCGTCCACGGAAAAGTCGACGATCGCAAAAATACCGCCTCCAGTTGCCGTCCCATAAGGACGCCGCCGATCTCACGTGCTCCTGCACGTCGAAGAGCCTGTTTCATACGATCTCGCGTGTCCGCAGGAATTCCGACCCGGATCACGCCGCGACCTCCGGGAAGAGGGACGCCAACAGGTCTTTCAGATCATCTGCCGATGCGCCGTCCTGGGATTCGCCCCACTCTCCTTCTGACCGTAGGTCGATCGGCCACGTATCGAAGGGCGCTTGGAAGATCCATTCAGCCGTCAATCCGATCGCATAGGCGGAAGAGGGAAAAATGCTCTGTTCGCGCGTAAGAACGTCTAGAGCCAATCTGGCTGCGTGTCCGGCGATGACGCTCACATCGGCGTCGTCGGCAACAAGCGGCGATCCATTCTCGGATTGCGCGCCATATTCAATGTCGGCGGCCCCTGTCCATGGCACGCCATGCTTGTCGCACCAAGCCCGGACTTGGCCGCGGGCATGCGTTGGGGTCGGATCAACATCTGGTCGCGCCCTCGCGACAATCCCGCCGATCCCTCCGGCAAACACCTCGCACCAAACCATCGGCTTCCGCTGCCGACGTGCGACTGCCGCCACCAGGTTGAACGCGCGCGGATCGGCAGTGGCATCAACCAGCAGATCAGCGCGCGCAAGCTCCTCGATCACAGATTCGGTGGTCCCGGCACTCTCCTGTTGGCCAAGAGCGACACGCCGGCATTCCACGTCACCATCTACTACGATATCCTTGAGACGCGCCGTCAAGGCATCGACCTTGTGCAAACCAATTGCCCGAGCATCTAGATCATTCCTGACGAGATTGGCCGCGAAGAAGACGTCATCGTCGACGAGGGTGAACTGTCGGACGCCGGATCGGGCGAGCGTGGCGGCCATCTTGGATCCGACCGAACCGCATCCGATGATCGCCACCCGTTTCTCGGCGAGCACGGCATAGTCGGAGGAAAGCCGCCCGGACGTTTCGGGTGCGATTATTGTTTTGTAGTGAAACGCAGACTGCCTACCCTCGTAGGCGAAGAGGTTCAAAGCAGTCCATAGGTCGCCTTCACCCAGCAAGACGAAGCCATCGAAAGGATTTTCAGGAAGCCGATGGGCGAGCTCAGGAAACTCGGCAGGCAGCGCTCCGATGAAACTGCGCGGATCAGCCCGAAAACGCGCGACCTCCCGTTCCGTTCGTAATACAAGCCCTTTTACTATTGATGATCCTGAAGGTTGAGGAGCGCTGTCCGACCAGATGATCGAACCTTCGTCGCCGACGCTGACGAGCGAAGCGACCCAAGTGGGTTTCTCAAGCCTGTCCCAAGCCTTAATGGGTATGGGAACGTACTTGGGAAGGCCGCCGAAGGCATCAATGGCGCCGCGAGGAATCACGAACCTCGTAAACTCGCCGCGAACTTCGCGGCCAACCGAAGTCTGATGAGCCGACGGGACAATACCCACTTCGTCTCCTGGCGGCCTCTCGCCCGAGATGAGACGATATGCGCTCTCGACCATCATCGCGCCGGTAATGGCGGGATCCCAGTTGTCAGGCCGGAATTCGAGGCAAAGTTCTCCTCCGGCGCCGTACTGGTGCCAGGAAAGCCGTTTGGCGTCCCGGGGCCGGACCATCGGTGGGGTATCCGGAAAGGTGGACGGATACGCCATCGAGAGGACGAAGGTCTCACCGTTATGTTGGATGTCGAAATCAACCATCAGCTGAAGATTCTCGCCGATCCTCCAGGTGACACTCGATAACCATCCAGCGCGCTCCACCACTTGGGCGAGAGCGATTTGCTCGGACTTGGCACGGGAGGTGTTGGTAATCCACCAGCTCATGCAAAGCCCTTGGGCGTCGTTGGTACTCTAGGCGCGTTGCCGAAGCTTGGGACAGCCGCTGCCGGAGCAACAGAGGCAGCACGCAACAGCCCGCCGCCGCTCCCGCTGATCTTCCTCACCGCCCGGTCCGTCAGCGCTGTTCCCATACGAGCCGAGAAGGCCTGCGCTTTACCTGGCTCCTTCTCCCATTTGTCTGCGAAATTCTCGAACGGGTCAGTCGGGTTCGGAATCACGTACTTGCTGCCAACGTGATGGATGTATTGGTCCATACGCTCGAGGATCGATAAGAGCGCGCCAGCAATCGTGTCCTCCTCGCCATAGGCGTGGCCTGCCAAGGTCGTGATGATGACCGATATGGGCTTCAGATCGGGATCGCGTGCGAACATGTTGTCGCGATGTCTCTTCAAGAGCATCACCGCCGCCTGCAACGGCGTACGTACGCGATAGTCCGGCAATTGCTCGACACTTGCGGTAACACCCCGCCGCCTCAGAGACTCCACGAGCATTTCTTTGCGTCGGGCCAAGACCGCCGCCATCCGGGCCTTAAACCACTCGGCATATCCCTTGGGATTAGAACGCGGCCACTTTGTCGTCGGAACCGTGTAGGTTGGTTCTTCGCGATCGGTAATGGCGATTCCGGTCTCTGCCCACCGAGCATCGTAATTGGCCCTTTCGAGAAGTAGCCTCTGCTCGGCGCCATTCGGGAGCGCCGGAACGACGTCCATGTGGAATTGGGCGCCATCTGCGTAATCGAGGATCCAGCAGCGTCGCCCTTCGCGGACGGGCTTCGTCATCCCCTTGGCGTCGTGATAGGCCTTTATCTCCCGACCCAAGAGCTGCTTCAGGTCGAACTGTGTAAGGTCGTTTTTGGAGAGCTTCTTCAACTCACATACCGAGTCGACGTCATATTCTTCGGCGTCGTTAATCGGTCGGATCGCAGTTCCCAGACGAAATGACCCCTGCACGTAGACAGCCGGATCGAAGCCCCGGACCGCGCTCTCGTCCCTGTGGAACCAATCACCCAAGGACTTGTAGCGCGTCTCGGCCTGTTCATACCGAGACTCGGGTATGGCGAGCTCATCCAGCAGCGCCTGAAGAAATTGCTCAACCTGCATGTCTGCGTTCGCCATTACCGACTCCCGTTTTGCTAGACACTGTTTTGCTCTTCGCCGAACCAGTTTGATGATCAAAGGGACAGGGCCTGCACCACTTCGGCGATGATTGTCGTACTGCTGTTGTTCGCCGACCAGAACGGCATGACAGGCCCTGCGCTATGCCCATCGGCCGCGCTCCGCCGAAGCAGGAAATCTTCAACTGAACGAAATGCATTTTTTTGCCATCTCGAGATAGCGGCAGAAGGCGTTCGCCAGCTGAATCTGCCGTGGTGTCCGGCACTCCGCCTCGAATATCTGCGGCGAGCCGACGAGGATCGAAACGCACTTGGCGCGGGAGGTCGCGACATTGAGCCGGTTGAGGCTGTAGAGGAATTCCATCCCGCGCGGCGCATCCGCGTGGCTCGACGTCGCCGTCGAATAGATCGCGATCGGCGCTTGCTGCCCCTGGAACTTGTCCACCGTGCCGACGCGTGCGCCCGGCAGGCATTGCTGAATCTCGAAGACCTGCGCGTTGTAGGGTGTGATGATGACGACATCGTCGACCGTGACCGGCCTTTCTTTGTCTTCGCGATCAACCCACGTCGCGTTGCCGGCGAGGATCGCCCGCACGAGACGACCGACCGCCTGCGCCTCTTCAGGCGAGCAATTCTGGTTGCCGCTGTGCGCGACCGGAAGAAAATAAAGACCGGACTCGCTGACCGGCCCCGCTCCCTCGATGACCTGTTTCTCGAGCCCCTCCTTCGACCGGAGCTTGCCGTCATAGAAGAGCTCGGAAGTGTAGGCGCAGATCGCGGGGTGGAGCCGCCAGGTCTCTTCGAGGAACAGACCCTTATCCGCAGGGATCGTCCGCTCGCCGCCCAAAATATGATCGAGAGCCGACACGTCGGTGCCATCCGGATGGCTGCCCTGCATCGGCTGATCGAGCTGCTGCGGATCGCCGATCAGCACCACCGTCTTCGCCGCCTGCGACACCGCGAGCACGTTGGCTAGGGACATCTGCGCGGCCTCGTCGACGAACAGCACATCCACCGTTTCGAATGCGTCCGGCCGTGACCACAGCCAGGCCGTACCGCCGCCGACGGATGCGGTTCCGTCGCTCAACGCTGTGAACAGGCCCTCATTTTTCTTCGCGAAGAAGAGGCGGTGCTGCAGGTCCTCGGTCTCATCGGCCTTTTGGCAGCATTGAAGGTCGATTCCCAGCTCGTCAGCCGCATTGATGGTCTCATCGATCAGGTTGCGAATGACCTTATGGCTATTGGCCGTGATACCGACCTTCTTGCCGCGGCGTACCAGCTCGCAGATCATGCGCGCGCCGGTGAAGGTCTTGCCCGCCCCAGGCGGGCCCTGAATGGGCAGGACGCCGCCGGCCAGATGCGCGCAGAGTCGAACCGCCGCTTCGACGGTCGTCTCTCCCGAGCGATGCAGCGGTTCGCCGCCCACGCGCGGGCTTTCTCTGAGCAGGAGGTCGCGCGCAGCCTGATAGGGCCCGTCACCGCGCACCCCGTGATCGGCGACATAGTCGCCGATGCGCACCAGCGCATGGGCCATCACCTCGCCGCCGACATGGCGATGGGCGAACACGGCCTCCGGATGGGCACCGGCGGTGTCTTGGCGCTTCTTGATATCGACAGTGTTGTCTGCGAACGAGATCGTCTCGACCTTGCCGAACTTGGCGCCACCAAGATTGCAGAGCTCCTCGCCACCGCGAATCTCAGTCTCCTGCGGTGGAAAGCGGTAACGATGGATCGGCGCCTTCACGGTGCCGCCGGCCGCGCCGACAAAGACGAGACCGGAGAGTCCGGCGCGCTCCTCAAGCAAATCCTCGGCCGAGAGGTCGGCCAGCCGGAAATACTCCCACCACACCGCCTTTTCTTCCCGGCGGTGCCAATCAACAATGTTTGCCAAGATCCAGCGGGCCTGCTGCTCCTCGTCCCGTTCAGCGGGATCTGCCGGAACATCAGCCGTCAGTCTTTCGATCAGCGCGTTGATCTTGATCAGCCAGTCGGTGATCTTCTCGTTCGGCGCGCCGTCGCCAGGTTGCGGGCGGGGCACATCTGTCCCGTCAGCGATCAGCTTCGCCCGGTGCGCTTCGAGCCAGTCGCGCAAGACCATGGCCGAACGGCAATCATCCTCGTTGTAGGCGCGCACCACGGCCTTGGTCTCTTCGGCAATCGACGGCGCATCGCTGAGCTCGAGATTGGCCTGGAGATTAGCGAGCGCGACATTCGCATCGGTCAGAGACGTTTCGCGTTCGAAGCCATAGAAGGACTCCAACCGCTTGATCGAATAGCTTTCGACGCTCGCGCGGAGACTGTGGCGTACGACTTGATAGAGATCGACGAAGAGGCGGGCGCGCAGCATCCTGTCGAGTTCTTCTTCGCGCGTCGCATAGCGGCCCATCAGGCGCTTCAAGGCCGCCGGCTCGTAGGGGGCGTAGTGGTAGATGTGCAGGCCGGGAAACTGCGCCCAGCGTGCCATGACGAAATCGATGAATGCCTCGAAGGCGCGCTTCTCGTCAGCGCGCGTGAGCGCCCAGTCGCCCTCATAGACAGGCGCACCGTGCCCGTCCTTGAATAGATAGCCGAACAGATATTCGAGACCGTGTTCGCCGACAAACGGATCGCCTTCTAGGTCGAGAAATACATCGCCGTCGGAGGGGTCGGGTAGACGGGTGAGCCCGAAGCCGGTCTCCACCGGCAGCAGCTCGAATTTCCCAGTCCCGGTCGTGCGCGCCTCGACCACGACGCGCGCCTGCTCGCGGATGCGGATATAGGAATCGGCCGAACCGCGATCGGGTTTCCACTCGAGCGGCAAAGGCATGCCGGCCAAGCTTTCCACCGTCGCGATGTCGCGCCCCTTCAGCTCACTGATCTGAACCTTCGAGATGCCGGCAACGAGGCAGAGATGATCGTCATCGCGGCGACGCTTGTCGCAAGCCTCTCGCCAACGGCAGATATCGCAATGCTCGACTGGATCGGGGTAGGTGTCATCTGTCGGCGGCGCGGCCATGGCCGTCAGCAGCGCGCGTTTCACCTTCCGGAAATACGCAGCGTAGTCGGCAAAGCGATATTGCTGCGGCTGAAACTCGGACCACGGCGCAACGACATGCATGTACTCGGGCGGTAGGCCCTGCATCGCTGCCATCAGGTCGGCATAAAGACAGAGCTGAAGGATCGTTCCGGCTTTCGTTTCACGCGCAAGCTTGGTGTCGATCGGCTCATAGGACCAGCCGCCCAGCGCGCTCGACACTTCGACCCGGCGCAAAATATCGGCGCGTCCGTTCCACCCTTGATGCGCAAGCGCTGCCTGAGCAATGACGGGAACGCCGCGCTGCATGGCCGCTCGCGTCTCAGCAACAGCCTCCAGCGTAACTTCAACACCGTCGATCCGGACGACGTCCAGTCCGGCCGTGGCGAGGTGCTCCATATAACTCTGCTCATG
This sequence comes from Mesorhizobium sp. M0185, assembly GCF_040322175.1. Classification (NCBI taxonomy): domain Bacteria; kingdom Pseudomonadati; phylum Pseudomonadota; class Alphaproteobacteria; order Hyphomicrobiales; family Phyllobacteriaceae; genus Mesorhizobium; species Mesorhizobium sp. M0185. The sequence continues at coordinate 17,759 of NZ_JAMYSY010000028.1, read as the reverse complement.
CGCCGCCCCGCGCTCCGCCAGGATCTGCAGAAGCGGGTCCCAAACCTTCGGCTTCGATAGAAACCCCTCGGCCACCGCGCGGTCCAGGCCTGCGAGGTGATGACAGTTCAGATAGCCAACCAGGTCGGTCGCGCTGAGCTCGAAGGATCCCCCGACCTTTTTCATAGGTGTAGCATCGCGCAGCGGTCGCCAATCGGCATAAACGCGATCTTTGCCCCCATGCGGTCCGCCCTTCTGATGGGCGGATGGCATTGCAGCCAACAGCCCTAGTTTCGGCGCGCGCTGATGGCGGTGGCCATCGCCGGCAAACTTGCCGGCGTGACTATCCTCTAATATGAGTTGACGCAGGAGTCAAGATCACTCATGTTGCGCCGGCAAGTTTGCCGGCGGATGGGGCTATTTGGATGGAACTAGCTGGTGTTTTTTCTTTGCTCTTACGACCCGGCCGGGATCCAGAAGCGATCGGCTTCCGATTCGGAGCGAAGGGAACGCACACCAGCCGGACGATGATGTTGGAGGAGCTGAGCCGCGTCCTGGAAGCGACAAATCAGGACGCTCGGCGGGCCGACTACGCGGCTGCAATCATTGACGGCAATTGCCTGTCAAAGCCAACCGCATCCACACGCAGACTCAGCAACCAGAGGCTCGGCGAACTCTATGGTCTGGATCCCACGATCCCCCTATTCCGGATCCTCCGCAGGCTGTGGGATATAGGCGCTGATGGCCGGCCGCTTCTCGCGGTTCTGGCGGCGATCGCCAGAGACCCGCTACTGGCCGCGACCTGCCCAGCGATTGTCACTATGCCCGCGAATTCCGAGCTTCAGCGTGAAGCACTGAAGGGCGCGCTTCAAGCCGCCGTCAGAAATCGGCTCAACGACAGCACGCTGGAAAAGGTGTGCCGCAATGCGGCGAGCACTTGGGCGCAATCGGGCCACCTGGAAGGTCGAACATTTAAGAAGCGACGAATGGTGACGCCATCACCGACCGCGGTGACTTTCGCCATCTACCTCGCCCATGCCGCCGGCTTCCGAGGCGCTGAAATCTTCTCGTCCGGGTGGCTGAGGGTGCTCGACTGCGACCCGTCTCAGGCCCGCGAGCTCGCACTCGATGCAAAGCGGATTGGTTTGCTCGACTTGCGAATGGCCGGTGATGTTGTCGAGCTCAATTTGTCGCGCCTCGATCCCTACACCGCGAAGGCATGATTATGGCGCGCATTGAAGATCTCGCCGAGCGCTATGGACGCCATATAGCCACTCCGTGGCAGCGCACTATTGCCGGCGCGCAGCGCGTTGTGATGGTGGTGTACGACAAAGAGCTTGAACGCTCATTGCGCGCACGCGTCCTTGCATTTGAAACGGCGACCCACGAGGCGGGGCACGACTGGCGTCAAATCGACCTTTCCGGCACTTTCGCAGAGTGGATGGCGGCGGACGACTATCGCGACGAATACTTCCGATCGCCGGAGGACCTTCAACTCAAGCTCGATGCCGAGTTTCCCGAGTTCGTGGCGGAACGCCTCCGGGCAGAGCTTCAGAAATCCGATGTCACGCCTAACACTGTTGTTGCCGTTCTAGGTGTGGGCGCCCTGTTCGGATTCGCTCGAATTTCTCAAGTGCTGAAGATTGTAGAGGCCGATATTCGAGGGCGCCTCGTCGTGTTTTTCCCAGGTCAGTTTGAACGTAACAACTACCGGCTGCTCGATGCGCGAGACGGTTGGAATTACCTCGCCGTGCCGATCACGTTGCACAGCGAAGGAGGAACCCCATGAAAATCAAAGACGCCCTACAGCGCGATCCCGCTTCCCATCCTCTGGTCAACCAGGGCCAGGCTCGAATTCCCGATAGCGGCGACGAGCGCACACAAGCTGAACTGCGCGGTGAACTTGAGACGTTCGTCTGTGAAGGCCAGTACGCGGATGGCATTCAAAAGATCGTTCGCTCCTTCCTCGATAACTCCAGCAGGACCAGCCAACGCGGCGCTTGGGTGAGCGGATTCTTCGGCAGCGGCAAATCACACTTGCTGAAGATGCTCTGCCACTTGTGGCAGGACACGAGTTTCCCTGACGGCTCTACCGCCAGGAACTTAGTGCCTTCGATGCCCGATGATCTTCGTGCCCTACTTCGGGAGCTCGACACCGCCGGCAAGCGATCTGGCGGACTGATCGCCGCCGCGGGCGCATTGCTCAGCGGCACGTCCGACAACGTACGGCTGACAATACTGTCCATCTTGCTTCGCGCCGTCGGTCTTCCCGAGCAATACCCACAAGCCCGCTTCTGCCTGTGGCTGTACTCGCAAGGTCAGTTCGACAAGGTGAAAGCAGCCGTCGAAGGCAGCGGAAAGGCCCTTGAGCGCGAACTCAACAACCTTTATGTCAGTGGCCCAATTGCCCGTGCGGTGATGGCGAGCGATGCCAACTTCGCCGCCAGCGAAGCAGAAGCAAGACAGCTTCTCAAAGCGCAGTTTCCGCCTCAGGCCACCGACATCACCACGGAACAATTCCTGTTGGTCGCAAAAGAGGCTCTGAAGCTCCGAGCCAAAGATGGCCGGCTTCCCTGCACGTTGCTCATTCTCGACGAAGCTCAGCAGTACATCGGTGACTCGCAGCAACGCGCGTCGCTTCTCACCGAGGTGACCGAAGCGGTCTCAAAGCAACTGGACGGCCACGTCATGGTCGTCGCGGCAGGTCAAAGTGCGCTGACCGAGATTCAGCTTCTGACGTACCTGCTCGACCGCTTCACGATCCGCGTCCCACTGTCGGACGCCGAGGTCGAGACGGTCACTCGCAAGGTGCTGTTGCAAAAGAAGCCTACAGCAGTCGCGGATGTGCGCGCTCTGCTCGACAAGCACGCGGGCGAAGTCTCGCGGCAGCTTCAGGGCACGCGCATCGGCGAGACAATCGAGGATCGTGCGATCATCGTCGATGACTACCCGCTGCTGCCAGTTCGGCGACGGTTCTGGGAGAATTGTTTCCGCCAGATCGATGCGGCCGGCACAAGCAGCCAACTCCGCTCCCAGTTGCGCATCATCCACGACGCGGTTGCCAATGTCTCCGACCGCCCCCTCGGTTCGGTCGTGCCCGCCGACGAGCTTTTCGAGGCGCTCGCACCGGAGATGGTGAATACGGGAGTGCTGCTCCGTGAAATCAACGAGCGCATCATTCTGGTGGGCCGAACCGAAGGGCCGATCGCGCAGCGCATTTGCGGCCTGGTCTTTCTGATCGGAAAGCTCAAGCGCGAAGCCGGCGCAGATATCGGCGTTCGGGCTACAAAGGATCACATAGCCGATCTGCTAATCGACGATTTGGCGGCGGACAACGGCAAATTGCGGTCGGAGGTGGAAGACAAGCTCAAAAAGCTGAGCGACCGGGGCATGCTGATGCCTGTCGGCGACGAGTATCGTCTTCAGACCAGAGAAGGCAGTGACTGGGACCGCGAATTCCGCAACCGGCAAACCAAGCTCAACAACGACGATGCGGCGATCCAGTTCAAGCGCGACCAACTTCTGTACGGCGATATCGATAAATCGGTTCGCGCAGTCCGCGTCATGCACGGCGCAGCGAAAGAACCACGACAATTTCTGATCCATCGGGAACAGACCGCACCGGTGGTTGATGGCAGCAGCGTCCCGATCTGGATTCGCGATGGCTGGTCCTGCGCCGAGAAAGATGTCGTGGAGGCGGCGCGTTCTGCCGGCACCGATAGTCCGATCCTGTTCGTGTTCATTCCGCGCCAGTCGGCCGAGGACGTTCGACGGCTGATCGTCGAGGCCGATGCTGTCCAACAAACACTCGATGCCAAGGGCAATCCAACGACAGCAGAAGGCCAGGAAGCCCGCCAAAGCATGGACAGTCGCCGAGCGCGCGCGGTGGGCGATCGCGATCGTTTGATCCGGGAGGTCGTGGCGAACGCCAAGGTCTTTCAGGGCGGCGGGAGCGAGGTGCTGCTGACGTCGCTTGATGAGCGAATCAAGACGGCCACAGAGGCTTCGCTAGTCCGGATGTTTCCGCGATTCAAGGACGCGGACTCTGCGGCCTGGGAAGCGGTCATCAAGCGCGCCAGGGAGGGCGCAGATCATCCCTTCCAGCCGACCGGCCATACTGACGCCACCGAGAAGCATGCCGTCTGCCAGCAGGTGATCGCCACGATCGGAGCCGGCAAGTCTGGGTCAGACGTTCGCAAAACGCTCGGCGGGTCGCCGTTTGGCTGGCCGCGCGACGCGGTCGATGCCGCACTGATCGCACTTCACCGGCTGCAGCACATTACGGCAACGCTCAACGGACAGGCCGTTCCTCTTGGCCAGCTCGATCAGAACAAGATCGCCAAGGCCGAGTTCCGCCTCGAGCATGCGACACTGTCGGTGGGCGATAGGTTGGTCCTGCGCAAACTGTTCCAAGCCCTCAGCCTGTCCTGCAAGAGCGGCGAGGAGGCCGTGCGCGCCGGCGAGTTCCTGGCCGGGCTGATTGCGCTGGCGAAGGCCGCGGGCGGAGATGCTCCGCTCCCAGCCGCCCCTGCAGTGACCGAGATCGACGACGTCCAACGGCTGATCGGGAACGAGCAGTTAGTCGCCATCAAGATCAAGGCGACCGAGTGGGAGGACAGAATAAAGGCATGGAGTGGAACGCGCGACCTCATTGCAAGGCGCCTCCCCGCCTGGGATATCGTCGGCCGTCTTGCAAAACACGCGGCAGAGATCCCTGAAGCGAAGCCGCAGCTCGACCAGATCGACGCGATCCGGTCGCAGCGTCTTCTCCTTGAAACCGGCGACCCAGCCAATGCTGTCCGTCAGGCTCTCGCCACCCTTTTGCGCGACGCCGTCCAGAAGGGCCATGCTGCTCACGACGCAGCATTCACGGCTGCGAAAGCGACGCTGGCAACGAATGGCATCTGGGCGAAGCTGAAGCCGTCCGATCAGGACAGCATCAAATCGGCGGTCGGCCTCACCGCGCCGCCTAGGCCGGATGTGGCAACGGATGAAGCCCTTGCCGACACGCTGGACCGCAAACCGCTTTCCGGAAGCCAGGCCGACGTCGACGCCATTGCCGGCCGAATCAATCAGGCCATTGAACGCGCAGCACGACTTCTGGAGCCCAAGGTTCAAACCGTAACGCTCGAGCGCTCGACACTTCGGGATCCGGCGGAGGTCGAAGGCTGGATTGAACGACAGAGAACGATGCTGCTGTCGAAGGTCGCCGACGGCCCCGTGTTGGTGAGCTGAGGAACGCACGATGGCATCGCTCGATCGGCCTCTACGCAAGGAACTTGAAACCACCGTTAGGAAGGCGCGGCGCGTGGCTGAGGCCGGCGCTCGCAAGGCTCTGGCGCAGCTTGGCGTGTCAGAGGCAGAAGCACCGAAGCACCTCTCGGCCGAGCAACGCGCGCTTCGCAATCGGCTGCGCGCGCATAGCCGACAGTTGGGCGACCGGCGCGACCCAAAAACGGGCGTGCAGGCAAGCGCGCGTCTGCTGCAAGAGTGCGCCTACGAGCACTGGCACCGCATGCTATTTGCACGCTTCCTCGCTGAATCAGACATGCTAATCGAGCCGGAGTCCGGCGTCGCCATCACGCTCGAAGAGGTGCAGGAGCTTGCCCGCGAGAAGGCGACAGACTGGCTGCCGCTCGCCAGCGATTATGCCGAGCGGATGCTGCCGCAGATCTTCCGCCAGGACGATCCGGTGCTTGAGATCTCGCTACCGCCCGAAACGCGTTCGGAGATGGAGGACCTGCTCAAAAGTCTGACGAAGCCGGTGTTCGACGCCGACGACAGCATAGGCTGGGTCTATCAGTTCTGGCAGGCGGACAAGAAGGACGAGGTCAACAAGTCTGAGGTGAAGATCGGCGCCGATGAGCTGCCGGCCGTCACTCAGCTATTCACCGAGGACTACATGGTCCTTTTCCTGCTCCATAACACGCTGGGCGCCTGGTGGGCCGGCAAGATGCTGGCGGTAAATTCGGCACTCGCCGCTTCGGCGAAGAGCGAGGACGAACTGCGGGCTGCTTGCAAGGTTGGAGACGTCAACTGGACCTATCTGCGCTTCGTGCGCGACAAGAGTGAGGACGGAACGGAGGGACCATGGCGTCCCGCCGGAGGAGTGTTCGAGGGCTGGCCCAAGGCCGCGAAAGACCTAACCGTGCTCGATCCCTGCATGGGCTCGGGCCATTTCCTCGTCTTCACACTGCCCATTCTCGTTGCCATCCGCATGGCCGAGGAAGCTCTGTCGCAATCCGCGGCCGTCGATGCCGTGCTCAAGGACAATCTGTTCGGGCTTGAGATCGACCCGCGCTGCACGCAGATTGCCGCTTTCAATCTCGCCTTCGCGGCGTGGCGTAAGGTCGGCCATCGGCTGCTACCGCAGCTCAATCTCGCCTGCTCAGGTCTCGCCATCGGCGTCACCAAAACCGAGTGGCTAAAGCTGGCGGAGAAGGCGGTGACGGCGGCCGACCCCGCGGCGAAGCGCGACCTACTTGGTGTCGAGAAGAACCTGCTGACGGTCGGGCTGGAAGAGCGCGTCAAAAACGGGCTTGAAGCGCTTTACGACCTGTTCGCCAAAGCGCCGTGGCTCGGCAGCCTGATCGACCCCCGCCGTGCCGGCGCGGACATTTTCCGCGAGGGTTTCGACAAGTTGGAGCCGCTGCTGGCGTCGATCCTGGCAGCGGCCGACACGGATGATGCGCGTGAAATGACTGTGGCCGCGCAGGGTATGGCGAGGGCAGCGGAGCTGTTGAGCAAGCAGTTCACGCTGGTCGCGACCAACGTCCCGTACCTTGGTCGGGGGAAGCAGGATGATGATCTGAGGGAGTTTATAAACGACAAATATCAAGATGCGAAAAGCGACATCGCAGTCGCCTTCCTTTTAAGGATGCAGAAACTCTCGCATGCCGGCGGGACTATCTCACAAGTGTCCCCTCAAAGTTGGCTCTATCTTGGCCCCTATAAGGGCGCGCGGATATTATTGCTTAAGAATCTGTCCTGGCAATTCTTGTGCCCGCTTGGCCCGCGCGCGTTTGAGACGATCACGGGAGAGATCGTGAATGTTTCCCTTTCTGCGGCGACCAAGGACAGTTGGGATCAGGAAAGTCAGATTTCGACAGTTGATGTTACTCAGGAACTCGACCCGCGAGCTAAAGCACTAGGCTTGCGGACGCGCGATGTTCTCTGCACTAAACAAATTGACCAGCTGAAAAACCCCGATTCCAGACTAAGATTGAGTGACCAAGACGATCTCCCTTTGCTCTCGCAGTACGCGAGCTCATACAAGGGAGTTGCGACGGGTGACCTCAATCGATTCATCGGAAAATTCTGGGAGTATCCGCTAGAACGTGGGCTGTGGGCTCCGCTACAGGTGAGCGTCGGCGAGAACGTTATTTATGGCGGCCGATCGGATGCGATTTTTTGGGAGTCGGGAAGCGGGCATCTTCTCGAGTTTGTGACTGAAAAGCTGGGCGAGGGGAAGACGGGGGCTTGGCTTCGCGGTCGCGAAGCGTGGGGACGGCGGGGCATCGCCGTAAGTCAGATGAGTAGCCTCAGTACATCACTGTACTCCGGCGACCTGTTTGACGAAAATACAGCTGTCATAATCCCAAAAGATGAGGATCACCTAGGGGCTATTTTCTCATTTTGTAGATCGGACGACTTCCGTTCAGAAGTGAAGAAGATTGATGGGAGCTCATTGAAAATACCGAACCTAACGATGCTGAAGGTTCCATTCGATATCGATCGATGGCAAACCATCTCCATCGCAGATTTTGACGACGACCTTCCCGCGCCGGAATCAGATGATCCAAATCAATGGCTCTTTAGCGGACATCCGCGGAGCACAGACGAGACCTTGCAGGTTGGCACGATCCGTCTTGCAGGGTATTTGTGGCCACGTCAGTCGGGGTGCAAGCTAGGTGGTTGCACTCGCATCGATGGCGATTGTCTTGAGCCACATGCTGACACCGATGGTATCGTCTGTCTCACCGCACTCAAAGGCGAGCCGCCGGCCGAGCAGCGCCTGAACGCGCTTCTCTCCGACGCCTTCGGGGCCGATTGGTCGGCCGGGAAACTCGCCGGCCTTTTGTCCGATGCCGGCTATGCCGGCAAGTCGCTCGATGACTGGCTGCGTGACGGGTTCTTCGCGCGGCATTGCGAGTTGTTCCACCAGCGACCTTTCATCTGGCACATCTGGGACGGGCGGCGCGACGGCTTCCATGCGCTGGTCAACTATCACTACCTTGCCGCGCCGAACGGCGAAGGCCGGCGAACGCTGGAAAAGCTAATCTACTCCTATCTCGGCGACTGGATCGACCGCCAGCGCGCCGATCAGAGTGCGGACATCGAGGGCGCGGATGCACGCGTCGCGCACGCCGAGCATCTGAAGGCCGAACTCATCAAGATTCTGAACGGCGAGGCGCCCTACGACATCTTCGTGCGCTGGAAGCCGTTACATGAACAGTCGATCGGCTGGGACCCAGACATCAACGACGGCGTGAGGATGAACATACGCCCCTTCATGTCCGCACGCCCGCTTAACGCTCGCGGCGCGAACGCTTGCATCCTACGCGCAACGCCGAAGATCAAATGGGACAAAGATCGCGGCAAGGAGCCGACTCGCGACAAGACCGACTATCCCTGGTTCTCGAGCTGGGACGAGTCGAGCGCTGATTTCGCGGGCGGCGCGGAGTTCGATGGCAATCGCTGGAACGACCTCCACTACAGCCGTGCCATGAAGCAGTCCGCTCGTGATCGCCACCGCCCGTCCGTGGGAGGCAAGGCTTGACGCTTTCTGTTCCCAAGACGCTCATCGATGCCCTGCTGCAGTCCTTTACCGGTGCTTTGCGCTCGCCGGATGGCACCGCCGCACCAGTCGCGCTCCTTTGGACGGACGCAGACGGGCAGTGGCGGCCGCTTATTCCGACGCTGACGAAAGCCATTCCCGAGCTCTACGCGCTCGGGTCCTTCGCGCCTGAAGAGCGGCAGGGGCCGGTCATCTGGCTTAGGTGTATCGTCGAGCGGAGCCTGCCAGACGGCTCGCCGGCGGCTGACGTGGTGCCGATCCTCTATCTGCCTAACGTTAGTCGGCAGGATCTTCGGGCCGGCGGCGATTGCGCCGCCAACTTACGGCCCCTAATCGAGCTCCAATATCGCGGCGCGGTCTGGCACCAGCGCAACGGTCGCGATTGGACCGTGGATGCTTTCCTGACGTCCGAGGATGGCGTCGGGCTCGATATCGCCAGGGACAATCGCACCCGCGACTCCATGCTCCGGGCGTTGGCGTTGTTGGCGCCCGAGCCACTCGCTGGCCTGCGTGGACGCCGGTTGGAGGCTGACGATTTCGACCGACTGGCCATCGGCGACCCAGTTCGCGATCTGCTCAGCTGGATGAGCGACAAGGATGGATTCGAGGGACGCTGCGATCCAAATCGCTGGGCGACCTTCAAAGATATTTGCTGGCGCGAATTTAGTTTCGATCCTGACGAGGACGGAACCCAAGGGGCCGCCGATGCCCTGCTTCACGGCGGGGGCAAATGGGATGACGTCTGGAGGCGTTTTTGCGATGCACCGCGCCTTTATACAGGTGTGTCGGCTGTATTGCGCCAGGCCCGCCCGCGCGATCTGCTTGGCCTCGCAGACCATTCCCGTCGGCCTGGACTCAACGAAGAGCAGGAGGACAGGCTTCGCAACGAACTCGAAGCCACCGTGTCCCTCCCGCATGCCCAGGCCTGCGACAAAGTCGAGAAGCTCGACAACGAGCATAAGGAACGGCGTGGCTGGGTTTGGGCGCAACTCGGAGAGAGCCCCTACGCCGTGGCCCTTGAGCCGCTCGGACGGCTTGCGAAAGCGGCCAAGACCACGCTCGGCGGCGCCACGGCTGAAGCCATTGCGGCAGACTATGCATCCCACGGCTGGTATTGCGACCGTGCGGCGATGGAGGCGCTCTGTCGTCTAAAGCAAGGCGCTGAAAATAGCCTGGTCACGAAGGTCGTGCGGGCGCTTTACGAACCATGGCTCGATCGCTCAGCGCGTCGGTTTCAGGAGCTGATGTCCGCCCCAGGTGTGGATCCGCACAAGCTGACCCTGGCCGTCGCCGCGGAACGAGACACATGCGTGCTGTTTGCCGACGGGCTTCGCTTTGATGTGGGGGCGACCCTGCAGGAGCGCCTGGAAGCCCAGGGCTTGCGGGTGCGAATTTCGCATCGAATTGCACCGATACCGACGGTTACGGCGACGGCGAAACCGGTCGCGTCTCCGGGGCACGGATCGTGTTCCGGCAAAGCCGATGCTGAAGACTTCACCCCGATCATCACGTCAACCAATCAGGCCGCGAATGCCTCTCGGCTACGCGATGCGATGGCGCGTGCGGGAGTCGAAATTCTCGACCAGGACCAGTCCAAAATGGCCGCAAGTGGCGAAGGGGGCGGTTGGACCGAGAGCGGTAAGCTCGACGCTCTGGGACATTCGCTCGATGCGCTCCTTGTTCGTCAGATAGACCCGGAAATCGACGCCCTCCTCGATCGTATCAGCGGCTTACTGAACGCTGGATGGAGCAAGGTTCGTGTCGTCACGGATCATGGCTGGCTCCTTCTTCCCGGCGGCTTGCCGAAGGTCGAGCTTTCCCCACACTTGGTTGCGACCAAGTGGTCCCGGTGCGCCGCCGTCAAAGGCGGCTCCGCCCCGAGCATTCCCACCTATCCCTGGTTTTGGAACCCAGTGCTGCGCATCGCTTCGCCAGCTGGCATCGGCGCTTTCGTGGCGAACTCCGAATACGCACATGGCGGCATCAGCCTTCAGGAATGCGTCATTCCCGAACTCATCGTGGAGCGCGGCGAGGAGGCCGTGACTGCCACGATCGCCGAGATCAGCTGGCGCGGCATGAGATGTAGGGTAGCCGTGAAATCCAAGGCTGTCGGCTTACGAGTCGACCTTCGTCTCAACTGGAAACAGCCAGCCTCGAGCATCGTCGCGTCTGACAAGGAAGTGGGAAGCAACGGCGAAGCGAGCCTCGCGGTCTCGGACGATAAGCATGAGGGCGCGGCTGCCTCGGTTGTCGTCACCGACGCCTCGGGACGGGTACTCGATTCCAAGCCGACAACCGTCGGAGAAGACGCATGAGCATAGAACTCGACGAACTCGACAAACTGGCCGCCTCGGTCTTCGACGGATACCTCGTCCGCAAGGACCTCGTGCGAAAATACTCCCGCCAGTATCCAGTTCCCACCTATGTCGTCGAGTTCCTGCTTGGACGCTATTGTGCCAGCGTCAACGAAAGCGAAATCGCCGAAGGGCTGGAGATCGTCGAAAAGCAGCTCAAGGATCGAACCGTCCGAACCGGCGATGAAGAGTTGTTCAAGGCCCGCGCCAAGGAGACGGGATCGGTCAAGATCATCGACATCCTGCGCGCAAAGCTTGACGCAAAAAACGATTGTTATGTCGCGGAGCTGCCGAGCTTGAATTTACGCGACGTCCGCATCGACGATCAGCTCGTGCGCGACAATGAGCGGATGTTGACAGACGGCTTCTATGCCGAGGTCACCCTCGCGTACGACGGGATCATCGCTCAGGAAAAGGGTGGGCGCCCGTTCGGGGTGTCTTCCCTTCGCCCCATCCAAATGTCCAAGGCCGATGTGCTCGACGTCTATGCCAAGGCCCGCGGCAGCTTCAGCACTGATCAATGGATAGACTTTTTGCTGCGTTCCATTGGTCTCGAGCCAGCCGCTTTCAATGAGCGCGCAAAGCGCGTTGTCCTGTTGCGCATGGTCCCCTTCGTCGAACGGAACTATAACCTCATCGAGCTCGGGCCCCGCGGAACTGGCAAGAGTCACCTCTTCCAGCAGATATCGCCTTACGCCCACTTGATTTCGGGGGGCAAGGCGACAGTCGCGAAGATGTTCGTAAACAACGCGAGCGGGCAACGCGGCTTGGTCTGCCAATATGATGTCGTCTGCTTCGACGAAGTTTCTGGGATTTCCTTCGACCAGAAGGACGGCGTCAACGTCATGAAGGGCTACATGGCCTCCGGCCAATTCAGCCGCGGTAAAGAGAGCATCCGCGCCGAGGGCAGCGTCGTCATGGTCGGAAATCTAGACGTCGATGTAGAGCAACAGCAGAAGGTCGGTCACCTCCTGAGCCCGATGCCACCCGAGATGCGCGATGATACGGCATTCATGGATCGAATTCATGGCTACGCGCCTGGCTGGGACTATCCGAAGTTGAAGCCCAGCGAACACCTGACCGATCATTTTGGTCTCGTGAGCGATTTCCTCAGCGAGTGCTGGACCAGGCTACGCGCCGGCAACCGCGTTTCGGTGTTGCAGGGTCGCGTCCATCTGGGCGGTGCGCTAAGCGGTCGAGACCTCGAGGCGGTCAACAAGACCGTGAGTGGGCTGACAAAGCTATTATTTCCTGATTCGGAAATGCCTGTCCCCGACGAGGACCTTGAGTGGATCGTTCGAGTTGCCTTGGAGGCCAGGCGCCGTGTGAAGGAGCAGCAGCGGCGCGTCTTCAAGAGTGAATTTCGCAATACACATTTCAGCTATATTTTGGGACCCGATGGTGCCGAGCAGTTCGTATCGACTCCAGAGCTGCATACCGATGAAGCGATTGAGAGCGACCCCTTACCGCCCGGTCAGGTTTGGGGTGTCAGCTTAGGAGCGGGTGAAACTGGCCCTGGACTTTATCGGATTGACGTGACCTGCGGACCCGGTGGCGGCGTAAAGATCCTAAATCAACCCACCCCACCCCCGTTTCGCGAGAGTGTGCGCGTCGGCGAACAAAATCTTTACTCCAGATCCAAGGAGTTGGTTGGGGACCGCAACCCGCGGGAGGAGGAATTCACGGTTCAGATGCGTCCGATGGACTCCGATAAGACCGGGACCGGACTGGGGATCCCGGTCCTCGTCGCGTTGTGCGGTGGCCTTCTTGGACGCAACACACGAGGCGGGACCATCGTTGTCGGCGCGCTCAACCTTGGCGGCTCTATTGAGATGATACCGAACGCTGTTCGAATTGCGGAACTTGCGATCGACAAACAAGCACAAACTCTTCTGATGCCTGTCTCCGCACGCCGGCAGCTGAATGACCTTCCCGACGACCTTTGGACGAAAATCAGCATTGAATTTTACAAGGACGGTGCTGACGCAGTTTTCAAGGCGCTCATGGAGTAAATCATCAATCGGGGATGACTCGATCCCGCGTATAAAGCATCTGGGAAGAGAGACTGTGCAGGCCTCGCGTAGCAGGGCGATCGCCCGTCACGACTCTCCTCACGTGAATAGCCGCTTCGGTCAGGGGACAAGCCCGCGACTGCGCCAGATACGAGAAGGCCTTGATGCCCTCGGTGTTAAGAGTGACGAGATTTTGCATCACGCCACGTCCCGCATCTTCTACGGTTGTGAACTCAGCCCGCACGCGCGGGACGCTCTCTTAGGTCTCGGCGTTCCCGACGCTCCGGCCCCCGGCTCGCGACTTGGCAACGGCCCGGCGGCATCGGTGGCTCACCAATCGAATTCTTCGGCAAAGATGCGACTGACGACCTTGGACGACTGGGGGTCACGAGCGTCCGCGCCAGCTTCCACGCTGAACCGGACGGACAGTTCGTGCTACCGTTTAAAGTGCCCGCGACTTGAAAGGCAAGATTTTGCCGTTTTCGCGCCACCGCTGTAAGACGCCCTTCCACTCGGTAGGTCCGACGTGACGTGCAATCGCATTCCAGCCTCCTAGATGGTCAGCGACATTGCCGATCTGGCTCGGATCGCGTTTCGCTCAAATTCGAGATCGTCACCCCGAGTAAGCGTATCCCCTTGGTGACGGGGAATACCTGATCGAGCAGCGCGGCGCCGACGCTCGCGAGGGCAGTCTCGGTTTCGATGACGCCAGTGATCGTGCGACTTCGCGTGATCTGCTGGAAATCGGCGAATTTCACCTTGAGCGTCACCGTGCGGCCCCGGATCGAGCGTTCATCGCAATATCGCCAGACCTTTCCGATCAATGGCCGTAGTTCCCTAAGACCTCTTTCGATATCGAACAGGTCGGTCGAGAAGGTGTCCTCGGCGCCGACCGACTTGCGCTCGCGATCGGCCCGCACCGGGCGTTCGTCGATGCCGCGGGCGATCCAGTAATAGTACGGGCCCGACTTCCCGAACTTCTCCTCGAGAAACGCCAAGCTCTGTGCGCGCAGGTCGGCGCCGGTTTCGATGCCGAGCCGGGTCATTTTATCGGCGGTCGCCGGACCGACCCCATGAAACTTCCGCACGGGCAAGGCCTCGACAAAAGCCGGCCCCAGCTTTGGGGTGATGACGAACAGCCCGTCGGGCTTGTTCTCGCCGGAGGCGAGCTTGGCTAGAAATTTGTTGTAGCTGACCCCGGCCGAAGCCGTGAGGCCAGTCTCGGACTTAATCTTCGCCCGGATCATCTCGGCGATCGTCGTGGCGACCGGGATGCCCTGCAGATTGTCGGTAACGTCGAGATAGGCTTCGTCTAGCGAAAGCGGCTCGATCAGTGGCGTGTGCTCGGCAAAGATCGCGTGGATCTGCTGTGAGACGGCCCGGTAGGCATCGAAGCGGGGCGGCACGAAGATCAACTCTGGGCATTTACGCTTCGCGGTGATCGAGGGCATGGCCGATCGGACCCCGAACTTTCTGGCCTCATAGCTGGCGGCGGCCACCACACCGCGGGCCGCCGAGCCGCCGACCGCCACCGGCTTGCCACGCAGTTCCGGATTGTCGCGCTGCTCCACCGAGGCAAAGAAGGCATCCATGTCGACATGGATGATCTTTCGAAGGATGGCCGTGCCTGCCCTCGGCGCATCCACTTCTAGGCCGCTGTCAACTCGCTCGCCCACTTCGTCGTCCCTGCGTCACCTGTCGGCATTTCAAGATAGACCGCAACGCGACAGAGTGCAGTCTGGGCAGCGATGCAACGAGTCCGATTGCGCGGCGCCAGCTCTTGCGATGACCTCTTCGCGCAGGCCGCCTCGCTCGGCATCGAGGCCCTGGCGGTCGTCGATCGCAATTCGCTCGCCGGCATCGTCCGGGCCCATCAGGCCGCCAAGGACACTGGCGTCAGGCTCATCGTCGGCTGCCGCCTCGATCTAGTCGACGGCATGTCGGTGCTGGTCTATCCGACCGACCGGGCCGCCTATTCCCGACTGTGCCGGCTGCTGACCTTGGGCAAGAAACGCGGCGGCAAA
Organism: Mesorhizobium sp. M0185; assembly: GCF_040322175.1. Taxonomy (NCBI): domain Bacteria; kingdom Pseudomonadati; phylum Pseudomonadota; class Alphaproteobacteria; order Hyphomicrobiales; family Phyllobacteriaceae; genus Mesorhizobium; species Mesorhizobium sp. M0185. The sequence continues at coordinate 2,593 of NZ_JAMYSY010000028.1, read as the reverse complement.
GCAGCCCGGAAGCTCTCGCGCGTACCGTCGAGATCGCTCAGCAATGCCGCTTCTCGCTCGACGAACTCGCATATCAATATCCCGAAGAAAGGATGCTGCCCGGCCTGACGGCGCAGCAGGCGCTCGAACAACTCACCTGGGAAGGCGCGGCGCGGCGCTATCCGGAGGGCGTGCCCGACAAGGTGGTGGCTCTCATCAAGCATGAACTGCGCCTGATCGAAACCCTGCGATACGCCCCCTACTTCCTGACCGTGAACGCCATCGTGCAGTTCGCGCGCAGCAGGGACATTCTGTGCCAGGGCAGAGGCTCGGCCGCCAACTCAGCGGTCTGCTACGTGCTGGGCATCACCAGCATCGATCCGGAACGCAACAATCTGCTGTTCGAGCGCTTCGTCTCGCAGGAGCGGAACGAACCTCCCGATATCGATGTCGACTTCGAGCATGAACGGCGCGAGATCGTCATGCAGTGGGTCTACGACACCTATGGCCGCGACCACAGCGCCCTCTGCTCGACCGTGGTGCGCTATCACACCAAGGGCGCCGTCCGCGATATCGGCAAGGCCCTCGGTCTGCCCGAGGACGTCACCAAGATGCTCTCCTCCCAGGTCTGGGGCCATGGTGAAGGCATCGACGAAACGCGTGCCCGGGAGCTCAATTTCAACCTGGCCGATCGCCGGCTGCGGCTGACTCTCGAGCTTGCACAGCAACTGGAAGGGACGCCGCGGCACCTGTCGCAGCATCCAGGCGGCTTCGTTCTGACCAATGACCGGCTCGATGACCTGGCGCCGATCGAGCCGGCCCGCATGGTCGACCGCCAGGTCATCGAATGGGACAAGGACGATATCGACATCCTCAAGTTCATGAAGGTCGATGTCCTGGCGCTCGGGATGCTCACCTGCATGAAGCGCAGCTTCGACCTGCTGGCCGAGCACAAGGGCATGACCCTCGACCTGGCCACTATCCCGGCCGAAGACCCGGCGACCTATGCCATGATCCGCAAAGCCGACACGATCGGGGTCTTCCAGATCGAGAGCCGCGCCCAGATGTCGATGCTTCCCCGCATCAAGCCGCGCACCTTCTACGATCTCGTCGTCGAGGTCGCCATCGTTCGGCCCGGTCCGATTCAGGGCGACATGGTCCACCCCTATCTTCGTCGCCGGGAAGGCAAGGAGCCGGTCGAGTTCCCGACTCCCGAACTCGAGCGCGTGCTCGGCAAGACCTTAGGGGTTCCCCTGTTCCAGGAGCAGGCCATGCAGGTCGCCATGGTCTGCGCCGGCTTCAGTGCCGGCGAGGCCGACCAGTTGCGCCGTGCCATGGCGACATTCAAGCACACCGGCGGCGTTAGCAAGTTCCGCGACAAGCTGATTGGCGGCATGATCGCCAACGGCTACGCGCCGGAATTCGCCCGCCACCACCTTCAAACAACTCAAAGGCTTTGGCAGCTACGGCTTCCCCGAGAGCCACGCGGCCAGCTTCGCGCTCATCGCCTACGCCTCGAGCTGGATGAAATGCCACCATCCCGATGTCTTCTGTTGCGCCCTGCTCAATTCCCAGCCAATGGGCTTTTATTTGCCGGCCCAGATCGTGCGAGACGCCCAAGCCCATGGCGTCGAGATTCGGCCCGTCTGCATCAATGCGAGCCGCTGGGACTGCATGTTGGAACCGATGGGCGACGATGGACGCTTCGCGGTCCGGCTTGGTCTGCGTATGGTCAAGGGGCTGGCCAATGCAGATGCTGCCGCGATCGTTGCGGCCCGGGCCGACGAGACCTTCGCTTCCATCGACGATCTTTGGCATCGCGCTGGCGTGCCGGCGGCATCGCTTGTCCAACTCGCCGAGGCTGACGCCTTCCGTCCCGATCTGGGTCTGGCGCGCCGCGAGGCGCTATGGGCGCTCAAGGGCCTGCGTGACGAACCGCTGCCGCTCTTTGCCGCCGCATCGGCTCGCGAGCAGAAAACCGTGTCGGAAATCCATGAACCGGCTTTGACGCTGCGTCCGATGACGGCCGGCCGGGAAGTGGTCGAGGACTACGGTCATGTCGGTCTCACCCTGCGCAACCATCCCCTTTCGTTCCTGCGTGCCGATCTCGCCCGGCGCCGCATCGTCTTCTGCAGGGAAGCGATGCAGGCCCGCGATGGCCGCTGGCTGGAGGCGGCAGGTCTCGTGCTGGTCCGCCAGCGGCCCGGCTCGGCAAAGGGCGTGATGTTCCTGACGATGGAAGACGAGACCGGCGCCGCCAATGTCGTGGTCTGGGTCAAGGTCTTCGAGAAGTTTCGCCGCGTTCTGCTCTCCTCCTCGATGCTCAGCGTCCGCGGCAAGATCCAGCGTGAGGGCGAAGTGGTCCACCTCGTCGCCCACCAACTCACCGACCTCTCGGGGGAACTCGCCAGTGTGGGCAACCGCGAGACGCCATTTCCGCTTCCGCATGGGCGAGGCGACGAAGCTCATCACGGTGGACCCGCACCTGCTTGGTCGTAGACTCGTAAATGCGAACGACCGGAAGGGGTGGATAGTGTTGAAAAAGTCCGGGTTGCAGCAGTCCTGAAGCACTGATTCAATCTTCGTCGTAAGAGGAGATTGAGTCGATGATGGG
>NZ_JAMYSY010000027.1:0-80778 GCF_040322175.1 Mesorhizobium sp. M0185 | reverse complement strand
CGGACTACGACAAGGAGAAGCTGCAGGAACGTCTCGCCAAGCTGGCGGGCGGCGTTGCCGTCATCCGCGTCGGCGGTGCGACCGAGATCGAAGTCAAGGAAAAGAAGGACCGCGTCGATGACGCCCTCAACGCGACCCGTGCGGCCGTCGAAGAAGGCATCGTTCCCGGCGGCGGCGTCGCCCTGCTGCGCGCTTCGCTGGCCATCACCGTCACTGGCGCCAACTCCGACCAGACCGCGGGCATCGCCATCGTGCGTCGCGCGCTGCAGGCTCCGGCCCGCCAGATCGCGGCCAACGCCGGTGCGGAAGCATCGATCGTTGCCGGCAAGATCCTCGAGAACAAGGGGGCGACCTTCGGCTACAACGCCCAGACCGGCGAATATGGCGACATGATCGCCATGGGTATCGTCGATCCGGTCAAGGTTGTGCGCACGGCTCTGCAGGACGCGGCCTCGGTCGCCGGCCTGCTGGTCACCACCGAAGCCATGATCGCGGAGGCTCCGAAGAAGGAGTCGGCTGGCGGCGGCATGCCGGCTGGTATGCCCGGCGGTGGCATGGGCGGCATGGGCGGTATGGATTTCTAATCCAGCCCCCTATCAATCTACAGCGGAAAGGGCGGCAGCAATGCCGCCCTTTTTTGTGTGCCGAGCATGATCGACAGCTTGGAGGTGCAAGTCCTCTACCCAGCTGATGGCGGCGAAGCGCAACGGCGTCGTCGTGAGACGGGTCTGGCCGTGTCCTTTCGTTCAGCCGCTGGTCGAAACTCACGATGATCGTGCTGCCTTCCGCCGTGCCGTGGATCTTTACAGGGCTGCGAGAAGGCCTTGTCAACGGCTGGCAGACCCTGGTTGCGGTAGAACTCATCGCATCGTTCGAAGGGCTCCGATTACCTGATGGCCTATGGTCGTCAGCTCTTTCAATTTGAACTCGTTCTTTCGGCCATGATCGTGGTCGGCCTGACCGAATTGGTGATCCACGGCCTGCTCACGCTTGCCGAAAACTATCTGCAACGCTGGCGTCCGGAGACCCCACGATCAGCCTGATCACGATTGCAGGTCGGGATAGGCTGTCGCACGGCGCTTCCATCGCACCGCCGGCCTTCCGCTTCATCGGCCGACATATGCGGCCCGGTGTCGATGGCGCTGCTCGCGATTTGGGAGTTGCTCGCCCATGCCGGCGCTGCTGACCCACGTTTTCTACCGCGGCTGGAAGAGGTGGCGGCCCGCGGCATGGCAGAGTTCAGCCGAGGTGGCCTCGGCTCCAATCTTCTGGCGAGCCTGGAACGTGACCTGATCGGTTTCGTGTGTGGCAGTGTGGCGGAATCGCGCTTGGTCCGGCGATCGGATTTTCCCGCCTTATCGAACGCCTGAGAAGGCTCGTGGTCGCGGTTGTGTTACCGCTATTACGTGACCTGATCACGTTGACGATGCCAGCACCTTCATTGGCCACTTTCTGGACCATGTACGTCACATCAGGCTCCCCCGCCCCATCGACACGAGCCGGCTCTGTAACCACGCCGCCGTCATATAGCGGTTCCACGACGGCACTGGCGGCAGTCGTCTTCTCAGCGGCTACTGGTGGACGTTTCAGCAGCCAACGAATCCAATGGTGACAAGGACAGGCAGACCAAGCACCGCGTAGAAGCCGTACTCCGCTGGAGTTCGCCTCGGAAGTGGAGCGACAAGGGCCTGATTTGTCTTGCCATGCCGACATTGTCAGCACGCTTTTCGAAGCCTCTGAATTCCTTAGTGTCCATCCCAGCTCGACCTCCGACCATCCCCATTTCCGGCTGCCCGCGGCACGGCAGCCCTTGGCCTCTAGCTGCGCTCGAGCGGATCAGCGTGCCGTCCGCCTCCTCTGGCTGATCAAAATGTCTGCACCCATTTGGCAATGGCCGCTTCGCGCAAAAGTTTTCCCCCGTGAGCCGACTTTCCGAATTGGCTTAACTTCCAAATCTGTGGCTTTGCCTGCATTGCGGAGCGCGAAGTTCCGACCACTCGCCCAAGGGTATGCCATGGCGTTTCGTCTCTTTGTTCCGATCCTTGCCGGTGCAACGCTGCGCGAGCGGCTGCTCGCCTGCATCGGGGCCATGATCGGCATCGCATTGACTGGCGTGATCAGTGCGCTGGCGAACGGGTCTGGCCCACATGTCGCACTGCTGGTTGCTCCAATGGGAGCATCGGCCGTGCTGCTCTTTGCCGTGCCTTCAAGCCCGCTGGCGCAACCTTGGTCGATTATCGGTGGCAATACGATTTCGGCGCTGGTCGGGGTGATCGTGGCGCATTTCGTGCATGAACCCATTCTTGCTACCGGCATTGCGGTGGCGCTGGCCATCGCCGCCATGTCGTTCACGCGCTGCCTGCATCCGCCGGGTGGCGCCGCCGCCTTAACTGCGGTGTTCGGCGGACCGGCCGTCTTCAGCTCGGGCTTGCTGTTTCCCTTCGTTCCTGTAGCGCTGAACTCGATCGTGCTGGTCGCACTCGGCTACGGCATCCATAAACTGTCGCGGCGCAACTATCCGCATGTGGCGGCCCCCGCCCTTAAAAGCGCGCATGGAACCATCGATCCGCCCGCGCGGGAGCGGGTCGGCTTCCAGCCCGAGGATATCGATGCCGCGCTCGGCGCGCTGGAGGAAACCTTCGATATCGACCGCAACGATCTTGAGCGGCTGCTACGGCAGGTCGAGTTGCAGGCGATGGTGCGCTCCCACCGGACCCTGCTGTGCGAGGACATCATGTCGCGCGATGTGATTTCGGTCGATGAACATGCGCCGGCCGACCAAACGCGTCATTTGCTGCTCGATCACAACATCCGGACGCTGCCGGTGACTGACGCCGAGGGCGGGCTGGTCGGTGTAGTTGGCCTGCGAGAGCTGACGAAGGCGACCGACACGGTGAGGGCTGTGATGTCGAAGGCTAGCACCGCCTCTCCCGATACGCCGGCGATGAGCCTGCTGCCGGGTGCTCACCGACGGCCGCAGCCATGCCGTGGTCATCGTCGATGCCGAGCGACGCATTATTGGGCTGATCACCCAGACCGACCTGCTGGCAGCGGCAGCGCGCGTGCACATGGCCGACACAACGCTGGCAGCGGCATAAAATAGTGATCCGGACTTGCTCAATCCGGGAACCCGATGGGGCGCCAATAGGATAGCGGTATTAAGTGCGGCCTTCCGCCTAAGACAATTCCTTTTTACGAGTAGATCAACCCTGAAACGCGACCGCGTGCTCAGGCATCTGGTTCACGTAGGCCAAGTACGACTGCACCAACGGAACACTCTTCAACCTTGCCGGTGGCCAGAGCCAGTCCGCTATGTCGACTAAAGGCGTGCGGACTACAAGTGCAACCATCTGGTGGACGGCTCCTCTGCAACGATGGTAGCGCGGTTCGCGTGTCCAAGGCTGGGTTGAAGCTCTACGTCGCGGGTTGAGTGATCGTTGGCAAGGGTCGCGGCTCAGACGCCGAGGACGCGGTTCGCAATTCCATGCAGGTGGTCCTTTCCTTTGGTTCCTGCATTTCGCCTCTGGTGAGGCGCGGCCGACTCCCGTCATGCATCACGCCGACGACCGTCGCTTCCTCGCCGCGCCAAGGGTTTGACTAGGCCGACGATAGACCATGCGATAAGCAATTCCGAAACGATGTGGCTTCCTTGCGCCAAGTCGGCTCTGTCGAACAGCGATGTCAACATGATCCTGAGTTCCGAGGGTTCGCCGCGCATCAATCCTATAACCTTGATGACGTTCCTGACTAGGAGGATGAGGCTGCTCCAACACGTCCACGGTGTTAGGAATTGCCATTGCACGAGTTGATCTCGGACTTCTTCGTCGCGCATCGCCAATTTCCAGCCCAATACCGCGCCTACGCTTGGTACCCTAACCACGCGGCCTATCGCCCTCATGCCCGCTTCGAGGACCCTCCAGGATCGGGCCTGTTCGGATAGGTGTGGGAGGCCGAGGCATCAGAGGGAACGGCCAGACGCTACCATGAGGATGCGCCATTTGCCGAAGAGCCGTGCCGTTACCTTCGCCACTGTGCGGAACGCGGGGCGACCGTCGCTTCAGCCATCAGGCTTTGGGTGTCATTTCTCCCCTGGCGGAGTCCACCGCCCCCGACAAAAAGTCTGACCTTTGCCAGTCTTCTACGGGCAAGCGTTCGCGCCAAAAGTTCAAAGCCGCGTCCATAACATTCAACAATGAAAGTCAGCCTAATCAGATCGAGCAGAAAGTCGTCGATGGCATGTGTGAGCGCGTGAGACTTTTGTTCAAGCTGAAGCAGCAAGGCGCGCGCCTCTTCGATCGCGGCCCGGCAACCGTCTGCGTCTATCAGGAATCAATCCTGTCTAAGATCTGCAAGCCCTCACCTCGCCCCAAGCCAGACTCAGCGCATCGAACGCCGTTGGAGAGAGTTTCCGACGAAAGAACATCGTCGCGTTTCGCGAAAAGGCATCGCTCGGCAAAGTGCGCGTTGATGAAGCATGCTGCGTCAAACTACAAGCAAGAATCCGGGCTCCACCCAGGTGATGTCTTCGAAGGCGGGGTGAGCCGGCTCGGACATGCGTCTCGGCCGCAACCCTTAATCACGAGGAACTGTGCCGCAAGGCAAACAGTTTCTCTCTATTCTTCTAGCCGCCACGGTTCAGCCTAGATTACATGGGAAACGGCAATAACGGAAAGCAAAGGTTGGCAAAATGAGTAGGGTGGCTGGATCAAATGAAGATTTGGCTGCACCAACGACCTTTGCGCCACTTTTGCAGCCCACCTTTCGGTCGATCTGGCTCGCCACGCAAGTCTCGAGCCTCGGCTGGTTGATGCAGACTGTTGCCATCAGTTGGCTGATGGCTACCATCTCGACTTCCGATCTGATGGTTGCGCTGGTGCAGGCTTCATCGAACCTGCCGGCTTTCATTTTGTCCGTGTTCGCCGGGGTTCTCGCTGACAATTTCAGCCGTCGCAGGGTTATGTTCGCCGGCCGCTGCCTTATGGTGATAGCATCTGCGATGCTGACCGCTGTTGTAGCGCTGGGCTTTGTCGACCCATGGATGATTCTCGGCTTCAGCTTTTTAATCGCATGCGGCGGCGCTCTCAACGATCCCGCCTGGCAGGCGTCGGTTGGCGATATGGTGGACCGGCGCGATGTTCCCGCTGCCGTTACCCTGCTTTCCGTTGGCTTCAACACCGTACGGACCGTGGGCCCGGCGCTCGGCGGCATCGTGGTTGCCTCCTTCGGGCTTTTGGCCGCTTTTACCGTGACCACCCTCACCTATTTGGTACCCTTGGCCACCATATGGCGCTGCAAGTGGAAGGTCCGCTCGTCGCCTCTTCCGCGCGAGTCGATGAGGAGGGCCATCTATGACGGGCTGCGCTTCACGGCGATGTCATCGGAAATCAAAGCGGCGATCGCACGCGGAACCCTCTTTGGCCTGGCGAGCATCGCCATACTCGCGCTGCTGCCGCTGATTGTCCGCGACCAGTTGGGAGGAGGCCCGCTCGCCTATGGCACGCTCATGGCAGGTTTCGGAACAGGCGCGGTCTTCGCCGGCCTCTCCAACAGCCTGTTCAGACGGAGCTTGTCGCAAGAACAGCTGATGAGGCTCTCCTGCGTCGCCTGCGCGGCGTGCTCCCTCTCCCTGGCGCTTACCTCTTCGATCGGCGTGGCGGCAATTGCACTTGCTTTGGGCGGCGCAGGCTGGGTCACTGCCTGGTCCGGGGTTGGCGTGAGCGTGCAGCTGGCAAGCCCGCGCTGGGTCGTGGGGCGCACGATCTCCATCTACTATGCATTAATAGACGGCGGCATAGCGGCCGGCAGCTGGGTGTGGGGCACCGTTTCCCAGAACCATTCGCTGACCTGGGCGCTAGAGGGTTCCGCTGCGGCCCTGCTGCTCGTTGCTGCAGCGGGCGTTCTGTTTCCTCTTCGCGAGCGCCGCGAGTCCGAGCCCGATCCTTTGGATGAATTCGACGCCCCAGCTGTCGCTCTCAGTTTGAAGCCGAGAAGCGGCCCGATCGTGGTCAAGATCGAATATCTGATAGCCGAGAGAAATGTCGAGGCCTTCCTCGACCTCATGCGGCAGCGGCGTCATGTACACAGCCGCGTCGGTGCTCGGAACTGGACGCTCCAGCGCAACCTTCAGAAGCCTATGCAGTGGACAGAAACATTCCGAACGCCGACCTGGACCGACTACCTTCGCCTCAATCATCGTCTCACGGAAGTAGACAAGGAACTGGACGAGCGTGTCTTCCAGTTACACGCGGGAGAGAAAGCGCCTCAAATGACGCTTTCGATTGAGCGGCCGACAAGCTCGGCCCGGAAACCCGACCAGTCAATCCTTCACCTTCCCCGTCATTGAAGCCTGACCTTCCCATATCTGGGCATCAGCGATCGTTAAAGATCCGGGTGATGGATGAGAATCTCGGCGGCATCCGTGTCGTGCGTGCCTTCGCCGCGCAGCCGCACGAGCTGGAAAAGTTCGACGGCGCCAAGCAGGACGCGCCTTGATCTCGCCAATGAGCGCGTCGACATCCGTGTCGGCAACACCAGCGCCATGAATTTCTCGTTCCTGACCGCCATGGGCCTGGTCTCGGTGGCCAGAAAGTGATCGCAGGTCAAATCAGCGTCGGCACGCTGGCCCTGTTGCTCACCTTCATGACCATTCTGCAGATGCCGGTGCGCTAGCTCGGATTGATGGTCAACTCGTTCGCGCGCGCCTCGACCTGCGGCACGCGGCTCTTCGAGTTGCTCGACGCCGAACTTGACATCGAGGACGCGGCGGGCGCCAGGGATCTCGTCGTCACCGACGGCGTGCTGCGCTTCGACAATGTCGGTTTCTGCTACGCGGGCTCGGGCGGCCGCCCGACGCTCTCCGGCATCTCCGTCGAGGCGAGCAATGCATCGCCGTCTAGGCAAGGCGAATGCTCCGGACTTCCCAGCCTTTCTTGCCTTGCCCGCATTCGACAAACACCTTCTGTCCCGCCACCAGCACGCTGAGCCCTGAGCGCGTCAGGGCGCTGGCATGAACGAAGACGTCCTTCTCACCGTTGTCAGGAGCAATGAAGCCGAAGCCCTTTTCGGGTTTGTACCACTTGACCGTGCCCCCGCTCTCCAGCTGCGCACCGGTTTCAACGAAGGTCCCTCCAGCGACGCGCGTATGTGACGGAGTTTTCGCGCGGTGATCGCCGATCTCCAGCACCTGCGCGACTTGATGACCTTTTGGACTTTTTTCGACCGTGATCTTGAGAGGCGTTCCCGCGGCAACATCCCGGCTTCCGGCCGCCTCTAACACTCGCACGTGCAGATAGGCCTCCGTGCCGTCCGACAGTTTGACGAAGCCAAAACCCTTGCTGACTGTGAACCACAATACCTCCGCATCGACAGGATCTGCCACCACGGTCGGCGGGCGCTGAAAATAGCTTGGCTCGGAAGTCCGTTCCGAAAAGGAAACGGGGTCATCGTCATAGCGATGCCGGCGTGGCTCGCGATGGTCTCGATATTTGCCCATGATCATCTCGACTGGCATGGATGGCGCACTGCGCTACCGTCAAGATAATCTCAATCGGGCGACGCGTTTATGTCAAAAAGGCCGTGAAGACCGCAGCTGTGCCCGGCCTATCGGCCGAACCCTTTGAAACTAGATTCATTTCCCCTGAAACAATAGTGCCGCCGAGTCGATTTACTGACTCGCATAGGTTGTGTTGGAGTGAGAGTGCGATGATGCTGGCGCGGGCGCACTGGAAGGGCTTTATCAGGCATTGCGGAAAGCCTGCTCCGGGTTTCTTCAAAAGGAACCGAACGGCGGGTCGACGACCATTTGCGCCGGCTCCAGGCCACGGCGCAGGTCTGACCGTGCATGATCGTCATCTCCAGCGTCACGCCCAGCGTCGACGCCAAGCCGTGGAGAACTATGCCGCGCTGTCGCCGACGAGAACAACGTCGCAATGTCGATCGACGAGCTTTGAATCGGCGCACTCAATGGGCCTCCTTCCCCAAGCACGGATGTCGCGTTGGCACTTTTTGTGCAGCTGCGAAGAGCTAAAATCGCCACGACGGGTGGTGTTGACGCGCCGACAATTATCAGACAAAAACGGAATTCAATCGGTTCAGCCGCCTACGCGGCAGGGCTCTGCTCAACGACGTCGGGGACCATGGACGATCGCGCAAAAGGGATTAGGAAAGGCGGAGCTGGAGGCAAGGCCAACGACGTCAATGCGGACTTGATCGCCGTTGTGGTCGCCATGGACAGCAGCGCCCCCTGCGTTCTGACCATCCCGCAGGCAAACGCCCTGCCCTCCGGCCCGTTCGAGCTTGCTCACCGTTCGCTGCAGTCGGGCCTCAGGGGATGGGTGGAACAACAGACCGGCCAGCCGCTCGGCTATATCGAACAGCTCTACACCTTCGCCGATCGCGACAGGGTTGGCGCTGACGACCGCGTGGTCTCTATCAGCTATCTGGCGCTCACCCACCAAGACGAAGCTGGCGACCCGGCCGGGCGACACTGGGGAAGCTGGTACGACTATTTCCCGTGGGAGGATCACCGCTCCGGCACACCGGCGGTCGTGTTGGACGAATTGCGGCCGCGCCTGATGGAATGGGCGGATGGCACTGACGACGCTACGACACGCCTCGACCGACGACGGCGGGCGGCGATCGCCTTCGGCTTTGACGACCGCCATTGGAACGAGGAACTCGCGCTTCAACGTTATGAGCTGCTCTACGAAGCCGCCCTGGTGGAGGAAGCAATACGCGCCGGACATTCCGCTGCGCCCACCTCGGTGTCGGGCAGATCGATGATCGCCGATCATCGTCGCATCCTGGCGACCGGCATTGCGCGGCTGCGCTCCAAGATCAAATACCGGCCGGTCGTATTCGAACTGATGCCGCCGGTCTTCACGCTTTTGCAGCTGCAGCGCACCGTGGAGGCGCTTGCCGGCAGGCTCGTGCGTAAGCCGAACTTTCGCCGGCTGATCGAGCAGCAGGAGCTGGTCGAGGAGACCGGTGAGACAACCGCGGAAACCGGCGGCCGGCCGGCGCAACTTTATCGCTTCCGTCACGCCGTTCTCGACGAGAGGGTGATAGCCGGAACAAAATTGCCGCTCTCGCGGGCTTGACCCGCCTTGCGCCAGCAGCCCTGACGATGTCGCGGACGGCTTGGCCCTTGTGAGAACCGGGATTGTTGAGAATGACGATGTCGCCCGGCTTCAGTGTTTTGTTGAGTTCGGTTTCGACATAGACGCGAAAGGCCTGCGTATTGATGGGTCCGTCAATGACCCAAGGCGCCTCCACCCGATCATGCCGCAGCGCGGTGATGAAGGTCATCGTCTTCCAATGGCCATATGGTGCGTGGGCCATCAGCCGCTTGCCGCGCACACCCCAGCCGCGCAACGGCGCCATGTTGGTCTTGACCCATGTTTCATCCAGGGAGACCAGGCGCGTAGGGTCAATGCGGGTCTGATAGCGCATCCATTGCGCACGCCCGCGCATCAGCTTTGGCTTGAGCTGCTCGGCCGGCAGAACGGTTTTTTTGAAGCTCTTGCCCTCGCGGTGCAGGAAGCGACCGACGCTCGCAGGAGACCACGTTCAGCCAGTGCCGCCGTCAATTGATGAAGCGTCATGTTGGCATCTCGCTCAACCTCGCCCAGGACGAAAGCACGGTGCTCCCCGTCGATCAGATAGGGCCGATGACCACCCATCTTGCGGGGTGCCGCACTGCCAAGGCGACGCTTGCGGCCTCGGGCGTTTCCTGGGCGAAGGCGGTGGCGATGAAAGCCGAGACGACGCCACAGACTGGGCTGGCGGATAGTAGTTCGCGAGTCAGCCACGGTAGCGGTCGCTACGAAGCGCGCAGCACTTTGTCATCGGTACATTCCGTCCCATGCCTGAAATGAGCAGTGCAGCCATGTCGCCTCCTCCGCAGTCACCGTGGCGAAAGCAATCCTTCCGCTGCCACACGGACCTAATGTCGCCTGGCACTAGCTTGCTTCAGCAAACCACTTAGCGCAGTTCTCAGGAGCTACCGTGCCCGCACCGCAGGCGAGGTCCGGGGAGGCTTGCTCACTCAGTTTGCCATTCTGGAAAGTCGCGTTCTTGCCAACGCGCATATTCGAGATATTCTCTCGCAATCGCCTCTACAAGATCTTGTTGGAGCTCTTTGCGAAGGCACGGCATTTCGCTGATTGCCAAGCTGTGCTCTCTCGCAAAATGAATGGCGCAACGATATCCGTCAACGTCTTCCAAAGTGGGACGGACTGCATCTTCCTTCCACTGATCCGCAAGTTCCTGCAGCAATGAAGGTTGTCCTTCTCTTGTGACAAACATGTCTGTGACCCGACGCTTGGCTCTCTCCAGAAAGGCGTCCGAGTTGCCGAGCCGCAACCGCCTTACATGCCACCGAAAAGCGCCATCCCAATGCTGACTTCGCGCCATTAAATTGAGAAGGGAGATCGAACCGCCTTCGAGGATGAGCCCCGGCTGGGAACTACGCTCATCCACTTGCATTATCAGCTTACGATGGGCGGTCTCGGCGTCGATGATGCCCGCGGTTAGCGGGCGCGAGTCCAAGTAGATCCGCTGGGTAGATTGCAGTTCGGAATCCGAGGGACGCCCGCTGCCGGTGGCGATTTGAGGACAGCATTGTACACGATCCAGCGCAATGACCGGCCATCCGGTCTCTCGTGCAATTTGGATTGCCGCGTCTGTTTTGCCGCTGCAGGTCGGCCCGTAAATCAAATAGATTAGCATGTGTATGCCGCTTAGTTTATCGGAACTAACCGCCCCCCAAGCACAAGATACTCGGTAGGCTTTCACCGGACTTGTCGCAAACATTTTGACAAGCGGCGATTATGCCCTGAAACGACGCCATTTTCGAACTTTGTGAAGTCCGAAAGGGCGCAAGCAGCCCGTTCTGGTCGTTCAGTCCAGTCACCAACGCCTCTGTTTGACGTTTGACGACGGTCCACTTTGCACATCTCATGCCGAGTGTGACGCAACGCGGCACCGCAGGATGGTGACCTCGTTGTCTCCGGCAAAAGATCCTTGCGCGTCTTGGGTTAATCGAGGCGGCGGCGCACGGGCGCCTTATTGTCTCGGAACATGGCCAGGAAGGCGGCTGATCAACAAAAGTGGAAGACGGTGTCCCGACGACCTCACCGATTTGTGAGGCGACCGAGGATCTGCCCGACATCGTCGATCTCGTCCTCGAGGTGGGCCGTGTGCCGGCCGCGCCGCCAAAGCCTCCTCCCCTGCCGGTCCGGCTGGAAGCCTCGTCGAAACGGCACAGGAGTACACCAAAGCCGCCAGCGCGCAAACACACAGACCGCCGGCGCCAAGGATTTGGCGCTTTTTGCGTGGCGTCCGCTCCGATCTTCCGGAAGGGGAGCTGGCTGCTGCTTTCTGGGCACTCGCTGCGCATCGCCGCTGCGCAACGCCGAACTGGACATCGAGCGGCTACGCGATGAACCGCATGGTCTGCCATTGTGAGGCTCTTGCTCGACACTAATGGCCTCTCCGAGGTGACGAGGCCGAGCCCTGACGCGCGCGTGCTGGAATGGATGACGGGCTCGATGAAGACCGCTCATTTATCAGCGTTGTGTCGATCGCCGAGATCCGGCGCGGCGCGGCCCTCATGGACAAAGGTCGGAAACGTGACGCACTGGCCGGATGGCTCGCCCGGGACCTGCCGCAGCGCTTCGAGCCGAGAGTCCTGCCCGTGGACGAACTGGTTGCCCTGGCCTGGGGCGACCTGACGGGCCTCGCGAAGCGGCGTGGCCGCGGTCTGTCATCGATGGACGGGCTGATTGCAGCCACCGCGATTTCCTGACCCATCACATGGCGGGGATATTCATGCCCTGACGGCGAAACACCCAGATGCCCCGCACCTACCACGATCAATATGGAAACGCCTCGGTGGCAGCCACGAGGTCGATGTCATTGAAGATGAGATGAAATAGGCGGATCAGCTCTGCTTTTCGCATCCTTGACGCGCGCTTCATGACAGGCCTCGGCCAAGGGCGTCGAGTTTAGCTTCCGGTTGGATGCTTGCCCTCACCTGTGGCTATGCTTACGGCCATCCCGATCGAGAAAAGCATCGAACGCGGCAGCGACAGCGCGAATTACAAAGCGATGCTCCCGCCGTACGCGGACAAAACCGTTTTCGAAGTCCACTATCCCGTCCTCGGCCAGCATCGCCAAGCGTTCAGCTGAATCGAGAAGACGGATCGGATCAGATCCGTGGGCGGTACAGATTGCCTGCATATCGGCCTCGAGATCGCACATTAGTCGCTCGATAATTGCGGCTCGCACGCGGTCGTCGTCGGTGAGGCGATAGCCCTTTGACGTCGCCAGACGGCCAGCTGCGATGTGCTGGATGTAGGAATCCCGTGTAACTTCGTTTTGGACGTACCCCTCGCCGACGCGGCCGATAGCCGACGCGCCGAAACCGATCAGGGTTCTGCAGGTGGTGGCCGAGTAGCCCAGCGAGTTACGCCGCAGGCGACCCGTTTTCTGTGCCAGCGCGAGCTCGTCGTCCGGCAAGGCGAAATGGTCGAGCCCGATCTCGCGGTAGCCGGCGGCAATCAGCGTCGCGGCCACGGCCGCATACTGTTCGGCGCGGGCAGCGCTGCCCGGAAGAACTGCCTCCTCGATGAGGCGCTGATTCTTTATAAGCGACGGGATGTGCGCATAGCCGAACACCGCAAGCCGGTCGGGGCGCATTGCGACCGCCGCCCTCGCGGTCTCGACGCAGGACTGCACCGTTTGATGCGGGAGACCGAAGATGAGGTCGAAGTTGATGCGGCTTACTCCATGCCGGCGCAGCATTTCCACGGCAGCCGACGTCTGCGCCTCACTCTGAACCCGGTTGATTGCTTTTTGAACAATGGGATCGAAGCTCTGCACGCCGAGACTCACACGGTTCACGCCGGCTGCTCCTAAGGCCTCGGCCATCTCGGCCGTGAACGTGCGCGGATCAATCTCGACGGCAACCGTAGCTGTTTTCGTGAGAGCGAAGCGGCGTCGCAGGAATTCCATCAGAGCCAGGAACTCGGCTGGTCCTATGAGAGACGGCGTTCCGCCGCCGAAATGCATGTCGCTCACGGGCAGCGTCTGCGGCGCTCGCTCCGAGACCAAACGGATCTCGTCACGCAGGGCCGCCAGATAGTTGAGGATCGGCGCATCATGGCGGGTGATGGTGGTGGGGAAGCCACAATACCAGCAAGCTGATCGGCAGAACGGAACGTGGAAATAGAGCGACACCGGATCGTCAGCCGGCAGGTTCCTGAGCCATTCCTCATAAGCCTCGGCGCCGACCGCCCCAGAGAACTCCGACACAGTCGGATAGATAGTGTACCAAGGCAGGCCGGCCTCGCGATATTTTGTGGTCTGCAACAGTTACCGTCCCATGCTGATAACCGCCAACCTTACCGCTGCGCTCGCCTGTGTCTTTGCGCTATGTCAGTCCGTTCCGCTTTGGGCTCGAAACTTGTATTTCTCAGCAAAGCGGCCGTTCAGTCTTGGCTGGACGGTCAGCGACTGGCCATGGCTGTTCCCGCCGCGACCCTCACGCGCACCCTTTGGTTCCACCATCCCTTCCCTTCAGCCTGCGCCTGGTCGAGTAGATTCTGCTGAGCGCGGCTGCCGCATCCAACGAGATAACATGGCGTTGGGACCAGACTTTGCTCGCCAGCTAGCGCAGCCCCATAGTGATCTCTGGCATCTCGATGAGCTCGTTGTGTGAATTGCTGGCAAGAAGCATTAGCTGTGGCGCGCCGTCTATCAGGACGAGAGGCTGCTCGACGCGACCGTCAGGTCGGCCGCAATGCCAAGGCCGGCGCGCCTACTGACTCCGTGGTGGAGGCAAGGCTGCGCGTCAGCGCGTGATTACCGATCATCGCGCTCGCCAAAATGACGGCGTCGTACCGAGCGGTGCCGCCGCATGATGTCTCAACGTCGGGGCTCACAGCAAACAAAGCTGTCGCCATTGAACGAAACTGTCGCGAAGCGAACAGACGAACCGTAGCCGAAACGTTTGCCCTTCGTGCTTGGGTTGATCCGCAAGGCAAAAAGGAAGGAAGAGCGAACCAAGGTCCGCCGGCACACTTGAGTTTAAAGCCGCAGCTGCGTCGTCAGGATGGCACGTCATTTGCAGTAGAAGCCTTTGCGACGGCCCGCCCACAACTAGCGGAGATGACGGGGATGATTTGTACAGAAATGTTGGATGGCGTCGTTTCGGCGATTATTATATTTGTAATAACAATCGCATATTTGTAACAATAACACCCAATCATATTCTCAATTTCTGATGAATATCTGGCGTGACGAGCGCATCAAAACTGCTAAAATTCAACTCAATGCGCATCGTTATCGACTGTTTCCTTAGCAAGAGTTCATCACTGACGTCCATTCCTTTTACTCTTTGAACGGAGATCAACAATGAAGATTAGGAGCCTCCTCCTCGGCTCAACTGCGGCACTGATTGCCGTTTCCGACGCTCGCGCCGTGACCGCCGTTGCCGAGCCTGACCCGACTGAGTACGTTAAAGTCTGCGACGTCTACGGCTCGGGCTACGTCTACATTTCAGGCACTGAGACCTGCGTGCGCATCGGCGGCTATGTCCGTTACGACGTCGGCTTGGGCCATGTCGGATTGGTTGATCACGCAAGAACCTCGGATGTGAGGACTGGTGAGCATCAGGGCACATGGCAAAACAACACGCGCTTCACATTGAAAACTTGGACCGGCCAGGAGACCGAACTCGGCACGTTGAAGACCTACACCGAAACCCGCATGAACTTCGGCAACCGCGGCGCTTCGGTTTCGGACAGTTCTCGGCCCTATGCCTTCAACGGAGACAGCACTTTGACTTTCGCCTGGATTCAGCTTGGTGGCCTCCGAGTTGGTAAGGACTGGTCGGCCTTCGACATGTTTATTGGCGGCGCGGGTGACGTACTCAACCAGACGCCGGTTTCGTACGGCGCTTTCGATACCAATGTGGTTCAGTACTACTTCGACGCCGGGAACGGCTTTTCGGCCGTGGTTTCGCTCGAAGAAGGCTCGGGCGTGGTCGGCACAATTGACAGCTACGCTCCGCACGTAGTCGGCGGCTTGGAATACACACATGGCTGGGGCGCGATCACCGGCGTTGCCGCTTACGATAGCAACTACGAATCGGTGGCCGCCAAGGTCCGTGTCGACATCAATGTCACCAACGAACTGTTGCTGTTCGGAATGTTCGGCTACGGTTCCAGGGGCAAGCTCAACGACGACTCCACGAACGCGATCGACGCTCATGGCCGCGGCTTCTATAAGAGTTGGGGCGGGAACTGGGCTTTCTGGGCTGGCGCCACTTACAAGCTCAACGAGACAACTTCGTTCAACCTTCAGCTCTCCGGTGATCAGCTCAAGAACCTTGGTGTCGCTGCAAACGTCGCCTATGCGTTTCTTCCAGATTTCACAGTTACGGCGGAACTCGACTATGGCCGATACGGTAACTTCGCCGTCGGCAAGGTGGACGGCGCTTCCAACATGAATTGGACGAACGCCAACAAGAAGAGCAGTGTCGGCGGAATCCTGCGTTTCGAACGCTCATTCTAACGGATGAAGGGGCGCTGAGGCAGGCATCGCATGTACTTGTCGTCGCCGGATTGGACTCCAGTGGGGGTGCCGGAATCGCGCGCGATATCGAGACGCTCTCCTTCATGGGCGTGCGCAGCTGCCTTGCCGTCACTGCGGTGACGGTGCAAACACACGACAGCGTCACGGACATCCTTCATCTGCAACCCGGTCTGGTGGCCGATCAGATGCGTGCAGCGATCTCGCGGGCGTCGCGGCGTAGTGAGCGCGGGGGCGGCCGTGATGATCGTGGCGGGAGGGAGAGGTAAGGAGCGTCTTTCCTTTGAGAATTCGCGTTTACGGGTACCCACGATGCACAACGGGCGAGTTTTTCAAAGAGGCGCGTCCTCCTTCGAAGCGCTTCGGAGGGCCAGGCTCTAGGCTCGCCCCGAGCCCCTGCGTAGCCTGCGGGGGAGCTGGGTCTCGGCCCATCCGGGTAACGATCCTTCGCGGGGCTATGGAAACGATCGCATTTGCCGATTAGCGCATAAAAAACTTGTTATCGCACGACTTAAAAAACTTGCAACTCCACAGCATCATTGACTTGTCGCCTATCAGCACTATATACTTGTAATCGCACAGCTCTAAAAAAGTTGCAAAGGCACGGCCATGGCCAAGCCCCATGAAAAACTCGCTGTATCACTGGCCGTCCTCAAAGAGCTGCAGGAGGGTGGGCGGCGCATATTCAAATCAGATGAGCTGACCCGCGTCCACCGGGAGCGGCTGCTGCAGAACGGGTTCCTGCGCGATGTTATCAAAGGCTGGCTCATGTCGACCGGCCCGCAGGCACGGCAGCAAGACACCACCCCTTGGTACGCGAGCTTCTGGGAGTTCTGCTCCCTTTACTGCAATGACCGGTTCGGCAAGGACTGGTTCCTGTCACCGGAGCAGTCGCTGCTTCTGCACGCGGAAGCGCCCACTATTCCGCCTCAGGTGGTGGTGAACACCCCCAAAGGCACGAATAACAAAATCGACCTGCTGTTCGGCACTTCGCTCTATGACCTCAAGGTCAAGGAGATGCCGGCCGAACTGACAGAGAAAAACGGCCAGCGCGTGTTCACTGTCGAGGCCGCCCTTACCCGGGTGCCGGAAGCGTTCTTCCAGCGCGCCCCTATCGAGATGCAGATCGCCATGGCGTCGGTGCGCGACGTATCAACCGTTCTGGCCCTGCTGCTTGATGGCGGCCATTCCGCCGTGGCGGGACGGCTTGCGGGGGCCTTCCGTCGCGTAGGACGCGACTCCTTTGCCGATGAAATCGTGGCCGCCTTCAAAGCCACCGGCTATGACGTGCGCGAATCCGATCCGTTCGCGGGACAAATTGGAGTGACAACTATTGCGGCGGGCGTACCGCCGTTGGTCGCCCGCCTGCGCGCGATCTGGCAATCGCAGCGCGAAGCCATCATCGAGGTATTCCCGAAGGCACCCGGACTGCCGTCCGACAAAGACGCCTATATGAAGTTCGTCGAGGATATCTACGAAAGCGACGCCTACCATTCGCTGTCGATAGAAGGGTACAGCGTCACCCCGGAACTCATCGACCGGGTGCGCGAGGGGAGCTGGAATCCGGAGATTGATGAAGAGGACCGCAAGAACCGAGATGCGCTTGCCGCGCGTGGCTACTACCTCGCATTCCAGAAGGTCAAAGACTCTGTTGCCGCGATTATCAACGGCAAGCCAGCCGGCGCGTTGACGCGGGACACTCACCGGGAGTGGTACCGGGAGCTGTTCGCGCCGTCAGTGACCGCCGGCATCCTCAAAGCCAGCGCGCTTGCGGGATATCGCAATCACCCTGTGTACCTGCGCGGCTCGCAGCACGTGCCGCCGCGTACCGAAGCGGTGGCCGATGGTATGAATGAGCTGTTCGATCTGCTGGAGGCGGAGAAGGAGGCCTCCGTGCGTGCCGTGCTGGGGCATTGGCTTGTGGGCTATGTGCACCCCTATCCGGACGGCAACGGACGAATGGCGCGGTTCCTCATGAATGCGATGCTGGCTTCAGGCGGTTACCCCTGGACAGTCGTCAGAGTCGATGACCGGAAGGCCTACCTCGCAGGGCTGGAGGAGGCGAGCGGCAATATGAATGTGAAAACGTTCGCCGCCTTTCTCGCCGAACGGGTGAAGTGGTCTATGGAGAAGGCGGCGTGAGGTCGGTGGTGTGCCATGTTTAACTTGCTTGTCTCGGGCCACGGCGAGTGGTGGGAAACGCCGCCGTTCACGTCAACCATTGATCGGTTCAAGGAATCTAGCGGCGCCGAGGCCAAGGCTATCGACCTCGCGCCCTGAAACATTGCGCCGGCTGGAGGAAATCCCGGCGCTTTTGATGTACGAAGTCGGGGCGGGAGGCCCGCACGCGCGCGTGGTCCGGCACAGCCGCATACGCAATATCGTTCGGCGCGGACACGAACTGGCCTTCACCTTCGAGCCCGATCCGAAACATGCCTTTCTCGACCGGTCAGCGGTGTTGAGAATTGCGGACCGGCTGGGCATTCAACAGTTCGAACAGCACCGTACGCACTGGGCGATCAAGGATGGTGACATTCCGGCCGAGCTGATTGCCACCAGCACCGCTGAACGGGCGCAGCGCACCGTTGCCGTGGTTGCGGCAGAATATGTAGAAGCGCCGCGAGGGACGAAGGAGAGAAGCTGCCGAACTGGCCGAAGAACTGGAGGATTTTCCTCCCTCGCTGGAGAAAGCACTGTCGCTCGTGCCGGCGCGTATCCTTCAGCAGCCCACACCCGAATTATACCCGATCCTTGGGATAGAGCCCCGCACGCCCGAAGGCCGCAACGCCGTCGTGGCCGTCGTCGCAAGGGATCACAATGGGCAGGACTTGCCTGCCGACTGGTCTTATTCGCTGGCGTGGTTCCTGGACCTTTACGGCAGCGCGACGGAAGCGGGGCGCCTTGACGGCGCGCTGGCCGAATGCGCAACGCATATGATCGCGCTCGGCACTGGCGAGGGAGAAGCCGCCGCCCCGGTTGAAGATATCGGCTACGCACTCTGGCGCTGTTCGCCAAGCCCGAAACTTATCGGCGATCTGCGCCGGGAATCGCTGAGATAGCGCAGGAGATTTTGTCGCTTACCAAAATCAACTGGAACTCGACCCAGATCAATCAGAAGCTTCCCATTCCCATTCTAGCAGCCAGAAGAGTGGGTGAGCTCTTTAAATATTTATCCGAGGAATCGATAAGCTCAGACTATCGCAAGTATGCATAGTTTTTTCTGTTATATGGTCTGCTCGGCTGCAGGCAAAGAGCCCCGGATAAACTTCAGCACGAAAGCAGAATTGAATGAAGGTGGGCTACACGGAGTTCTCATTTGGGTATGCCTTCACCGAAAACCTTATCCGGTCATCGTCAGCCGCACCTGTAGGCGCGCCGGTCTTTCCAAACCTCATACAGGAGGGGCATTCTGGCGTTGACATCCGCATCAATTTCCCAGGGGTTCCGCTGTTTTTCCAGTACAAGCTTCCGGAGCTGATGAAGCGAGGAACTGCCTTTGAGATTGCGAGCGGACATTGTCCCGGTTTGTCGATACCATTTTTTCGGATTGCGATGATGCGCAGGGATGTGTCGCGTCAGCATGAACTGCTTCTTCGGCTTGAGGCGCGCTATCCGTCAAACGTCTTCTATGCGGCTCCTTGTATTGCAAACATCAGCGATTTCGACCGCTCTTATAATGGAGCAACCGTAGCACGGCAGTCCATTTCGTCTCACCAGGGGATATTGGGCCCTTGCCAGACGACAAAGCGTACAGCCTTGCCTATAAACCTGGACTGGCAACTGGATATTTTGCTCGAAACCCAAGCCCACCAAAGTTCAAACATTTGATGATCTCGCTGCGCTCTTTAAGGAGCAGTTCGCCGAGAAGCGTTTTGCGGAAGTCGGCGAGGCGGCGCGTGAGATGCGCGAAAACGTACTTGAGCTTGCTTCGCCGTCAATGCGGCAAGCCGAACAGCTCATTGCTGAACGGGTCGGCGCGAGACGCATTCAGATTCTAGACGGCGCAGCCAGACCGCCCGAGGAAGAGCGCGCAGTCACTGACATTCTCGGAGCGCGGGAAATTGCGCGTGTCGATCTTGGCGTCGACCTGCTGGTGGCCCAACCACGCTAACGACATCATACCTCGCTGATTAGCCCAGCTTTTGTCTAGGCCACAGTTATGAGACTACGAACTACTTGGCCAGGAAGAAGATCGGATTGAAAGCGAACCTTCCTTGTCATCTTTGCATCACGGTCAGTCTGCACGAGATTGACCGCTGCAAGCCGGGAGCAAGACCGGGCTGCGCAAACGTTGCAACAGATCCTTCAAGGAAATTCATAGACTCTTAGCAACTCCGGTTCGCTGTGAATGGTAGGCTTATTGCAACGTTTGAGTCAGTGGGGTCCGAACCGTGGCTTATTCTCCGACCCGCCGAACTGCGTGCAATTTCGGCTAAAGGCAATGGCAAGAAGAGCGCCCATCTTGTTTGTTCGACACAGCCATATCGGCTCAAAACAGTATCTTCACGGCCACCGAGATTGTCCGGTCGGTGGACAAGCAACCATATTATTTGGTTCGAAAGCTGCAACATCTGTGGAGAACGCGAAATGACAAATTCAGTAGGACGAGTGCCCAGGCTTTCCAAGTGGCTTGGTCCTGACCAATGCTGAAACTGGTCAGTCGCCTACGGACGGCAGCGCATTTAGATCGCCTTCGAATTCTAGGCCTTTGCGCGCACGCGGACCTAACTGTCTGCCAGCTAGCGGAGATTCTGGGTCTGCGTCGTGAGCACGTTGTACGACACGTCCGGCTGCTGGCCAGAGCCGACTTTCTTTACTGCAACGAACAACGTCCGTGGTGCTCGTACAATCTCAAAACAGGAGGTAAGGACGGCGGGCTGGTTCAATTGTTGGTTGATCTCCTGCCCCACGGCGATGGCTATCACAAACGAGACCTTCAACGGCTCGAAGCGATACGAGACACGCGGCCGAAGGGGACCGCATGCTTGACCGTGAAATAGATCAATCCAATTGGAGCGCGAAGCTACCATGGACAACTCCGCCGACAGCGCCATCGCGCAGCCCGACACTTATGGACGGTCTCGCTTGGCGACGGTTGATTGCCGCGTTCACGAACTGCTTCTAAGACAGGAGCGGCAGGAGCGGACGACGCTCAAACTGATCGCATCTGAGAACTTTGCCTCCTCGGCCGTGCTGGAAGCAACCGGTTCGATTTTCATGAACAAGTACGCCGAGAGGTACCCCGCTGCGCGCTACTACGCGGGAAACGAGATCGTCGATGAGCTTGAGAACCTCGCCATTGAGCGCTTGAACACGTTATTCGGCAGCGAACACGCCAACGACCAGCCTTATTCCGGCTCGCCGGCCAATCAGGCTGTCTATCGAGCGCTTTTAAGCCCCGGTGACAAGGTGATGGGTTTGCCAATTCCGGAAGGGGGCCACCTCACTCATGGTTGGGCCATCAATTTTTCCGGAACAGACTATAAGCGCGTCCCCTATGGGCTGCACGAAAAGACGCAGCAAATTGACTATGACCGTTTGCGCGAAACAGCAAAACGCGAACGGCCTCGGCTCATTTGGGCTGGCGGTACTGCTTATCCCCGTATCGTCGACTACGCGGCAATGGCAGAAATCGCTCTGGAGGCGAACTCCTACCTCGTGGCCGACATCGCGCACATCAGTGGCCTGATTGTCGCTGGAGTGCATCCGAATCCCGTACCCCATTGCGACGTCGTCAGCAGCACGTCTCACAAGTCGATCCGCGGTCCCCGCGGTGGTTTCATTTTGTCCAGGAACGAAGATCGCTATCAGGCCCTGTATCATACAAAGAGCAAATACAATCTCGCCAGACGAATAGACCGGGCGGTCTTTCCTCACCTGCAAGGCGGGCCTCATATGAATGCCATCGCTGCGCTAGCAGTTGCCTTGCACGAAGCCGCGAACCCGTCCTTCCGAAGCTACGGCCAACAGACCGTCAAGAATGCCAAGGCTCTTGCACAGGCACTGATCGAGCGAGGGTATGACCTGGTTACCGGGGGGACGGACAATCACATGCTGATCCTTGATCTGCGCGATCGACCACTATCGGGCAAGGCCTATGCCGAGCGGCTAGCAAAGGCAGGCATCATCACAAACTTTAATATGGTGCCTGGCGACCCGCGGGATCCGGCGGTCACAAGCGGAATTCGCCTGGGGTCGCCAGCAGTGACGTCAATGGGCATGCGCGATGTGGAAACCGTGCAAATTGCTGGCTTCATGGACTCCGTCCTCCGGCGAGCCAGAAGACGAAGATCTCCATGCCTGCGTGCGAAGAGACGTTGCCGACTTGTGCGCTGCGTTCGAGGTCCCGGGCCTCACCGACAGGTAAGGTGGGCTAGCAAAATGCCCCATACAACTCCAACACCCGAAGCGAGGCATTTCATGGCTAGGCAGTTCGTGTTCTCTTCCGAATCGGTTGGCGCGGGACACCCGGATAAGTTGGCCGACAACATCTCGGATGCCATCCTCGATGCCATCCTCCGCACCGATCCCAAGGCGCGCGTCGCCTGTGAAGCGTTGGTAAAATCAGGGATGGTCGTTCTGGCTGGCGAGATTACCAGCGATGCGCAGGTGGATTATAGCCAAGTTGCGCGCGATACGATTCTCGATATTGGATACGACAACGAGGCCGTCGGCTTTGACGGCCGGCGTTGCTCCGTCGTTCATGCACTCACCGAGCAGTCGCCCGACATCAGCCAGGGCGTTGACGAGGGACGAGGGCAGGACCTCCAACAGGGAGCGGGAGATCAGGGCCTCATGTTCGGCTACGCATGCCGCGAAACCGATACTCTGATGCCTTTGCCGATCCAGCTCGCTCATCGCTTGACGAAACAACAGGCAGATGTCCGGAAAGCACGACAGCTTGGCTGGTTGCGTCCTGACATGAAATCCCAAGTCTCAGTGCGCTATGAGGGGTTGCGCCCGGTCGCCCTGGATACCATCGTCGTATCGACCCAACATGACGAGCAGGTCTCGCAAGAGACGGTCCGCGAGGGCGTCATTGAGGAAATCATAAAGCCTGTCCTGCCGACCCACCTGGAGACGGAAGGCATCAGAATTCTGGTCAACCCGACGGGGAGGTTCGTAGTCGGCGGGCCGCGCGGCGACTG
Organism: Mesorhizobium sp. M0185; assembly: GCF_040322175.1. NCBI lineage: Bacteria > Pseudomonadati > Pseudomonadota > Alphaproteobacteria > Hyphomicrobiales > Phyllobacteriaceae > Mesorhizobium > Mesorhizobium sp. M0185. Next base: position 58,036 of record NZ_JAMYSY010000027.1, on the reverse strand, counting down.
CGGTCTCACTGGACGCAAGATCATCGTCGATTCCTATGGTGGGATGGGTCGTCACGGCGGCGGCGCCTTTTCGGGCAAGGACCCGTCCAAGGTTGACCGCTCAGCTGCCTATGCGGCCCGGTATGTCGCAAAGAATATCGTCGCTAGCGGACTTGCGGACGTCTGCGAGGTGCAGCTTGCTTACGCAATCGGCGTGGCCAGTCCGGTTTCTGTCATGGTCAACACGTTCGGAACAGCGAGGGTTGAGGAAAGAAGGATCGAGCGCCTCATTCTTGAGTTGTTCGATCTCAGACCGAAGGGCATTATCAAGATGCTTGATCTCTTACGCCCTATCTACCGCAAGACCGCGACCTATGGCCATTTCGGCCGTGAAGAGCCTGATTTCACCTGGGAGAAGACAGACAGGGCCGACGAATTGCGTCGCGAGGCAGGACTTGCCGCCCCGTGAGGGCTGGCGCCGAACCGATTGGCAAGCGGAAAGCCCATTCCCACTGGCCAGACCCGCCGGCGGCCGGCATGCCAGAAAGCCGGTGGGCTTTTGGCGGAGACATGAATTGATGCCGGATTATGACGTGCTTTGTATCGGGAATGCCATCGTCGACATCATCGCCCAGTGCGACGAGGCGTTCCTGGAGACGAACGGCATCATCAAGGGCGCGATGAATTTGATCGACACGAGGCGCGCCGAACTGCTCTACAGCCGCATGGGCCCGGCCATCGAAGCCTCGGGCGGCAGCGCCGGCAACACGGCGGCGGGCGTCGCCTCCTTCGGCGGCCGCGCCGCCTTCTTCGGCAAGGTCTCGAACGACGCGCTCGGCGAAATCTACGCGCACGACATCCATGCCCAGGGCGTCGCCTTCGACACCAGGCCGCTCAGCGGCGAGCCACCGACGGCGCGCTCGATGATCTTCGTCACGCCGGACGGCGAGCGCTCGATGAACACCTATCTCGGCGCTTGCGTCGAGCTCGGCCCGGAGGACGTTGAGGCCGACAAGGCGTCGGGCGCCGCGGTCACCTATTTCGAGGGCTATCTGTGGGACCCGCCGCGCGCCAAGGAGGCGATCAGGCAGACGGCGAAGCTCGCCCATGCCGCCGGGCGCGAAGTGTCGATGACATTGTCGGACTCGTTCTGCGTCGACCGCTACCGCGACGAATTCCTAGAGTTGATGCGCTCCGGCACCGTCGACATCGTCTTTGCCAACAGCCACGAGATCAAGTCGCTCTACCAGACCGCGTCGTTCGACGAGGCGCTGGCGCAGATCCGCAAGGACTGCAAGATCGCCGCCGTCACCCGCTCGGAAAAGGGCTCGGTGATCGTGCGCGGCGACGAGACCGTGACCATCAATGCGACCAGGATCCGCGAGCTGGTCGACACCACAGGCGCCGGCGACCTCTACGCCGCCGGCTTCCTCTACGGCTACACGCAAGGCCGCAGCCTGAAGCAGTGCGGCGATCTCGGCTCGCTAGCGGCCGGCCTGGTCATCCAGCAGATCGGCCCAAGGCCACGCCAGAATTTGCGCAGAGAGGCCGAGCAGGCGGGGCTGCTGTAGGTGGCGAGCCAAGAACCAGCTGCCCACCCTCCTTAATCCAGCCCGAGCCTTTTCTTCAGTTCCGCATTCTCCTTGCGGAGACGATCGGCAAGCAGGCTCTTTAGCCGCTTGTTTTCTTCCTCGAGCGCGACGAGATCCTTCAGCCCGTCACTGTCCGCCGCAGGCGCCGCCGCCTTCTTCCAAAGATAATATGTCTGTTCCGAGATGCCGGCTTGCTTCACCGCGCTCTTGAGAGTAGCGCCGCCGCCGATCGAGGTCTCGATCTGCGCCAGCTTCTGGGCACGATCCTTCGCGGAGTAGCTCTTTCGGCCTGTTCGCGCTGACGGCGGTGCTTCAGTGGTCGCGGATATCGGCTTGGCGCCCTCCTTGCGGGCAGGCGCGCTCGCCTCAGCTTCTGGCTTCCTCGACCGCCGCGCTCTCGTCTTCGGTTTTGGCGTTTCCGCTTTGTCTGCCGGTGCGCTAGGAACTACTGCTGACTCGGTTTCCAGGGGATTGGCCATGAAATGCTCCACTCGCGGTTTTTGCAAAGGTTCAGCATCAAGGGCCACTACAGTAGAGTCAACAAGCTGACGATTTAACGGCTCGACTTCCTTTGTTGTCTCGGCCATCGCCGCGGCGATGTCGAAATTGCCCCAGATGGAACGTGCGGATTTTTGATAATTGCGCTTTTGTTTGACTTCCACGGTGAATGGTCGCGTCTGCCGCCTCATAGTTCCTTCCTGAATAGGAGAATGAAGTCGCCGCTCGAATTTTTGGCGCTTGCTGCTTAGCGCGGAGCATTATCGTATAGCCGCTCAACGGGCAAGTGATGCCGGTCTTCGATGGCTGACCCATCTGGGGAGATTTGAGCGGCTTCGCGCGTCCTGCGCATGCCTGTAAGAGCCTGACTCGAAACTCGACGCACGACGTGGAGCTGCCATGCGGCGAAGCATGAGGCGGATCGAGGCGATGAAGATCGATGCCTCGGCGCTGGCGATGGTCGCCTCGAAGTCTTTGGCGAGCCGGCGACAACGTCCCAGCCAGGCGAAAGTTCGCTCGAGGACCCATCGTCGTGGCAGCACCTCAAAGCCCTTGGCCGCGTCGGAGCGCATGATGATTTCGATGGTCCATGTGCCGAGATTGGCCAGTGCCTGCGACAGTTTTTCTCCGGCATAGCCGCCGTCGGCGAACAGATGCCGCAACCAGGGAGAAAGCCGTCGAATGGAGGCGATGACGCCGACTGCCTTCCTGGATGTCGGCCGTGTGCACCGTCAGCCCGACCAAGTGTCCCTCGGTGGCAGTAATGATATGGCGCTTGCGGCCTTTGACCTTCTTGCCGACGTCGTAACCACGCAAACCGGCAACGTCCGTGGTCTTTGCCGATTGGCTGTCGATGACACCGGCGCTCGGGCTCGCCTCGCGACCAAGCGCCAGGCGTGCCGCAGCCACCAAGTGGAAGTTGATGGTCTTCCACAGCCCGTTGTCCCGCCAGGCATAGAAATAGCGTTGAACCGTCGAGACCGGCGGGAACCGATCCGGCAATGCCCGCCATTGGCAGCCGGTCCAGGCGATGTAGAGGAGCACGTCCACGACCGCCCGAAGTTCTGTCGTCCGCGGTCGTCCCGTTGTCTTCGTTCCCGGCAGGAACGGCTCGAGCAACGCCCATTCCCTGTCCGTCAACGCGTTTGCATCTCGCTGCCCCGCGCGGCAATATCGCCGGCGGGTGGTCTCCGTCCAACCCATGTCGTTATCCCGTTCAAGTCTAGACAACTCAAGCGAATCACAACGGACGGGGCCACTCAACCGCTTCCACCCCCAAAACCGAGTTTCGGGTCAGGCTCTAAGGGCAAACACCATGCCATTGTGGGTGGTGGTTTGCGTGGCGAGACACGCCTGGTAAGGACCCTCGTGGTTCCGGTACGGCCCCTGAATATCGTGGTCGCAATTGGGGTGGTAATGGTTTGGCGGGATTTGCTGACGCGAGAAAACGGTGTCGCTGCCGCCGCCGCAAACCTTCCTCGATGAAATCGCCGCCACTGCAGCCCTTTTCGCCTGCTTCACACCAATTGCAGGCGTAGGTTTCAGGATTCACGCCGTTTTTGCCGGTGGCGCAATACGGCGTCGGAAAATTACCCACATTGAACTGACCTTGAACATCGGCAAAGGCGATGCAGGCCTTCTTCCCTGTCTTGAACCAGCAACTGATCGCGTGCAGTCATCCGGATAAGCCGCCCCGCCGGAGGCCAAGCTGACTTGGTGACACACGAACGCATTATTGTCTTCCGGTCTGGCGGCAACAGTATCAGCAGGACGGCAAAGCTGACCGGCTGCAGCGAAGCGCAGGTGAAGCGCGCTGGGCTCGACATCAGAAGGAAAGCGGGAAGCAGGAAATGTTGTCGCAAAAGTTGAGTTCTGCGAGGTGCAAAAGTCAGTTGCAAATCGTCGCGACAGAGGCTCGGCAGCTCCCCGAAGTAGCCATTTCAGATTGCTTGCAGGTGCGGATAAAGTCCTTTATGCATCGGCACATGATCAAGTCCGCGCTCATCGCTGCAATCTATTATGCGACGCTTCCATAAGGAGCGGCGCGTTTCGATCATACCTTGAAACAAGCCGCCGTCAGGCGGCTTTGTTCATTGAGAGGACCCCCTGGCGGCAATACCAGGAGGATTCCCTATGGCACTTCCCGATTTATCAACCGGTCATTCCAAACCATATTCGGCGGCTTTGAAGACGCTCATTGAGCGCGGCTATGTAAATCAAGGGACCGACCTGCCGGGTGTCGATGCCGCCTTTGAAGCAGGCATCGTACCCGCTTACGCTGGTTTCGATGCGACGGCTGACAGTCTTCATGTCGGCCATCTTCTTCTGATCATGGCGCTTCGTCATCTTCAGCAGACTGGCCATAAACCCATCGTTCTCATTGGGGGTGGGACCACCCGCATCGGCGATCCCAGCTTCCGTTCGGACGCGCGGCCGATGCTGACGGACGAGCGGATCGCCGCCAACATTGAAGGGATCAGAAAGGTCTTTGGCCGTCTCCTTGTCTTCGGAGACGGCCCGACGGATGCCGTGATGGTGAACAATGCCGACTGGCTGGACAGCATTCGTTGGATCGACATGCTGAGAGACGTCGGCAGGCATTTCTCCGTCAATCGGATGCTCTCTTTCGACAGTGTGAAGTCGCGGCTGGAAAAGCAGGAGAATCTGAGCTTCTTAGAATTCAACTACATGATCCTCCAAGCGTTCGACTTCCTTGAGCTAACCCGCCGGACCGGTTGCCGTTTGCAGATGGGTGGAGCCGACCAGTGGGGGAACATCATCAATGGCATCGACTTGATACGGCGGACGGATGGAAAGGAAGTGTTCGGAGTGACTACGCCGCTTCTGAAGACTCCTTCAGGTGTCAAGATGGGTAAGACGGCTGCCGGAGCTGTGTGGCTCAACGAAGATCGCCTTTCGCCATACGATTACTGGCAATTCTGGCGTAACACGGAAGACGCTGATGTCGTTCGGTTTCTGAAGCTTTTCACCGATCTGCCGATGAACGAGATTGAGCGATTTGGACAGGCTGAAGGAACCGAGCTAAACGCCGTCAAAGAACGTCTCGCCAACGAAGCTACGGCCCTGGCACATGGAACTAACGCCGCCAAACAGGCGGAGGCCACGGCTAGCCAAGCATTTGGGCAGGGCGAAGCCGCAGAGGGGCTACCGACGCTTCATCTAAATGACGCCGAGGGGTTGGCCGGAGTAGCCCTTGTGGATTTGCTGGTACGCGCCGGATTGACCTCCTCCAAAGGGGAAGCGCGAAGGGCGATCTCGGGACGAGGTGTGCGGATCAACGGCAACGTTGTCGAGGTTGATACAATGATATCTTCCCAAGACCTCCCGATCCGGCTTTCGCTCGGCCGGAAGCGCCACACTGTTGTAAAGTAGGGTTTCAGCAAATGCTGTCGCAGAAATTCTGCCCGCTTAGCGGATATTGCAGACATTCGCGTCGAGTTCCCTGAGGAATGTCGAGAGACACTCCTCAGGGGGTAGTTAAGGCCGCCAAGTTTTCTGGGTTAGCAGGCGCGCCACTGTGGCAGCTTGGCTTGTATGGCGAGGCCATGGTTGAGTGAGGCGAACCAAATCCAGCCCCGCGGTCGATCCCGAAGCTTCCCACAATTGCGAAGAGAACATCTTCACTGGTTCCTTTTCAGCACAAGACCTTCCGTTCGCTATGGTCGGCTGCACTCATTTCGAACCTTGGCACCCTAGTGGAAGGTGCGGCGGCAGCTTGGCTGATGACGAGCATCGCCACCTCCCATGGAATGGTGGCGCTCGTCCAGTCATCGACCACCCTCCCCTACATGATCTTCTCGCTCGCGGCGGGAGCGCTCGCGGACAAGTTTGACCGTCGCCGGATCATGTTGACTGCGCAACTGCTGATGGTCTGCGTATCCGCCTTCCTGGCGTTCCTGACCTATGCGGGGAATGACACCCTGGACCCTTCTGGGTCTCACCTTCCTAATCGGCTGTGGTTGGGCATTGCACGATCCCTCTTGGCAAGCCTCCATGGGAGATATCCTGCCTCGCGAACACCTGCCAAGCGGGGTTGCGCTCAACGGCATGAGCTACAATCTCATGCGCAGCATCGGGCCGGCGATTGGCGGCATAATCGTGGCCACAGCCGGTGCGGCCTTCGCGTTCCTCTTCAACGTCCTTTGCTACTTCGCTCTGATCGCTGCGCTGTTGCGATGCAAAGCCGAAAGGGCACGACAAGCGCTGCCGCGGGAGGCTTTCGGCAGTGCGATGGCGGCGGGCTTCCGTTACGTGCTCTTGTCGCCGAACCTTCTCAAGGTGATGTGCCGGAGCTTTTCGGCCTCACCGCCGTTGTCATTTTGGCTCTCCTGCCGTTGGTCGCTCGCGAACAGATCAAAGGGACCGCAGTCACCTACGGCGTGATGCTCGGCTTCTTCGGCCTGGGAGCGATTTGCGGCGCGCTCCTCATCGGGCGGGTCCGAGAAGTTCTCTCCAACGAATGGGTCATTCGCGGTGCGTTCTTTGTATTGGCGATCAGCTGCTTCTTTCGGGCATGGAGCGAGCACGTTGGGCTGAGCTGTCTCAACCTCATGCCAGCCGGTGCGGCCTGGATTCAATCATTCTCGCTGTTTAACGTCACAGTGCAGCTTTCGGCGCCGCGGTGGGTGGTTGGACGCGCCCTCTCTCTATCAGACGGCCACATACGGCGGCATGGCGGCGGGAAGCTGGCTTTGGGGCGAACTGGCGGATGTCCAAGGTGTTTCGGGAGCCTTGCTCGTCCGCCAGCTGGTTCTTGTCATTGGGGGACTGATGGGCATCCTTCTGCGTCAGCCGGATTTTGAAACGCTCAATCTGGATCCGACCAACAAGTTCAGCGAACCGACGCTGCATCTTGACCTGCGGCCACGAAGCGGTCCGATCATGGTGATGGTCGACTATCGTGTCGATCAGAGAGATCCAGACTCGCCCACAATAATTATCTGAATTTCAGCAGTAATTTTTGATCGCCCATTCGTGCTGTGTACCAGCCCTGTGTCTTGCGCAAGTGGTCACGAACGGCTGCCGGAGCCTCGAAGACGCCCTAAAAACACATGCTGCGATTTTTGAACACGCTTGACGATTAGATTAATTCATCCACAATGCGTGTGTTGAACACGCGAGGTGAGTTATGAACATGAAAGAGCTTAGGGTTCGACTGGGCATGACTCAAAAAGATTTGGCAGAGCAGATGGCAACGACGCAACAGACTGTGGCCCGTTGGGAAACAGGCAAAACGCAGTTGAACGTCGAGCAGATCAAGGACCTTTGTCTCACGTTGAAATGCACGGTCGAGGAGCTGCTGGGCTGGAAGATTGATGTCGAGGAGTGGCGCACGAGCCCGTTTGCAATTGCCGATGCCGAAACGCGATACGGCACGCTCAGGATCAAGACGACTGTTGGCAGCCGCCAATATCCTATCGATGAAAAGGCGCGTGAATCGATTTTACGTCAGTTGAAGGAACTTCATAATCTTCGTAGAAATAACACAAGCAGGCCATGGCTGTATTGTTGGAGCCTTGACAACAAAATACTCTTGATAAATCCGCAATATGTCCGCACCATTGAGCTTATCGGTGACGATGTAGAGGAGATGCCAGAGTATTATCATCCAGAAATCTATCGGGCTTTGGATGACTGGGATAAGGGTGAGGTTTCAGGAAAGCTGAAGAAAGAATGCGATGCCATCATCGCAGAGATGGGTGATCAGGAAGCCGTGCGCATGGCCTCCTATGTTCGCGTCACATATGACGACGGAGAAGATGAGTGGAACTTCTTGGATGAAGAAACCGCTACGACTTTCTTCGGATTGGAAGCTGCGACCTTTGACGTTCCCCAGTTTAGTTTCGCCGAAGTGGAGGAAGAAGGTTACTACCGAGCGCGATACGCCAACCTTGATCGCGTCGCGGTGATGGAGGTTCCAAGCGACCGTTATCACAGATTGACCGCGCCCGAGGAAGCTTAGAACCATCCACGAAGGGCGCATGTTACATCTCGACCTTGCGTGGTGCGTTTTCAGTACGAGATGACGTTAAGCGTAGGTAGTGGCAGGTAAGAGTGCTCGACCAGAAGCTCAACTGCCTCCTCAATATCGCTGCCGATGTGCCGCAGGACACGTCCACGGGAGCGTGGATAGGCGTAAAGTTCCTGCACTCCACGGTCCGCTCTCCCATCGCCGGTGTGTGCCCGACGCCATCTTGTGGACGAGCTTGGCCGCCTGCACCCGGTTGTATTCCGGCTTGCGGTCCGCCTGGGCGGTTCGCCGCGATGGCTATCTCCATGTCAATCGGCGCCGAACTTTGACGCCCGCTGCTTTTGATGAATTTGGCGAGGTCCCGCGCATAATCACTCTTGGTCTTCTCCTTGAGGCCCTGTGTCGCGAACTTGTGGTCCAGCAGGGCAAACAGGTCCAAGTCCCCTTCCGCCTGTGGCGCTGGCTTGCCCTCACCGCCCTCGGCTTCCCAATTGGGGACCGCTTCTGCGCGCTGCACCGTGGCGATTGTCCGCCCAAGACGCATCACAAGATCGAACGCCAAACCGTGCGCGTGCACGACGATTTGCCGCTCAGGCCTCATTTGGACAGGACTTGAGCTGGCCGGTGGTTTGAGCCGGGTTACCTTGAGCCGGTGGGCTGCGAACAAGCAGTTCGAGACATTGGCCTCGATCACGCCGCTGCGCCTGGCCTCGGTGTGCTCCCCCCGAAATCGTTGTGTCATATCACCGAGGGCATCACGGCCAACAGCTTCCACATGGGCAACAGCCTCGCCATTGAGCCGAATATGGTCGCGAGCAGATCACCAACGAAGCGGTCGGAACCTCGGAGCCGAAGTTCGACGCCGAGGTGGTTCGCATGATGCGGGAAGCAGCACCACGGCGCTTGCCGGTATGTTTGCTGCCGGCAGCCGACGAACTCCTATCCTCCTGGACAAGGGCGCCGTGCGTCATTGCTTTGATTTACCGGCCGCTCAAGGCTTCCACAGTTTTCGCTTTCGAGGCGACCTTTGGAACATGCCAACGGAAATTTAACATAACGACATAAACATTTCTTTATGCGGCGTTGACAAAGAGGCGAACTGCTGTAATTGTCTCCCGCGTCGTGGTTCTCCGTACGGCGCTGCCGCAGCGGAGCTAAGAGGGAAGCCGGTGCGATGCCGGCGCTGCCCCCGCAACTGTTAGCGGCGAGCCAACCCCACTCATGTCACTGAGGCGAATAGCCTTGGGAAGACGGGTAGAGGCTATGACCCCGCGAGCCAGGAGACCTGCCACGGCGAATTACGTCCACGGGCGGGGTGTCTCGGTGGCCGCTGCAGCCTGGCGTTCGTGCCGGCCTGCTAGCGCCTTCCTTGTCACCGACGCCCCAACCATCGGGGTCTGGCATGACTGTCTCTCAGCAAATTCCTGTAGCAACGCTCGGCGTGCCCCGCTTCGGTCGTCGGCGAGAACTGAAATTCGCGCTTGAAAGCTACTGGTCCGGAAAATCGTCCGCTGCCGACCTTCTCACGACCGCGAAGGCGCTCCGTGCCGCTAGCTGGGAGGAGCAGCACGATCGCGGCGTGTCGAAAATCCCGTCGAACGACTTCTCGCTCTACGACCATGTGCTCGACACCGCAGCCATGGTCGGCGCCGTTCCATCCCGTTACGGCTGGAATAGCGGCGAGGTTCCACTTGACATCTACTTCGCAATGGCGCGGGGCAACCAGGGTCAGACGGAGGATTGTCGACACGCTGGTCACCAGCAGGCGGCTCATCGGTCTGATGTAACCGCGATGGAAATGACCAAGTGGTTTGACACCAACTATCACTACATTGTGCCGGAACTCAACGATGATCAGACGTTCGCCCTCTCGTCGACGAAACCGGTCGATTACTTCATCGAGGCTAAAGCTCTCGGCGTTCACACACGCCCAGTCATCCTTGGACCGATCACCTTCCTCAAGCTGGCGAAATCGCCTGCCGAAGGACTCGATCCCATCGCGCTTCTGCCGCGGCTGCTGCCCGTCTACGAGCAACTCCTGCAGAGGCTGAAGCTGTCTGGAGCCGACTGGGTGCAGATCGATGAGCCAGCGCTTGTCCTCGATCTGAACCCGAACGAACGAGCTGCGTTCGAATTCGCCTATGGCCAGCTGTCGAAAGCCGCGCCCGAGCTGAAGATCATGCTGGCTACCTATTTCGGGCCGCTGGGAGACAATCTCGAAACCGCGGTTTCTCTGCCCCTGGCCGGGCTGCATATTGATCTCGTGCGCGCTCCCGAGCAGCTGGAAACGGTGGGTCGGCTCGCACCGAAGGATCTGGTGCTCTCGCTTGGCTTGATCGATGGTCGCAACGTCTGGCGTGCGAACCTGCCCGTCATTCTCGACCGCATCAAACCGATCGTCGCCGGCTGGCCCTTGGACCGCGTCGAGATCGCGCCTTCTTGCTCGATGCTGCATGTGCCGATCGACCTCCGCATGGAGACGGAACTCGACGCGGACATCAGGTCGTGGCTCGCCTTCGCGGCCCAGAAGACCGACGAGTTGGTGTTGCTTGCCCGGGCCCTGTCCCAAGGCAGGGATGCGGTGGCAGGCGCGTTGAAAGCGTCTGCCGAGGCTGCCGCCACTCGCGTGACATCCACGAAGATCCATGACCCGCTGGTTGAGGGGCGGATCGCCAGCATTGACGACAGCATGAAGCGACGAGAGAGCGCTTTTGCCGAGCGCTCCAGAGTCCAAGCCGGCACGCTCGGGCTGCCGCCGTTCCCGACGACGACCATCGGGTCCTTCCCGCAGACGCCGCAGGTACGCAGGGCGCGGGCCGCTCATGGGAAGGGCCAGCTGAGCTATGTCGACTACGAGACCTTCCTGAAGAAGGAGATCGAGGCTGCAATTCGCTGGCAGGAAGAGATCGGGCTGGACGTGCTGGTGCACGGTGAGTTCGAACGAAACGACATGGTACAGCATTTCGGCGAGCAGCTGTCCGGCTTCGCCTTCACCCAGCATGCCTGGGTGCAGAGCTATGGGTCGCGTTACGTGCGCCCCCCCATCATCTTCGGCGACGTATCGAGGCCCAAGCCGATGACGCTGCGCTGGTGGCAATTCGCCCAGTCGCTTACGGAAAACCCTGTGAAGGGAATGCTCACAGGCCCGGTGACCATTCTCAACTGGTCTTTTGTTCGCGACGACGTACCCCGCTCCGAAGCATGCCGCCAGATCGCGCTCGCCATCCGCGACGAGGTGACGGATCTCGAATGGTCCGGCGCAAGGATGATCCAGATCGATGAGGCCGCGTTTCGCGAAGGATTGCCACTGCGCCAGTCTGATTGGAACGACTATCTCGACTGGGCTGTCGAATGCTTCCGGATCGCTTCAACGGGTGTAAAGGACGCGACTCAAATCCATACCCACATGTGCTACTCGGAGTTCAACGAGATCATCGACGCGATCGCTGAAATGGATGCGGATGTCATTTCGATTGAGACGTCGCGCTCGAAGATGGAACTGCTGGACGCCTTCACGAGCTCCAAATATCCGAACGAAATCGGTCCCGGAGTCTACGACATTCACTCACCACGCGTCCCGGAAGTCGGCGAGATTTCGGATCTCGTCATGCTTGCCCGCGAGCGACTGTCGGATTCCCAACTGTGGGTAAACCCGGACTGTGGCCTCAAAACACGCAAATGGGAGGAGGTCCGCCCTGCCCTGATGAACATGGTCGATGCAGCACGTGCGCTCCGGTGGAAAGTGTAGGCCGGAGGGTTTCCTGGTTGCTCACCATGTGGTGAGTTACCGGCTGCCGCATGTCGGCTGTGAATGTGCCAAAACGCGATCACATCCTTTGAAATAAGTCACTCGAGCGAAATGTGCACTTTCCTTCGGCACGTGTATTAATCGCGCAGGAGTAAAGGGTACCGTTTTCTCCCTGTGACGTGTCGAGTTCGATTCTCGGCTCGGTTCATCGAAATGCGCGGGTACATACATGACAGGTTCCTTCACTGGCCGCCGGGTTCGCTATTCACCGGTTGACATCCGATGGCAAGCGTTCCAACGCGGCGGCGATCTGGCGCTTCGCTGCTGAGGGCAGAGGCAGGATGGGACGCGGGGGGTCGGCACGGCAAATGTCGAGCAATTCGGCAAGTGCATAGACGACGCGAAGGCTCGAGAACTCCTTGAAGAGTCTCCAGAGCGGCGCAAGCGTGGCATCGATCCGTCGCGCTTCGGCCGCATCGCCCTGTTGCGCCGCCGTGACGATCTTCACGCAGACCTCGGGCAGGATGCCGGCGAGGACGCTGTACCATGTGTCGGCGCCGGCGATCATGGCCTCTGCGGCGTTCCAGTCGCCGCTGTAGCCGATCGAGAACCCTTCCGGCACAGTGCGCCTCTGGTCGGCCAGATGGCTCTTGATCGCATCGCCCTTGTCTGTCGGATTCTTGATAGCGACAATCCCACCCACCTTTGCCAGGCGGCTGACGAGTGCTGGGGTGAAATGGAAATGCGTCGTTCCTGGATTGTCGTAGACGACGATCGGCAGGCCGCTCTCGCACGCCACCGTCGAGAAATGTTCGAACACCTCGTCATCAGTGAGCGGGGTGTAGGAGGCGGCCGCAAGCAGCCCCGCGGCAGCTCCAAGGGCCTTGGCGTCTTGCGCGAACCTCACTGCTTCATCGGTGCGCAGCGCGCCCACACCCACCAGGAGCGGCATTCGCCCGGCGATTTCGTCCAAGGTCTCGGCGAGCGTCCGTCGCCGTTCCTCGCGCGACAGATACATATAGGTGCCGGTGCTGCCGAGAAGACCGATGGAGTCGACCTGAGCGGCGCCAAGCCGAGCAATCAGCCTGCGCAGAGCAACGGTATCGACGCGGCCGTCACGATCGGCGGGCGTGATGGGAAACGCGGAAAGACCGCTCAGGAATGCCATGGCAAGGCTCCAGGTTTGTGCGTGAGCGCAGGACTGGCCGGACGACAGGTCATCACAAGGCGTCCAGAGCCCGCCGCAGGTCGGCGATTAGGTCATCGACGTCTTCAAGACCCACCGAGAGACGCATGAGGTCCTCGCCGACTCCATCGGCCAGATGCGCATCCTTGCGGATCGGCTGACGAGCACGGGTCAGGCTTGCCGGATGATAGATGAGGCTGTCGGCATCGCCGAGGCTGACAGCCCGGGTGATCAGGTTGAGCCGGTCCATCATCCGCCGCGCGCCCTCGAACCCAGCGTGGAGGCCAAAGGCCAACATGCCCGACCCTTGGGACATCTGCTTTCGCGCCGTCACCTGATCAGGGTGCGAGCCGAGGAAGGGATAACTCACCCATGCCACCGCCGGGTGCGCCTCGAGCGCCTGAGCCACCGCAAGGGCCGTGGCGCTGTGCCGTTCCATGCGCAGCGTGAGCGTCTTCAGACCGCGCAGGATCAGGAAGGCTGACATGGGCGAGAGCGCTGCGCCGGTGATGTAGCGCAGGCCCGTTTCGTGCAGCGTGCGGAGCGTTTGCGCGTCGCCGAGAATCCCCCCACCAAGGGCATCGCCGTGCCCATTGATGTATTTGGTCAGCGAGTGGAGCACGAGGTCTGCCCCATGTTCGAGCGGCCGCTGGAGCGCGGGGGAGGCGAAGGTGCTGTCGACTGCAACCTTTACACCGCGCGCGTGGGCGCGCTCGGCAATGGCAGTGATGTCGAGGATGCGGCTCAGCGGATTCACCGGCGTCTCGAAGAAAACAAGCCGGGTCCGCTCGGTGATCGCGGCATCGAGATTGTGAGGATCGGACAGGTCGACCGCGACGACCTTGATGCCGAAGCGGGGGACCGCCTGTTCGACCATGGCAAGCGTGTTCGCATAAAGCGTCCTGTGGACGATGAGTTCATCGCCTTGGGACAGGAGCGACAGGATCAGCGTCCCGAAAGCCGCCATCCCCGAGGCAACGACCAGACCTGCCTCGGCTCCTTCCAGATTGGCGAGCCGTTGCTCGAGGATCTCCGTCGTCGGATTGTATTCGCGCGCATAGAGCCTTCCGCCAAGCGCGGCGGCGGCCTCGTTCGCTGCCACGCTTTCGAATCCATAGGTCGAGGTCAAGAAGACTGGCGGCTGAACGGCATTGGAAAAGCCGGCGGGATCGTAGCCATGATGGATCGCCCGAGTGGCGAATCCGGGACCGGTGTCGTTGAGCGACCGCGTGAGAGCATCGGTTTCCGATTGATAGGAGCGGGTCATTCGGCCTCTAAGATCTTGCTTGGGTTTCCGAAAGATTGACGGCAAACTGGCCAATGTGAAATATCCAGTTGGCGATGAATGAAATGGTCCAGTCTTCAAGTGCCGGTTCTGCAGGTCGCACGCACGCGATGGGTGCACGCCAGATCTACGAGGCTCTTCGCGAGCAGATCCTCGGAAGTGTCTACGAAACCGGCAGTCAGCTGCCTTCCTCCCGAGGCCTCGCAAATGACCTTGGGGTTTCGCGAACGACGGTGACGGTCGCCTATGAGCAACTGGCCGCGGAAGGTTTCATCGACGTCCGTCAAGGCGCACGACCCCGCGTTGCATCTTCGTTGATCGGTCCTGAGACAAGCCGCACGCCTGCGAAACGGGTCGGCTCGGTTCTTCTGTCCGCCTATGGGGGCCGACTGCGCGTCACGCCGCCCTGGCCGGATTATCTGCCGACTGGGCTGAAGGTCGATTTCCGCTATGGTGACCTGGCGCCGTCGGATTTCCCTGCATTGATCTGGAAACGCGCGATGAACGAGGCGATGGCGCAGCGCCCGTTGCGTCTTGCCTATGACGATCCTCGCGGCTCGCGCCGGCTGCGCCAAGCGTTGCAGGGCTATCTCTGGCGCGCCCGAACCCTGAGCTGCGACCTCGAGCAGATCATCATCGTCAACGGTTCGCAGCAGGGCCTCGATCTGTGCGCGCGCCTGCTTCTCGATCCCGCCGACAGCTTCGTCATAGAGGATCCGTGCTACAGGATGGCGCGTCAGGTCTTTGCCAGCACAGGCGCCTCGCCCGTCCCCGTCACCGTCGACGAGGACGGGATGAAGACGGAGTTGCTGGCGGGGATTGGTGCACGACTGGCCTATGTCACGCCATCGCATCAGTTTCCGTTGGGCGGCGTCATGCCGATCACGCGCCGCCACCAGCTTCTGGAATGGGCGCGGCACAACAATGCCTACGTGATCGAGGACGACTACGACAGCGAATATCGCTACGACATCAATCCGGTCCCTCCGCTGCACAGTCTCGAGGGCCACGGGGCTGTCATCTACCTCGGCACGATCTCCAAAACGCTCTCGCCGATGCTGCGTATCGGCTACCTCGTCGTCCCGCCGGAATTGCAGGAGGTCTTCGCAACCGCCAAACAATTCGCGGACCGGCATTCGCCGGTAGCTGAACAGGAGGCTCTGGCCTCTTTAATCGAGAGTGGCGGCTACGAAAGCCATGTGCGGCGCGTGCGCAGGCTGAACGGCGAGCGTCGGGAGACGTTGTTGGGCGCCTTGCGGCGCAGCTTCGGCGATCGCATCGCTGTCCAGGGAGCAGAGGCCGGTCTGCACGTCGTCGTTTGGTTCGACGAACTGCCGCGATCGCGGGAAACGACCCTGGTCGAAGCCGCCCGAGGCGCGGGCCTGGGGCTGCACCTGATCTCGCCCCTTTACGAGCGGCAATCGGACGAAGGCCACATCGATCGCGTGGGGCTTGTCATGGGCTATGCCGCCTTGAGCATTCGGCAGATCGAGAAGGGCGTTGAGATCCTGCGAGCGGTTGTCAAGCAGGTGCAAGACGCGTTGCCGGGACACGGTGGCTAAAACGGCGGGACGTGGCGTGCTGGCGAGGAAACCGACCCTTGGGCTGAACCGCATTTCGTGCAAAGCCAACTGGACTGGGAAAACGCCATGCAACTGGCGCTGTTGATCAGGCCAGTTTGGCGGCAGATTTTCGTGCGAGACGAATTTCCGAGAGCGATGCATAACCGGCAAGGAAAGCTGCTTCACATCCATATCGCGCCCGCTGCCTTTTATGAAATGGAGGATCTGGCGGAGGCGTAGCTTGTTGCCGGCCGAGGCGGGCTCGAGCACCCGCAAGAGATAATCGACGATCTCTACCAGGCCTTGTCCACGGCCGAATGATGGAATTATCCAGCGCATGGTGCGGCATGCACCATGCCGATGCCAGAAGATCTGGACGCTCGACAAGCACCTTTCTTCAAACATTTCCCGAACGACCCGCAGCGCAAAGCCTCCCCATGAGAAAAGAGCATCCCATGTCTTTCACGCCATTGATTGCCCCCGAGATCAAGGCCCGCTACCCGGATTTTCATCTGATCAGCATTGTGGTGCGGAACGCTGAAATCGACGTGCCGGATGCACAGGCGTTGAACGACACGATTGCGGCGGCGGAACAGGCGGCGCTTCGCGATGACGCCCAAAGGGACGCGCATCTTGCGGCGTGGGCCGTTGCCTACGAGGCTTTCGGCACAAAGGCCAATCGAACGCCGTGCTCGGCCGCCGCGCTTCTCAAGCGGGTGCGGAAAGATGGCTCTCTCCCGCGGATATCCCCACTGGTTGATGCCTACAATGCCGTCAGCGTGTTGTATGGCGTTCCGATTGGCGGGGAGGATCTCGATCTCTACCAGGGGGTCCCGAGACTTTTAATTGCGAAGGGAGCGGAGCCATTCGACACGATCCAGCAAGGTGAAATGGTAACCGAGCATCCTGAACCGGGCGAAGTCATCTGGTGCGATGATGCCGGTGTCACGTGCCGCCGCTGGAACTGGCGGCAGGGGCGGCGCACCATGGTCACGGTCGATACCCGCGCCATGTGGCTCGTGCTGGAAGCCCTCGGCCCAATGTCAGCTAAACAGATGACGGCCACCGGAGAGCATTTGATGGGACTTATCCAAGCGTTGTGCCCGGGTGCGCGAATCGAAACCGCGCGGATCGACGAGTCCACTACATCTCGTGTTCCTTAGGGCATGGCCCCATCTTTCGGAGAAACACCCCACTCAGCCCTGTCCGGATCTGGCGCTCCTTGCTCGCTCCGCTGGCCTACACAGTTGATTGCGAACGACCCAGAACGGCTCTCGAAAACGAGCGTCGAACGAAATCAGATCACTGCTTGTTCTCCCTTAGCGTTGTTTGGCGTACTTTTATCGCGATGCCTCCAGTGGGGATGGTCCAAATTGCGCAAGCTCGGTCGAGTGATCGCGGAGAAGCTTAATGTCGACTACATCGAAATTGATGGAGCGGTACGGACAACGGGTGCGAACCCGGGACGTCGTCCCGGTGTCGTCAGGCTCTCCCGTCCGACTGAGCCTCAGTTTTCTTCACGGCGCGAATACTCCTGAGGCCGCCCGGATTCTCGTTAAGAGACAGCTGCCGCTCAGGACGGCCCACGCGATACTCACGGAGATGGTCGATCACGGCAAGGCGTTCGTGACGGTTCCTTGCGTCGACGACCTATTGGCACTGAAGAATGAACTGTCGTCCGCAGGCGTGATCGCGAAGGTTCATGCGCCGCGGCCGATAAGTGTTCGCGAAGTCCGGGATCGCACGAAGCTCTCTCAGGAGGCATTCTCAGTGAGGTATGGCCTCGATCTGGCAACGCTTCGAAACTGGGAGCAAGGTCGCTCGAAACCGGATGCAGCGGCGAATACTCTCCTTTGGACCATCGCCCGGAATCCGGAAGCAGTCGAAGAATCGCTGGACATGGAGGACGGAGTGGCTGCCCCTTCGCCCTAAGGGGGCCGATCACTTCGGCGCGCGGCAATTCGGCCGCCAGCGCGATGGCCGGCCGCCGCGCGGTATCGACAGCGCGCGAGCCTCATGCGTCAGACGCCTTCCTTGGCATGTCGCACGCCAGATCCCAAACATGATTCCATCGCAACGAGCTGGTGACGGAAGCAGTGTCTGCACTTTGGAAACGAGCCATTTGCGTTCTCATGGACGTCGCGACTCGTCTCGTCCAGTAAAAGTCGCAATCATTGTCAATTGCGATGTTCGGCAGTCAGCTGGCCGTTTATTTTCCTAAGATCTGCGTTATAGGCCGGGGTGTTGTCGCCGTTTCGGCGGGTAAGATGGGATAGGCGACCTCGGGTGCCTTTCCGGTCAGCGAGTTGAGGAAGGCAACAAGCAGGTCGACTTCTTCGTCCGCCAGCACCACGCCAAGCTGGGTGGTTCCCATGATGGCAACGGCCTGTTTCAGATCCCAAACCTTGCCCGAATGAAAGTATGGCGCGGTGAGTGCAACGTTGCGCAGCGGCGCCACGCGGAAAACATAGGAATCGTCGGCTGCATTGGTGACCGCAAATCGGCCCTTGTCTTTTTCCGGCAGGACCTCGGCGCTGGGCTGTTCCACGAGGCCGAATGGGTAATAGGCTTGCCCACCAACGTTGATACCGCCATGGCAGGACGAGCAGCCTTTGTCCATGAAAAGCGCCAGGCCCTGTTTCTGTTCGGAACTCATGGCGGCGTCATCGCCATTCAGGAAACTGTCGAAGGGGGCCGGCGTGACCAGTGTCGCCTCGAAGGCTTCGATTGCCTTGGCGAGGTTGTCGAAGGTGACCCGATCGGCTTCAGCCGGAAAAGCTGCATCGAACCACTCGACATATTGCGGCATGGACTTGAGCGTGGTGATGACTTGGCCCGGTGTATTGGCCATTTCGATCCCGGCTTGGACCGGTCCCTTCGCCTGAGCCTTCAGGTCTTCGGCACGACCATCCCAGAACTGGGCGATGTTGAAGACAGCGTTCAGTACAGTCGGCGCGTTGCGCTGTCCCTTCTGCCAACCATGGCCGATCGAGGTTTCGTGATTGTCGTCGCCGCCGGTGGCCAGGTTGTGGCACGAGTTGCACGACAAGACGCCTGACGCAGAGACGCGTGGATCGAAGAACAGTGCCTTGCCGAGAGCGATCTTTTCCGGGGTGATCGGGTTGTTGGCGACTGCCGGCGTGGTGGGTGGCAAAGCCTTGAAAGTGGCCATTGCCGTTTCTCTGAGGTCTGCGGGGATCGAATCCGCAGCAAAGGCGGTGGCCGTCAGCAAGGGGACAGCCATCGTACTGAATAGGATTTTCATAAATGATCTCGCTGCGTCGTGCACGCAGCCACTCTGGGATATGCGGCTCATGAACGCCCTGCGCTAGATCAGTTGCGGGAGAGGACCGGGGGTCTGACACCTGTTTTTGCGGCAGAGCTTGGACCGTCCCGGAATTGAACGCTCTTCTCGATTGGATTTTGGGAGGCGGAGGATCGCTGCTCGGCAAGCGGCGGCGCCGGAGCCGTGCTCCGGTTCTCTCTGCGCCTTCAACTATGAAGAAATCGGGGCCACCGTGTCGGATTCGGTTTGGGGCCGGTTATCTGTTCCGCAGCAGGTCCTGCTCGACTTCCGCCTGCCTTCGCCAGATCGACCTTGGCCCAAATCGATCCGCGATAGTGTCTTGTAGCACCTTTGCGGGACGATCTTATTTCGACTGTAGAGGGCCGTTTGGGGTGAGCAGAATTACACGAATTTCAGAGGCGCCCGAGTAGCTGTTTTAATTGGCTTGTAGGCCTCCATAGAGCGAATATTGGCAGACGACGGAGCACAATTTTGGCTTCGTTTATCATCTTGCTTCGATGGGACAACTGCTTTGCAATCATTACACGGCAATTTACCGTCATGAATTTGAGAACCAAGTCCCACGCAGTGATTTTCACACCGGAGGCGTTGCAATCCTATCGCGAGATAGCTGATTTACAAATACAACAAGATGATAAACATCGCCATAGCGCCGCAAAATATTGTTTGTTCGCTACACTACGCTCCAGATGCCGGCGAAATCTCGACACAATAACCTCGTCGGCGTACCCGCTCCAGCCTCACACACGACTGCGGCGCCTATATTGCGCTTTTCCATTGCCCGACATGCAGGCAGCGAGCCATTGCATCGCCGAGGTTGCATCTTCCAATATGGCGACCTGTTTCGCAAAGCGGAAAACAGCCTTGCGCGCTGCGCTCGCAGGTTTTCGTCCGTTGTATGCATCAAAGCACGCCCTGAGGGCGGCTTCGTAGATCCGGTCTCTGCGATCTTCTGGCCATTCGTTGAGAAAATCGATAGCATCCGCAGGACTGGCAATCTCTTGCACGATGTGCGCTGCACGCCTTACGAAAAGTGGGCTGCTGAAAGTCCCTGAGCTCATTCGTTCCTCCCGACCTGCTGAAACCGCTAGTTTTGCGTGAACAGGCGCCTCCTCTACACCCGCCCACCATTGCGGAATGTGTTGTCACAGCGATAGCGGTTCAATAGCAAAGCAGCGGCGTGATGTCCTCGGTTTGCCAGCGGGTCAATCCCTAACATCCTGCTGCAAGAGCGGCTCACCGGATGAATCTAGATCGTTTCGACCATTGCGAATCAACGCTTGATAGTTCCTCCACGCGCCACCAGGAAGCGGCCACTGCTCTGCCATCGATTTCACAGCCAAAAAGAGAATGGCGAAACAGGAATAGCCCGCTTCGTTTCGAGATTACTGGTCATTTTGGCGCAAAGCTTACGGCCGAGACGCGCCTGAAAATGCGCAAGCACCGCGGCAGGTCGCCAACAACGGAACGCATCAACGGTCATGACGGCGCGATACTGCGCCATAGATCTCGCTGGACGAGCATCGCAATAATCCTGTCGAGACCTTGGTTGCTTTCAGCGGAGACCGCCACTATGAAGCGACGCTTCGCCGACTGTGTTTCACGCCGCCTGGAGAGTTTCATGACAGAAGAAGCCGAAAAAAACATCAACACCCTCATCGAGCTCACGGCCGATGTCGTCTCAGCCTATGTCTCCAACAATCCGATCCCGGTGGGGGATCTCCCTGCCCTCATCGGCCAAGTGCACGCGGCTCTGAAAGGGACGGCGGAAGGTGTCTCTGCAAAAGAGCCGGTTGCCCTTACGCCTGCAGTCCCGATCAGGAAGTCGGTGACACCGGACTACATCATCTCCCTTGAGGACGGGAAGAAATTCAAATCGCTAAAGCGCCATCTGTCGACCCACTATGGGCTAACGCCGGATGGATATCGGGCCAAATGGGGCTTGTCGGCGGATTATCCCATGGTCGCGCCGAACTACGCCGCGGCGCGCTCGTCATTGGCCAAGACAATGGGGCTCGGCCGCAAACCGAAAGCGCCGGAAGCGCCGGAGCCGGCGCCGACGAAGCGAACCCGCAAGAAGGTCGCGGCTTGATTTCGGCAATGGAGATTCGTTCTGGAGCGTTGCAGCCATCGGCTTAATCTGCGCGTCATATCGTCATATAAAAAGGCGGGGCCAACCCCGCCTTCCTTTTTTGTTTCATGAGGAATTCGCGACGCCTGCAGCAATCTGCTGCCCTCAGTTTTTGCTCGCTCCTATCGAGCGGCCGTGAGGACCTCCGGACCTACGCGCCCACTCTTGCCAGGACGCAGGAGAAAATTTCAACCAGCTTTGCTGAGGCTGCCAGCGGAGGATTTGCCGGTGCGGCGATCCTGCTCGATCTCATAGTTGATCTTCTGGCCGTCAGCGAGGGTCGAGAGGCCCGCGCGTTCGACAGCGGAAATGTGGACGAAAACATCCGGACCGCCATTGTCGGGCTGGATAAATCCAAACCCCTTGGTGCTGTTGAACCACTTTACCGTTCCAGTAGGCATATACGTGTTCCTCCTTAACAATTGCAACGTCGGGCAGGCCATTTGGCCTGCCTGACTCATAGCCGAGACTTGGGCGCAGCAAAAAGCGAAAAATTGTTAAGCCCCGATCAGCTGGCGCACTCCATTTTGGCCGTAGTCGCCAGCAAGCACTGTCCTACACTACCGCTCGAGCATGGCCGGAAGCGCCCGATCCTTCCAACGCTCCTCAGCGCCACGTCTAGGGCTGGTGCTTGGAGGCACGGGACGTAAGGCCGACCGCTGCTCGTGCCGCCAGGTCAAAGGCCGGGTAGTTCACGGAGCTACCTTCGTGCATAACGGCTTGGCAAGCGCTTGAAGGAGTTTCGAATTGGATTGTTTCAAGAGGGTCGAGGGGTTGATCGATGCCACCAGCGTGGAAGCGATCGATAACGCGCGCGTTTTGCTGGACCAGTTCAAGGGCAAGTCAGAAACAATCGCCCAAGCGATCGACGACTTCCTACTTGATTTCATGACCTTGCTGTTTGTGATAGAAGCTACCCGCGAGCGGTTCCACAATCCGGCGAGGCGGTTGGCGCGCATCAGATTGAGCAGGATCAGGCTGTTACTCACCCGATGCTCTTGACCTTAGGGACCACGCCGGCAGGGATGCGTTTGCAGCCGCAAAGAAGGCAAAATCTGCTCGCCGGCAAACCGAGCACAGCCAGGCGGTATTTACGCAGATGAATTCGATCGCGACCGCCAAATTCTCCTGTTTGGTACCCAGCGACGACGGCAAGCGCGGACAGCTTCCGTGCTGCTGTCCTCCAGCGACAAACGTGCCTGCATGCCCCCATCCACGGCGAGCTCGACGGTGTTTCTCACGTTTGACCAAGGTCCCGCGCAAACACTCCCCTTTCCCGCAGCAACTCATCAGGCTCAACGGCCTCGCGGCAGGCGCATTACACCAGAAGCGCGCAACCGCATCGTTTTTTCACGCCTGAGTCCTACGATCTTCGTTTTCCAGCGCCTCGCGGATATCGCCCAACTCGCCGATTTTTGGATCAGATCCGTCCTAGCGCGAGCAGGCTCCGCGCTCGAGTTGGCTGGGCTGCTCACGCCTCTGCCCTTCAACATCGACCCGGTCTGGCTGTCGAGGACAGGGTTCCGCTGGCCAACATCTCCATTCTCACTGTCAGTGCAGCGGCCATTCGAAGCGCATCCTATACCCCTCCCCGGCAGCGCGCCCAATCGTCTTCCGAACGAAGAAGATATTCTCAGCCGCGCGCGCGTCGCGTTCGGCCCTGTCCGATGTCAGACAATGTTGGATGCGCAACATGGCAGAGCCCGATTTGTCCACTGCCTCGAACGGTTTTCTGATCTGGCACGGTGCATGCTTGGTCATCCGCAAGGCGTCGCGGACCAAGGAGAATCCGTCCCATGATCACCTCACCAAGAAATACTGCCGCACGTCTCCTGGGTTCATCCAAAGATGAGGCTCGAGTAGGGCCTGGCACCATGAAGAGCTTGTTCATTTGGCTCGGCGCTGCCCCCCGATCCTCCCACGCGGGGAGACGGGGACGCAGCGACTTCATCAAAATGAGGAACAAATCACTTTGCCTCGAAGCTTGCCTTTCGACCAGCCACCACAACGGGAGCCATCGATCGTCCCCCTGGCTGCGCAAGGCGTTCATTGCCACCGCGCTGGCCCTGGTGACAACCACTCCGGCTCTGGCCGCCACCGACGGCGGCAAGGTGACGGATTTCCTGCTCGACAACGGCATGGAAGTGGTCGTCATCCCCGATCACCGCGCGCCGATCGTCACTCATATGGTCTGGTACAAGATCGGCAGCGCCGACGAGCCACCCGGCAAATCCGGCCTTGCCCATTTCCTCAAGCATCTGATGTTCAAGGCGACAACCAACCACGCCGCCGGCGAGTTCGACCGAGCTGTGTCAGCCATTGGCGGCTACAATAACGCCTTCACCGCCTATGACTACACCACCTTCCTCGAGACGGTGGCGCCCTCGGCGTTGGGTGAGATGATGGGCTTCGAGGCCGATCGCATGTTCAACCTCATCCTCAACGACGATGATATCAAGACCGAGCGCGACGTGATCCTGGAGGAGCGCCGTTGGCACAGAGAGACGAACCCGCAGGCTTTGCTGGATGAGGAGGTCAACGCGACGTTGCGGCAGAACCAGCCCTACCGCATTCCGGTCATCGGCTGGATGCAGGAGATGGAGAAGCTGAACGGCACCGACGCATTCACCATCTACAACAAATACTACCGACCGAACAACGCCGTGCTGGTGGTGGCCGGCGACGTAGAGCCTGAGGCGGTGAAGGCGCTGGCCGAGAAGACCTATGGCAAGGTTGTGCGCGGGCCGGACCTGCCCCCGCGCAACCGCCCGGTCGAGCCGGAGCAGAACACCAGGCGCACAGTGACGCTGACCGATGCGCGCGTTTCGGTGCCGAGCTTTTCCACTCAATGGGTGGTGCCGTCCTATCATACGGCAGAGCCCGGCGAGGCCGAGGCGCTCGACCTGCTGGCCGAGATCCTCGGCGGCGGTAACCGCAGCCGGCTCTATCAGGAGCTTGTCGTCAAGCAAGGCATAGCCTCGGCGGCCGGCGCCTCCTTCCAGGGCACCATGCTAGACGACACCAATTTCACCATCTCCGGCTCGCCGCGCGGCGATGCAAAGCTCGTCGATCTCGAAGCGGCGGCCTTTGCCGAAGTCGCCCGGATCGCCAAGGATGGCGTCACCAGCGACGAGCTGGACAAGGCCAAAGACCGCTATATCCGCTCGGTGATTTTTGCGCAGGACGAGCTGGACCACATCGCCAACATTTATGGCAAGACGCTCACCACCGGTGGCAATGTGAAGGACGTGCTCGAGAGGCCGGACCGCGTCCGCAAGGTCACTACCGACGAGGTCAAGGCGGTCGCCGCGCGTTATCTGGTGCTCGACCATTCGACCACAGGCTATCTTTTGCCGCAGCAACAGGCGGGGAATTGATCATGAGCTCCATCCCCATGCAAATGCGCCGGCCGGTCTTCCCTCGGCGCGCCTTCACCACCCTGTTCCTCTCCATCCTCTTTCTCATCTTGCGGGCGCTCGCCCGGTAAACGGGATCTGTTTAAAGCCGCGAGGAGCGGTTTTCGCGGGCCTTGCCAGGCATTTGCCGGTTCAGGCGTCATTATTGGGGTGCGCTCCTCCTCAGGCCAGCCTCTCTTCGAGTCGATCGAGTCGCCGATTCGTGGTCCGCAGATTTTAGGCGCAGGCCACCAGCATCCACTCCGCGCGGCTGGCGAAGCCGATGTCCGTTGTTCAATCGTTCGACTAGTAGAACCGCGAGGCATCTTCTAGCGTATTCAGGTATTCTCCCTTTCCAGTTGGGTACCGTGGTCTATCAGCTGTCTGGCCGAGGCCCTATAAGGAACCCGGACGTCGCGGAGTACACACCGCACCTGCTATATATACCTGCTGCGTTGAGGAGGAATCCGGTATTGCCCCTGTGCCTGCCGATGATTCGTCACCTGAGATCCCCTGACCTGTTTGGACCCATTGATCGCCTGCCGGCACTTGGCACGCGGACTAGCGAGCGGACATTCGAGGTCCTCAACCCGTCGACTGGCGAAGTGCTGGCAGAACTACCCGACATGGGTGTCGAGGAGACATGCGCTGCGATCGACAAGGCCTATGTCGCTCAGCCTGGATGGGCAGGGTTGACCGCACGTGAGCGCAGCGACGTTCTATGGCGATGGCATCAGTTGATCATCGACCACGCCGACGATCTCGCCGAGATTCTCACCGCGGAGATGGGCAAGCCGCTTGCAGAAGCCAAGTCGGAGATATCGCATGCTGCGGCGTATCTGCAATGGTACGCCGAGGAGGCCAATCGCGTCTATGGCGAGACGATCTCCGCACCATCGATGGACCGCCGAATGCTGGTAATCAAGCAGCCCATCGGAGTTGTTGGCACGATAACGCCATGGAATTTCCCGGCCTCGATGGTGGCGCGCAAAATCTCGCCAGCCTTGGCGGCGGGCTGCACGATCGTCCTCAAGCCCGCTGAACAGACGCCGCTCGTGGCGGGAGCAATGTTCGCCCTCGCCCATCAGGCTGGCTTTCCCGAAGGCGTCGTCAACCTGATCTATGCGTCCGAAGGTGACGCGGTCGGCCGCGAACTTTGTACCAATCCCAAGGTCCGCAAGATCAGCTTCACCGGGTCGACTGAGATCGGGCGCCTGCTCATGCGCCAGTGCTCGGACCAGATCAAAAAAGTCAGCCTTGAGCTCGGCGGCAATGCACCTTTCATCGTCTTCGATGATGCCGATATCGATGCCGCGGTTGACGGTGCGGTCCAGGCGAAGTTCCGCAATGCCGGCCAGACCTGCGTTTCGGCGAACCGCCTTTACGTCCAGTCGGGCGTTCACGACGAGTTCGTCGAGAAATTCGTGCAACGGGCTCGCCAACTTCAAGTTGGTGACGGTTTCGCTCCCGGAGTGGACATCGGACCGCTCATCGACAAGCACGCTTTGGCCAAGATCGAATCCCATATTGCCGATGCCGTCGCCAAAGGCGGCGCAATTCGATGCGGGGGCAAACGCATCGGCACGAATGGCACGTTTTTCCAACCGACAGTCCTGACCGGTGTCTCCAGCGAGATGACCGTCGCGCAAGAAGAGACATTCGGGCCGCTGGCACCGATTATTCGCTTCAAAGATGCGGATCAGGTCGTGCGTGAGGCTAACGACACGATCTACGGCCTCGCGGCCTACTTTTATGCCTCCAACCTGAAGCGTGTCTGGCGTGTGGCCGAGGCCTTGGAATATGGAATGGTCGGGGTAAATACCGGCCGGATGTCTTCAGAAGCGGCGCCGTTCGGTGGGATAAAACAGTCCGGCATCGGGCGGGAGGGATCCCGCCATGGCCTCGAGGACTACCTCGAAATGAAATATCTCTGCATGGGCGGCATCTGAATTTTCGGCTTGCAGGGTTCACAGACCGGATAACCTAGCGAGCGATCTCCAAATATGTGAATTGTAGGATCGCTCCTCAATTGGGAACTGAGGGGCGGCTCCGTACCCGAGCAAACACGCATCCTGAAGGAGCACCCTGGCTGGACTTATCTCTCGACGAGACAAGCGTCTGCATCGTCGGCGAAGACGGCGTGCATGTGAGGGAGGATACGCTTGCGAGGGATTTGGCGGCCCTCGCCGACTATCTTCAGGCGACGGGCTGTCTTTGCACGGGTCTGGTTGGAAGCTTGTACACCATCGCGATCGTGAACGCTGGTTGTGCGCAATATCCGGTTTCTGAGGCAGAATTTTGAACCTGCTACCTTCCGATCGTCAATAGCTCAGTTGTTCTTCGGCCGACTGCCGCGCCAGTACAGGCTCGGACAAAGATACCATCAGGCAGGCATTCGCATTCGACATTTCCGGTGATCGGCGCACGATCCAGGGCGCGCCAGGGTTGACCAAGCGCCTCGAACCGCATGACAGTCTTGACCGGCTGGAGGACGGAAATCCCGCGTTGCCGAAGAGGTTGGTCAGCGCAGTCGAGCCCACACGGCATTTGCGGCACGAAACAGCAAGGGCTGGGAAGCGATCGGCCGAGCGGTCCTCGAAGGCGCGGGCCAGGGTGTCGACGATGCGTTGGTTCAGGTCCGCCAATCTGGTCTCTACCGTCTGATAGCGGGTTGGGTCGCCAGTGACAGCGAGTAAAGATATTTGGTATCATCGGCTTTGATTGCCGCGCAGATCTGGTCGAGATTGGGATAGCTTACTGGTGCACCTTTGGGCTCATAGTGCTTCCTCCTCATCGAGATGAGGATTGCCGGATTTGGCGTAGAACACCAACACGGGTCCGAGATCAAAACGCGTCCCGGGCGCAAGGCGCTGGACGGACCGGGGCCATGTTTCGGTTGATACGCCATCGATGCCTCGCGCCAGCGTTCTGGCGAATCGGGGCATCAGCGGAGCGAGTGTCGGTGCCAGGATCGCAGCGGCCGACGTCTGAAGGGCTAGCGAAGTCCGATTGCGGGCGGGATAGAAACGTCGCGCCGCCGCATAGTCTCGCGCCCGACGGTAGATCACGCAATCGCGCACGAAATCGCAGACCTGAGCGGCCGCGCGCCGGACCGAGAAGCCTTCGTCCGAATAGGCGCGATCCATCGCCGCGCGATAGATCTCTATCCGAGCAAAGAAGGCGCGGTCGACCGGGCTCCAGTCGCCTGCATCGGGTACACGGCCGGCAAAATCCTGCTTGATTTCCTGGTTCAACGCATCAAGCCAGTTCAGCCAAATCCCTTGGAACACCTCGTTCTCGGTGCGGCGCAGCGCCTCCAGCGTGAAATCCGTCCGCTCACCTTCCGGGCGTGTCAGGCCCAAATGGAGGCGCACGACGTCGACTGTCTTTGGGCTCAGAACCTCCTTGCCCCAGACCGCATGGCGGCAGCTGGTTGAGAACTTCTTGCCGTCGAGCAGGTAGAACTCGTTGACGTGATAGTGGATGCGTGGCGTCCAGTGGGAGAAGACCTCGGCGTAAAGAGCGGGGTAGAGTAGCGCGTGGTAGAACGAATTGTCGAAGCCGAAGAAATGGACAATCTGCCAGTCGTTGCCGGGCATCTCCGCCTTCCAGTCGCGACCCAGCAAGCGGCCGAGCGCCTGGATGTTGTAAAGAAAACCGAAGGCCATTTCCGGCCAGACCCAGATCACTTGCCCCGGGAACCCTTCGGCCGGCAGGCCCCAGTCCGAGGGGTGGGTAATGGGCACTGAAAAGTTGCCGCGTCGGCGTAGGCGCGCGAAGAGATCCAAGATCCGTAGCGGGACGCCCGATGCCCTTAGATGCCGGTCGATATTGTCGTAGCATCGGTCCAAGGCAAGTTCCGGGCGGCGGACGGAGCCGACAAGCGGCGCCTCGGCAGACTGCCGTGACCGGGCTGCACCCAAGTCGTGGCAAAGGTTTGGGGCGCCGCATTCCTCGCAGATGTTGCCACCGGCGGAGCCGCCGCAATCGGGGCAGAGGCCGCTAACATCCGGCTCGTAAAGATAGTGGCCTGTCACAGCATCGAAAAGCGCAGGGCTCTGGCGCAGATCTACCGCCGTGCTGCTCAGAAGACTGCGGAAACACGCGGCTTGGAACTCGCCGTAACCGTCATCGCCCATTGTGGGTTGGAAGCTGTGGACGTCACAATCGAGCAGTGCAAGCGTGGCGCGAATCTCGTCGGCGTAGTAGCGTGCCACGTTTGCAGGCGTCGATTGATCGGCATCGGCGCGTATCGTGACGTAGCTCTGGTTATCATCGCTTCCAGTGAGGTGATATGCTTCGACTCCTTTCATGCGCAGGAAACGAGTATAGACGTCGGCGCCGAAATAGGGGCCAGAAAGATGCCCCAGATGCAGATCGCCATTTGGCGTTGGCGGCGTGGAGAAGACGAAGATCGGCCCGCGTGGAGCCGTGGTCTTTGCAGCGGCATCGAGGGCGGCCTCGCCGTCTCGCCAGTAGACATCGACGAAATCTAGGTCTTCGTTTCCGTCGTTGCGCAGCACATGCGCTTCAAAAGGGTGGAACAGAACGACATCGCCCGCCTCGACCGAAATTTCCCCAAGGTCGGTCCTGACCTTGCCCGATCCTGACAGGATCACGAAGGCCTCGATTTCGTCGTGTCGATGGGGCTCGGATGTGACGCCGGGTCCAACCTTTCCGAATGAAAACCCCGTGCGAGCGCTTCCCGTTCCAAGCGTGGCCATGTCGATACCGAACGCCCGCGACAGCTCCGTTCGAGAAAACCTGTATTTGCGCATGACGAACCTAAGCTGTTGAAGCAGTGGGATCTTCGGCTGCCAACGCAACAGTCTCCCGTGCAATTTTTGGAGAGAAACGGTAGCCCGACCCGTTGGCGCCCCCGGCCAGGATAATGCAGCTCTGGGCCGCCAGGCGGGCGACGAGGGGGGCGCCAGTCGGGCTGTAGGCGTCACAGAAGACCGCCCTGCGACCACCTCCACAATCCACGTGCCGAAGCGTCGTAACGGGCTGCGGTCGATGCTCCGCGAGCCCGCAAATCAGAACGCCATACTCTCCGCGCATTTTTGAGCGGTCGATCAGTTTCATGTGCATGCCTCCGCCTGGCTGCGTGAGCTCAATCGCGATAGAAAATGCCATTTGGGGGCTTGAGTTTGTCGAGATCGGCCACTTTGCCCTCGGGCGGGTTAAGGGCACGCTTAAGCACGTTATATTCAGCGCGGGTCGGTCCACCGGTTGAAGCACGCTGGAACACCAAGTAGAGTGTCCGCCGCGAACGATTGCTTTTGTTCGGTCGTGAGTAGTGCGGTGCGTAATCGTCGAAGATGAAGATGTCGCCAGCCTTCCATACTACGGGTTCCCAGGAGAACATTTCGGCGACTTGAGGATCGATCACCCCACCGGCATCCATGGGAAACACCCCCTTCTTGTGGTTGCCGGGGCTGAAGAAAAGCCCGCCGTTTTCCGGGTCGGAGTCGTCGATGCCTATGGCAACCACCGCATGAACCATCCGGTCGGGGAGTTTGTGTGGAATGTGATAAATGTCCTGATGCGGGAGATAGCCGCCGCTGTCGGGGTAGTGGAAAATCAGCAACTCCTTGAGCCTGCGCGAATCTTCGCCAAGCAAATCCTCGACCGCTGACTTTATGCGCTGATCTTCTAAGAGCAAACGACGCAATGGATCATGGAAGTCGAGAAAATTCTCGATCTTGGAGATGATCTTTCGATTGTCCGTCGTCTTCTCGAACCACATGAGCCATTTATCATCGCTGACATCCCAGCGTGACATGTCTTCGACAAAAATAGAGATATCTTCCTGAGCCGCTGGAGCGAAGAATCTTTCGAGCCTGAGGTATCCGTCTTTCTGCCACTTTTCTCTTTGTGCATCAGTCAACATGCGAAAAGCCTCCTGTTGGAAAGACTGGTTGGTCGGACATCCCAATTAGGGCAGTCGGGCGCTGGTCAAGTTGCGGGTCCACAGAGACGGACTCACGTCATGTGGGACGGCGATGCTAAGTGCGTTCCGCTCCGGCGGATATTGCCCGCAGAAGCTCGGCGCGAGACTGCCTATGTCAGGCTCAGCCGGGTCCAGGGGTTCCGTAAACTGGGCCGGATCAATCGCTTCACCCGGTCCAGCCACGACACGCATCGCTAAAGGCCGGCACCATCCGCTGACCGCCGACCCAGCCATGGCCGCCAAGACCACGGCGCTCTTTCGAGTGAGCGACCTGGTACGGTCTTGACAACCGTAGGGGAAATGCACGCCCCCAGAATAATGCGATGCGCCGCTTGGTCCAAGGGCTTGTTCGATCACGATAATTTCGGAGAAGCCTCCGGCCTTCGCCACAGCGGAGGCGGACATCATTCCTAGGATGCCACCGCCGATGATCAAAAGTCTACGAGTCATATCCCGCTGCCCATTTCTTCGGCTGCGGAGGCGGGCCAGCTCTCGATCGAGGTATGGCTGATGAAGCTAGGATGCTCGGGGTTCGCGCATGGCGCGCGCCCAAGAAGGCTATCGAGGATGCGGCGCGCGCGCCAGGCCAGCAGGCTTAGGTTCGGATCGGCCAGGCCGCGCTGCCCGAGGCTCGCGTTTTGTACGAAGATGCGTCTGTCACGCGGTCCGTCCCAGCTCACCGAAAAATCCTCGCGAATAGCTAATTCATTGTCGATCTGCTCCAGCCGGTGCGCGATGGGTTCCAAGAAGTCTGGCACCGCGTTCTCGTAACCGGTGGCCAGGATGACGATGTCAGCCGTGACTTCTTCGACCTCGTCCATGCCGTGCTGCAGGGTCAGCCTGTGACCCGGTCCGGCGTTGATGCAGTGCGAGACGGTGCAGCCCGGCCGCAGTGTGATGTCGCATCGGTTTGGCTCGACAAATGCGTGGCGGTACAGCGCCTGATAGATCGCGCGCAACGTGCTTTCCGAAATGCCGTCCGAGGCAAGCACGAAACGCCGCAGGAGCAGCTTACGCTGCGACTCGCTCATCGCCGCGAAACGATCCGAAAAGCAGGGCATGAACAACTCGTTTGTGAACGGGCTGTTGTCCAGAGGCAGATAGTTTTCGCGCTGCGAGACCCAAGTGATCGAGGCAGGCCGCCGTTCTTTCGGCAGGCCGACAAGATGCAACATCACCTCGGCTCCCGACTGGCCTCCGCCGACCAGGCAGACATGCTTTCTCCGCACCTCGGGATGGATGTGCAGTAAAACAGATGAGTGGAACAGGTTGCATCCAGTCCAGCCCTGAAACTGAGGCGGAATTTGCGCCTGCTTGCCGATGCCAACCACGACGTTTCTGGCGCCGAGAACCGCGTTATCGGTCCGCACCCGAAACGCGCCGTCAAAGCGGATTTCGTGCACGGTCTCGCCGCCATGGACAAGTGGGTTCCTGTGGAAGGCCCAGTTCAGGTACTGCTCAAACTCAGCTCTGAACACAGCCTCGAACTGTGCGTTCAGGAAGTGGTACAAACGCCCGTTCTCGTGCAGGAAGTTTACGAAAGTGTACGCTGATCGCGGATTCACCAGTGTGACCAGATCCTTGAAGTGGCTCACCTGGAGCTCCGAGGAATCGAATGCGATGCCTGGATGCCAGCGGAAGTCGACCTGCCGATCCAGGAACAGTGCCCCTTGCCCAACTTGCTCGTGTATCTGACACGCAAGGCTCAAATTAGACGGCCCGGCACCGACCCCAACGCAAGATAACTCCACTGCTTCCTCCTATAGAGTCTTCCCACTAGGCGGCTTGTTCGCGGCGAATATCGGCCATAGCCATTGGGCCCCCTCGCGGACGTTTCGAGCCCCGGTCCCGACCGGCTTTGCGAGAATTTGTCCAGCGCGTTCGGGTCGTCGAATGTAGACCCGAGCATTCCAGCACGGTGACAATCGACGGATCAGGCCGGCGACGTGGGGCAACGACGTATGTCCTTTCCGCCCGTCTGGATGCCCGCGTCGCCGTCACGCGAGGAGCTTTCCAGGCCCATTAAGGTGTTTGAAGCCGGCGCAATCGCCCGCCTCGACCATGACGCGCCGGCCTTTCGGCGGCTTGATGGCAGGCGAGAGCGCGGTTTTCACTGCGGCGACGGCATTTTCGGTGCGCATGATCATGGACGACGTCTCGCTGATGCGTTCGCAGAGTCCCATGCATGGGCCGTGCCAGAGAAGGAAAACTTTATTTAACAATGGGTTGGCTGATTTGCGATCCTGTCGGAAATCCGACATTGAGGGACGACTCACGGCGGCGCTCGATTTGCACGTCGATGTCGCCTTTTTCCGAATAGCTAATCGGGCACTTTCTGCACCAGAATACTTCTCTTATGGAGACCAGCACGACGTCTTCATGAACGGACAGTGCAGAACCCTGTGTCTCTGCCGGACAGATCGCGATATACCTTGTCCATCGAGGTCGGCAGTTGCAAGAGCTGCCAGATCCTTCGCCCTATCGTGCCGTTGCTCGATCCCGACGTCCTCGGAGGCCGCGATCATGAAGAGTGACGCAAGCTCATGTCCGCCGCGAGGCCTCTCTCATGGGGAAGCAATTCTCTATGTTGGTGTCGGATCGGTGCTCTTGATGAGATGCTTGCGGATGGGCGCATGCCCAGACCAAAGCGCATCAATGATTGCGCGATATGGGACCTTCACCAACTGGATTGTCGAATCTCGGTAAAAATAGCCGGAAGACAATTGCGTCATGACCACTCTGCCGGTTCCAAAAGCACGTGCGCCATTCGGTCCCTGCGACTCAATCCAGGCAAAGGGATGAGGCCGCAAAGCAGCCTTTTGCGCGCCCACCGGTGGGCCAAGATGGAGCCATCGTAAACGCAGCTATTCGATGATCGCCGCCGCGGAGTCTTCAGGCTGTGCCGCGCCCGACACCGGCGACGTCGTGGTCGGAATGGCCCCGTCGCCGATGTCGATCCGAAGCTCGGGCAGTTTCGCGGTGAGCTTCACTGCTTATTCCGCATTGCCCACCGAGTGGCACAGGAGGTTCTATCAGGCGGTCACGGCTGCGTTCGTTGTCGGATCTTCGACGATGTCGGACATGAGACACAGCGCCATCAGGGTGATCGCATTGTTATGAAATGATTTTCTCATTTGGCACGACACCTGCAGCGCAGTCCGCAAAACGCGCTGCGGCACGGAAAGAGGAGAAATCACCCATGATCATGCGCGCCGAACATGCGGTCGCAGCCGCGAAGCAAACTGGGCATGAGCGCTCCGCCAATATCAAGCAATTCGAGCAAGATTTTTCGTAATTCAGTCCACATCTTTGAAGAGCAAGGAGAGAATATCATGGCGAGAAACCAAATGCGGGCTGCGCGGGGAGTAGCAGCGGCCGTTGTCCTCATCGTGATGGGACAGCAGGCCGTCGCGGCGGACCTTGCGCAAGCGGCGAGCGTCCCGCAGGCGGGAGCCTCGGTCACGGAAGCGCCAAGCCCTTGGCAGATCCGCCTGCGTGCGTTGGGGGTCGTCACTCAGGATTCGGGCTACGTCAATGCAGTGCCCGGCTCCGATCTTTCTTATTCAAACACGGTGACGCCGGAACTCGATATCTCCTATTTCTTCACGGACAACATCGCCACGGAGCTCATACTCGGCACCACCTACGCCAACATCGACGGCCAAGGAACGATCGGCGGGCTTGGCAAGATCGGCAAGGTTTGGCTGCTGCCGCCTACGCTCACATTGCAGTATCATTTTACCGATCTCGGCGCTTTCAAGCCCTATGTCGGCGCCGGCGTGAACTACACGATATTCTATAACCAGGATGCCGGCAGCGCCGATGCTCTCAAGGTTAAGAACACGTTCGGCACCGCGCTGCAGGTCGGATTCGACTACATGGTGGATCAGCACTGGGGCGTCAACTTCGACGTGAAGAAGCTTTTTCTCAAGCCAGACTTCGACGTCACGGTCGACGGCGCGAAGCTGACGGGAAAGGCGGAGCTCGATCCCTGGTTGATAGGCGCAGGTGTCACCTACCGCTTCTAACAACGAAAGGTGAAGGCGGCTGCTGATAGCCGATCGGAAATGAAGGGCGCCTCGTGCGCCCTTTTTTACGGTCGTCCCTGCACGGGCGACACTTAAAGAAGCCTTTGTCTACGGGCGGCCGCCTTCCTCCAGCGGACCAAGAAGGTACCCCTGGTCAATGCGGCCTCGACTACCGCCTGAAATGGACGTGCTTAGATGCGCTTCGGATCAGGATGGCTGTTGGGTATTGTTGATGGAATGCCCGGCATCAGTCTCCCGGACATCATGTCAGAGCATGCGCCTGCGTAAGGCGAGCACGGAGCTCCTCGACGCCGACAAGATGTCCCTTGTTCAGCCATGCTGCGACAGCTGCTGTTCTTTTGCTGCAGGAGCGGTGGCTGGCGCCCAGTGGACGCATTCCTCGGCAGGCCAAGGCCTGCCTTTGCGCTGCCCCATGGCTTGACCCATGGCACGGTGCCGCGCTCCAGCTCGGCAATGATGCGGTCCGTGATCTCCTGATAAAGGCTGGCGCCGGGGCGCCCGCCCTTGCCTGCGCCAGCCTCTCCGCTGGGGGTACGCTTGCTGTTTGCATGCATCGTCTCATCCTCCGCTCGCCAATCGCCGCGCCTTTCCCCGGAAGGGGGATGGGCGGCGAGTCGCGACCGGAAAGGCCCGCCGTGGTAGGCGGACCGCATCCGAAGGACCGGAACGAAGAGGAGGACCCTGAGCGGCACGCGAAGGGTTGCGGGCTGCCGCGGCGGGCCTAGAAGGGAGTGCCGCCCACCCCGCGCCACCGGGAAAGGCCAACAGACAAACCGCGCCGCCCGCAAGGGCGGCGGCCGTCACAGCCCGAAGGGCTGCCCACGCCAAGGGGCGAAGCCGAATGGCCGAGACCGCCTGAGCTTGCCGAAGAAAAGCGGGCTCGGTTCACGAGCACCTCGTGCGCGTCGTTAGGCGCGCGGGCGCTCCTGTCAGCAGCATGAATGCCTGGAAACCTTCTGGTCGAGTCTCATCAACCGCGCTTTCGTCCGTGCTTCCAGATCTATTCAGCATGAGGGTTGAGTAAATCGACCGGCTCGATTCCGAGCACTCTGGTGAGTTTTTGCCACCATATCAATGCTGGCGGCATAGACCGACGCTCAAGTGCGCTGACGTATGTTCGGTCGACGCCAAGCTCATGCGCCAGCGCTTCCTGCGACAATTTCTTTTTTGGCGCTGCCTACGCAGATTGCGGGCAAAGACCTCTCGGATTTCCATGGACGAGAAGCACCTCTTGTCGAGGATTTCACCACGGAGGATTCTCTACAAAAATCAGAGACAACAAAGGGGAGCGGCTGCACGGCATTACTTTAGCGAGGGCAAATCCCGCTGATCCGAGAACTCAAGGACGTAAATCGTGAAGTTTGACACCCAAACAAAGTGCGACGCCACCTATAGGTCACGAGAGCGACGCATTTGTGCCAGAAGCTCGCAAGGATCGATTTTGAGAGCCTCGGTCACGTCGAGAAACTCAATTACGTCCAGCCCACGTTCACCACCCTCATACTTGGCGACGAACGACTGCGGGCGGCTTAGCATTTCAGCAACCTGGCTCTGGGTGAATCCGTTATTTTTGCGCGCCGCTATCAACCTTTTCAGCAGCCAGCGCTGGCGAGGTGATCGAAGGGATTTCGGCATCAGACGAACCGGCCAGGAAGAACTGGCTCACCGACTAATCCCAGTTTCGGATTATCCCATTTTAGGATATTGTCCAGTCAAAGGCGGACGCGGGATAATTCATAGCGAGATACGAGATGGAAGACAGATTGCTCCAACCTGCTGTTGCCGACGAGGTCCCCTGGGCGGAGAGCCTGACCGCTTATGACAATGAGCACTTCAGGATCTATCTGAGACTCATAGACGCATGCGCCGGGAATGCCAGCGAAGAAGAGATGGCGCAGGCGATATTGGGCATCGATCCAGTGCAAGAGCCGGCTCGCGCCCAAAAGGCGGTTCGCAGCCATCTCGCGCGCGCCCACTGGCTGGTGATCGCGGGGTACAAAGAGCTGTTCTCTGGCCAAGAGGCCTGATAGTGACGATCACTATAGAAGAAACCGCTTATACCCACCGTTCATAAGCGAGCGCCCGCGTCTGACTGCACGGCGGACGCTGTCGCGAAGATGGTCACCGGGGTCGGCCCAGTCCTGCTCGACGCGGGTTCTACCGAAGAGGGCGAGGCCGATCTCGCGGTGTGGCGCGCCAGCGATGGAGCCATCGAGCGCACGCAAGACTCGGCGCAACCGCGTGCGACGGGGTTCGGTTGGAAAGAATCCCGATTGCAGCCTTCCGGTCGAACGGAGGCCGTTCAGACATTCCATCCCGTTCAGGCGTTGCTTGAGTTCCTCAGGCGGCCAGAAGACGGAGGAAGTCAATCGCACAGGTTCGAGGAGGCTGAGGCCTGAAGCAGCCAACTGCAAGCTCCTGCCATTGTCCTCAACAAGGACGTGCTGATGCCCGTCTCCCGTAACGAGTATGGAGATGCGGCAGGAGCGCGCGGCGAGATCGAGCACGTCGATCCCGCCAGGCCGCGCCGCTCTTTCGGCAGCAAGGGGCAAAACATGCGGACATTGGCGGGGGCACCAGAAGACGCTCGCATCATTTGCTTTCGAGCTTGCAAA
This sequence comes from Mesorhizobium sp. M0185, assembly GCF_040322175.1. Lineage (NCBI taxonomy): Bacteria > Pseudomonadati > Pseudomonadota > Alphaproteobacteria > Hyphomicrobiales > Phyllobacteriaceae > Mesorhizobium > Mesorhizobium sp. M0185. The sequence goes on along the minus strand of NZ_JAMYSY010000027.1, from coordinate 20,744 downwards.
ACAGAAGGCCCCAGCGCGAAAGATCGGCAGTGTTCGACGGCAGGCTGATTATGTCCACGGCCCCGGCGTTCGTACGCTCGGCACGGCGCAGCGCGTTCGCCAGATCGTTCTGGAAGTCCGGATTGCGCCTGAGGAATTCCCAGGCCCAGCCTCGGCTGGTCAGCCGCTCGACATAGCCATAGGCATCATCATCTTGCCAGTCCGGCCACGCAGGGCCAGGTCTTGTTTCGTCCATTGCATTATTTCCAGAAAGGGTTGGATTGCAGGCTCAGGCGATCTTAATGACCGGGGTCCACAGGACCGGGCCCTTGAGCCCGCCATTGCGACGGAGGGCTTCCAAGCTCTCTCTCGAGACGTCGAGATATCCGGCAACGGCGCGTGTGTTGCCAATTGTTTGCGGATCGGACAACCGTTCGAGTGGCCAGCCGGCGCGACGCAAGATGCGCTCTATGCGCAGATCGGTTACGGTGACGATGCTGCGCAGACCGCGTGACAAACCAAACTCAACCATTCCGGCAAACAGCTCGTAGGTGCCAATTGCGATGCCCGCCTGTTTGGGCGCGGAAGGCGGCAGATCAAGCGCAAAACGGCTGCTTTCCCAAACACGCGGATTTTCCGGCGCTGGACGGTCGGCAAGGAGAGCGAAGAAGCTATCGCGCAGCATCGTCGGTCCTGTAGTCGGCAACAGGCGCACGCAGCCGTCGATGCGTCCGGCGGGCGCACGCAGCAATAGGTAATGGGGACGAAGCGCGTCGAACGGATCGACCTCAAAGCCACCGCTGAACGAAACGTCCCAATCAAGTCGATCCCTGAAAACGCGATACCGCAAGCGATGCATCTGCTCGAGCTCGTCGCTGAACTCAGCGTAACAATCCGGCGTGATCAACTGCATCATGATGGCCTTCTCCCTCGCATGGATAACACCTGCGATTGAAGGCAAAGGCCGGAGTTGATACAACCTGTGTATGTGCCCAGGTTTCGGAGATCAGGTGAAGAGAGATGGCCGGGACAGTGCAAGCCGAACAGCTGCCTGAATAGCCGTCTTCACTCCAAGCTTATCCCTGGCGTTATCCCGATGAAAGGCCGCGGTGCGCCGACTGATCCCAAGGATGCGGCCGATCTCCCACGCCGTCTTGCCGCGAGCCGCCCACTTCAGACATTCCATTTCCCTTCGCGATAGGGCAACGCCAGCCACGGTCCTGCCGTCGGCCAGCTTGCGACAGGCATGAAGATGGAAGAAGACCGCGATGAGCTGCAGCACGCGATCATATCGATCAATCAGGCGAAAGAACGGTGGTCGCCTTTCATCGGAGGCGAAGGTCAGTGCTGCAAAAGTACCGGTGCTGTCATGGATCGGGATCGTGAAGCCGCAGTGAATGCCAAATTGCGTCGCCTCATCCATCAATTGTCGCTGCTGCGTCGATAGTTCGAGATCAGGACCGTGCGCATCCCAGTTGAACGGTTCCTGACCACCACGCGCCTGATGGATAACGGGGTCAATCTTTTCATACCGACTGTGAAGGTAGTGAGATGTCCAGGATTGAGGGTAGGTGGAAATCAGGCGCACCTTGCGGCCCTTGCCAGGCGAAGGGAAAAGATAGGCAAAAGACGGCAAATCGAGCGAAGAGGCAATCTCGCCCAGAGCGTTGCGCAGGTCCGTCGCGTCAGCGCTGTCTGCTATCTGCTCTACAAATCTATGAAAAGCGTCTTGCATAGCTAAACTGCAGTGAGTTCTGCCCCTCCAGGAGCCAAGACGGGCGGGGCCAATGCGCAGCCATTCTGGGTTGAAGGCCCGGCCGGAGACTGAGCTCCGTGCCGGGCCGTGCGCCTTGGGAGGGCGATACGTGCTTCGACGGCGCTGTTATCGACATCGAGACCTCATTCCAGCGTCATATGTTAGCAGGTGGCAGTTTTCCTCTTGGTTGCACTACCTTACGGTCGGGGTGTCTGTTTGCGGGCTGTTGGGACTGTTTTCCATGGAGGAGCTCAGCATCACGGTAGATTGCGGTCTGTGGTCTGTGAGAGCGTCACCTCGACAATTCGTGCAGCAGCCCTACGTCACCGGACGCGAAGGCGGTGCTGTGTTTTAAGATTGGCGTCGCATTTCAGCAGCGGCTTGCACACAGTCGATGCAAGTTGCCTTAAAGCGAAGAGCGTGGCTTTGCGCCGGACGTGATATCCTGGGCGGTCCGAGTGGAAGGCGTCATCTCACGTCAGATCATATCGCGTCTTCCGCCTTCAGCGCGCGATAGGTCGTATCGACTGATTTCGCGGTCGCGTCGACGATGATGTCAATCTCTTTTCGGGTAATGATCAGAGGCGGGGCAAAGCCGAGGATATCGCCATGCGGCATAGCGCGGCCGATGACACCATTCTCAAACAGAGCAGCGGCGGCGCGCACGCCGACCTGAAGTCCGGGTTCAAATGGTACCCGCCCTTTAGGATCCCGCATCAGTTCCACGGCGGATAAAATGCCGACGCCGCGAACCTCGCCCACGATGGGATGTCCCTCCAGCTCGGCTTTCATGCGGGCTTGCCAATAGGGTCCGACATCCCGAACATGTTCCAAGATGTTTCTTTCCTTCAGCAATTTAATATTGGCAAGCGCGGCCGCCGCACAAAGCGTGTGACCGGAATATGTCCAGCCATGGCCGAGCGGGCCGTGCTTTTCCGTTCCTTGTTCCAACACCGACCAGACGCGGTCGCCGATGATTGACCCGGAGATGGGCAGGTAGGCTGAACTCAAGCCCTTGGCGATGGTCACGAAATCCGGACGCATGCCATAGAGGTGGGACCCGAATTTCTCACCGGTTCGCGCGAAGCCGCAGACCACCTCATCGGCAATCAGAAGGACGTCGTACTTGTCAAGCACCCCCTGAATCGCAGCCCAGTATCCCTTCGGAGGCGGAACGATGCCGCCGGTCCCAAGTACCGGTTCTCCGATGAAGGCTGCAACGGTCTCTGGGCCTTCAGCGAGGATAAGGGCTTCAAGTTCGATGGCACAGCGCCTGGAGAACGCCTCCTCAATTTCGCCGTCGCGCGCCTGGCGATAGTAGTGGGGCGTCGTCGTATGGCGCACCAAATTCAAAGGCAGGTCGAAGAAATCGTGAAAAAAGGGAAGCCCTGTCAGGCTTCCGGTGACCAGCCCGGACCCGTGATATCCGCGATTGCGCGAGATGATCTTCTTCTTTTCGGGGCGGCCGAGGATGTTGTTGTAATACCAGACCAGCTTGATGTTGGTTTCGTTGGCGTCGGAACCGGAGAGGCCGAAATAGACCCTCCGCATATCTTGACCGAAATACTCGACCACAGCCTCCGCCAAGAGAGCAACCGGCTCGGTGCCTTGGCTGGCGTAAACATGCGCGAACGGCAGTTCATGTGCTTGCCTGGCAATGGCGTCGGCAATCTCCGTGCAACCATATCCCATATTGACGCAGTAGAGTCCTCCGAAACCGTCAAGGCTCTTTCGGCCTTCCGTATCCCAGATGTAGACGCCTTCTGCGCCGGCCATGATTCGATTTGGCGTCTCGCCGCGGCTGTGCTTGGCCAAGTGCGTCGACGGATGAAAGACGAAGTTTCGATCTTTCTCCCGGAGTTGCTCGGTTCCCAGATTGCTCAAGCTCATAGTTCCTCTCCTCGCGAGCAGTCGGCGGAGAATCCTTGGCCAGCCGCTATTTGAAACAAGCATATCCATAAACACCTCTGGAGTTTCGCGGGAATGCACCTCTTTAACCGACGAATCCGCTGAAATCGGCCTGAAACAACGTGAAAACCAACTTCTGGATTTACCTTCTCCTTGAGGCGGATAAGGGCATCAGTGCGGCCGTCGCCGTGTTCTGTTCGTCAGGGAATGTCTGCGAAGGTACCGCATAAACCCGGTGACTGGTATTACGAGATGCGCTGTCCGAAGGCCCCCATCCAGCAGCCCAACAGAACCTCCGCGATGTGTTCTTCGTGTCGCCGGGATATGTTCGGACATATGGTGATGCGCACGCTCGTGGCGGCACGCCTTGGGCTATTCAGGATTGCCACCCTCTTTAAGCAGATTCGCAGCGTTATGAAGGCGTTGGGATCGCTGAGTCGCGCGGCAGGGGAAGCATGCTCGAGAAGACCCTCCGCGGTCTCCTCATCGAGCAGCAAAGGTCCCCTCTTCACATCACGATCGACTTACGATCCCAGGACGTGCTCTAGATTCTTCTTTCGCATAGATTTGGACGCTCGCCAAGGCTCGACACCGTGTCCACACAGCAGTGGACGCTTCCATCTGTCCCGATTGCAATTGGCTGTCTCGATCTTCAAGCCCTGGGTCTTCATCACTCGGAAGAACTGCTCGATGAGCCAGCGCTGCGTGTACAAGCGACAATCGGCCAGGCCCCGGCGGAGCAGGTCGCCGCATGGGTCGTCAGGAGCAATGCAGCGGGTCCACGCCGGCGGGCGCGGCCGTTTGCGACTTCACCCGCTGCAGCCCACGCTGTCGGGCAGGCCGTTCCTCGCTCAGGTTGGCCGGATCATCGCCTGACCGAAGCGGATGCCAGGTCATGCCTTTCATCAAGCCGCTGGCATCTGCGTGTGCGGAGATTTCAAAAGGCCCTTATCTGCACCGGATCGAGATGCAGCTTGTCCCAGAGCACCACCCGCGGCACCGTTTGTGCTCGCCACGCCGTCAGCTGCCATGTGCCGGAAGAACCCCATAGAATCATCATCAGCGGCAGTGCGCAGCGGGCTTCTGGTGTGGCGATAACGCGGCGAAGGACGCCGCGGTCGGTCCAACTCAGCGCGCCGCTCGAAGCGCCGGGGTGGCTATGCCAGTCGCCGAGGTAAGTCTCGCGGCGACCCGAACGCTCATAGTGGGCGGCAATCTGCTCAAGCTGCCATTGCTGATCCGGCTGGAACCGGAAGCGCTCGTGAAGGGCGCCGGGTCCGGGACCAATCATGGCGGTTACGACGGCGGTATCAGGATTCAACCACCAGCCCATGAAAGTGCCGCCGGTTTCTAATGGGAGTTTGGTGTCGGCTTCAACCGCGCATTCCTGAGTCACGGTGTTAGGCAGCCAGACATCGACATCCGGCAAAATCAATGCCCGCCCCGGCAGTCCGGATGTTTGGGCAGCGAATCGACACGCCAGCGCGGCGGACGCCGCGCTCGTTCATCATCAACAAAGCTGAGTGTCTGCACGACCGAACCATCGTCCGCCTTACCCGAGAGGGTATCGATGGCCAGCCTCACCGCCTGCAACGAAAGTTCCTGCAGATCATAGTCGGCACCGGTGAATGTGCGCTCGCTGCACCCCGCCGGCTGGGTCAGGGCCTCGTCACCGGCATCCTGTCCTGGCGGGGGTTCGATCTCGTGCTTGTGCCATGCGTGCAAAAGGCAGTTCGGGCAGCCGCTTTCGCGGACGTGCCGGACAACGGTGCCGCCCTCCAGCGTCGGCGTCGCGGACAAGCTTATGAGCGGAACGGCTACGCTTCGGCAGCGGTCATCCAGCAGCGTTGTGACGCCGTGCGAAGCGCTGCCATCGATAACGAGATCGGCGTCCCTGATGAGCGAGTCGAGGATATCGTCGTCACCCGGATCGCTCAGAGCCTGCGCCGCAATACCTATAAAATGCGAATGGCTACGGACTTCGGTTGCCGGATACTGGCGAGCGAGAAAAGCCTGCAAGGCGTCTGCCTTGCGTTGACCCCAGGCGGCTGCGCCCAGCGGCCAGCGGATCGTGTTTCCGGGCTCAAGAATGTCATGTTCGACGAGATCGAGGGTGCGGCATCCGTTGCGAGCAAGTTCGATCGCTACCGGTGCGCCGACGGCGCCAACTCCGACGACAAGGATCCGCTTGTCTTTGAGGAATGCAACGGCCGGAACGCGCCAGCCAATGTCGCCCGGCCCGGCGCGAAAAACGGGCAACGCCGTGATACGCAGTGATTTGGGGGCTTTGTTCTTCTTCGGCTCAAAGCCGTGCGCATGACCGAAGACCATGACGAAGCACCAGCCGAGGCCCGTCTCACCAAAGGTGAGCTCGCTCGGATAGACGAGTGCGCAGAGGTCAAACTTCAGACCTGAACCGTAGTTTCGTGACCGGGTACGCTGGAGCCATGAGTAATCTTGGCGGAGCCTTTTTAGCTGTGCGTCGAGCTGAGGTTCGGGCAGCATCGTGTCTTTTGATCTTACCCACGGAACCTCCAGCTGATTCTTGGCGTCGGCCAAGTCGGTTGGGAGCGGACCCGCCCATTGGTGAAGCACTTGGCCATCCTCAGCGCGAACCTCTTCGACATAGGCCCTGACCGCCGGAATATGGATTGGACCGTTCTCGGCCTCCACTTTGACCGTTTGATCTTGTATGTAACGCAGCTGCAATGTGCCCTGCGAGGTGTCGCCGACATCCCAGCCGCTGTCGATCAGACAATAAGATCCGGAATTACGGCCAAGGTTGTTCCACCAGTATTCGGCAGGCTCGCCCTGCTGGTCTTCCTCACCGGTACCACGCACGGAGTCGGCGAGCTGTTTTTCGAGCAACGTGCAAAGCGACCAGCCCGGTGTCCACTGCCGGGTGTCGCGGCCGAGCAGGCAGAGATTGCCCTCGATAGGACTGCGGTGGCGCGCCGGCGGGGGGGGCCAGGCCGGCGAGCAGAAAGACCTGAGGCCGAAAGTGCGGGTAGGCGTCGGGAAAGACAGCCTGCAAACGAAGGGGCGTCGCCGTATCGAGCGGCCAGTCGAATGTGAGCGATAATCGCCCGGCAGCGAGGGCCGGCTCGTCAATCTCAGGCGTTATCCCGGCGGCGTGCAGTGCGTCGAGTTCGTATTTAAGCCGCCCCGGATAACGCCTCTCCCAGCGGGGAACTGGCTGCGCCGGGGTCGTCATGGATGAATCGGGATCAACCATCCTCTCATCCCACCTTGCGCGGCGGGGGCATGGGCGGATCAGGCGGCCCCTTCGGAACACCGTGAAGCGGCCCGGAAGGCACTCCGTGAGGCGGTCCTTTTCCGGGATTATCTGGTGGTCCCTTTCCGCGGTTGTCGGGTCGTCCAGCCATAATTGGCCTCCATTTGTGAGCTTGTCGCAGGGCCGGCAGTCAACACGGTTGTTGGCAATAATGTGCTTCTGAGCTTACATCCTGGGCGTAGAACTTTTCGATCTTCCGACTAGATTGCTCAAACGCTTCGTTGCTTTCCGCCCGAAAAATTGACGGGGAACACTCGGTCGACTGGCTCGTTATATGCGCAATGGCCTCTCGAATTTCGTGGAAATGTGCGTATTTGACCGATGAATTCGCGGAATCGGGACTAATTACCGACGAAATCAACGCTTCAGAGTTCATCTCCGCTTGAAGGAGGACAACGGAATTGGTGAATTGGCTTTCACTGGCTTCGTCACGACAAGGCTGTAGTATTGGTTGATACCCAAGCCTGCCTGCAGCAATCCCTCCATGAAATCCTGATACGCAGCCATGGAATGAGATGAAACCCGCATCAAATAGTCGATCCGCCCTCCGATGGCCCAGCAGTCCAGGATTTCCGGAATCTGTTGGATCGCAGTCTCGAAGTGCCGTTGGTCCTCGATACGATGGCGGTCCAAAACCACTTCCACCATGATAGAGATGATGCCGCCGATGAGGGCTGGACTGAGTCGTGCATAGAAACCCTCAATGATGCCTGCGGCTTGCAGCGCGCGGAGCCGTTCTGAACAGGCCGACGCTGAAAGGTGAACACGCTGTGCGAGCTCGCTTTTTGAAATCCGACCATCTGACTGGATCTCTGAGAGAATCCGGATATCCCAAGCGTCTAGTTGCACTGGATTTGGTTTCGACTTCATGATCTGTTTCTCTCAACCGTGGTCGAAGGGGCAATTGGTGCCCAGAAATTCTATCATCGATCGAAGCGAGCGAATTTAGTGGACACATCTGTCTTCGGCCCGAAACGCGTCAGTGTGAGGTTGACGAATGTCATCTGACTGAGAGCGATCCAATCAGAAGGGATGCAGAACAGTTGGGCACGCGGGCGATGACGCACAGAGCGGTGATCGCCTGTCGGCATCGATCTGGGCGTAAATGGATGGTGCTTTGTCAGTACCGGCGGTGCTTGACCTGATTGCCACCCTGACAGCACCAAGCATCGATTCGCATGGCCGCCGATCGAACCAGTTTAACATCCGGGCATTTTCGAAACGAGAGCGACTTGAAGACCTTTCTTATTTGGATCGCCGAGGAGCTGAACCCCAGAGTGCAGTCTGTGTTACCGTTGCGGTCCAAAATCCGGCGCGAGAGTCTGGGCGGATCGCGCAGACCGGAAAACTCAAACTCCGATGCTACGGGCGATGCTGTCGGCGGCCATGCGCTTACGCCACTCAAGCGGCCCGGACTTATGAATAGAGTTTCCCTCAACATCGACAGCCATGATGACGGGCATGTCCTCCACTTCGAATTCATAGATGGCTTCCATGCCCAGGTCTTCGAAGGCAACAAGCCGCGCCGCCTTGATCGATTTTGAAATCAGATAGGCGGCACCACCGACTGCGATCAGATAGGGAGTTTTGTGTTTGACGATCGTCTCGATAGCTGCGGGTCCCCTTTCCGCTTTGCCAACCATCGCAAATAGGCCAGTCTCGGCGAGTATCTTTTCAGTAAAGCCGTCCATCCGGCTTGAGGTCGTCGGGCCGGCCGGTCCGACGACCTCGCCCCTCACTGCGCGGACGGGTCCGACGTAGTAGATCACGCGTCCCCGCAGATCGACTGGGAGCGGCTTGCCGGCATCGATTAAATCCACCATTCGCTTATGGGCGGCGTCACGGCCCGTCAGCATCTTCCCGGACAAAAGAAGGGTTTCACCGGAGCGCCACGCTGCCGTTTCTTCCTTTGTGAGCGCATTGAGATTGACCCGCCGGACGCCGCTTATGTGCAAATCCTCATCACCGATCTGGGGCCATTCGGAAAGGTCTGGCGGCTCAAGCCTGATGGGTCCAGAGCCGTCCAAGGTAAACTTCAGGTGCCGGTTGGCCGCGCATTGCGGAATGAGCGCCACGGGCTTGGACGCAGCATGGGTAGGATAGGTTGCAACTTTCACATCAACGACTGTTGTCAGACCTCCGAGCCCCTGAGCGCCGATGCCTAGGGCATTAATTCGTTCATAAAGCTCGATCCGCAACGCCTCCTCCGCGTTTGACTGCCCCCTGACGATCAGTTCCGACATATCGATGGGCTCGTTCATGGCCTCCTTGGCCAGCAGCATCGCCTTTTCAGCGCTGCCACCGATGCCGACCGAGATCAGGCCGGGCGGACACCATCCGCTGCCCAGCGTCGAAACGGTGTCGACGACCCAGTCGGCAACGGACGCGCTGGGGTTGAGGGTAGTAAAACGCGCCTTGTTTTCCGAGCCGCCCCCTTTTGCGGCGAGGGTGATCTCAATTTGGTTCCCGGGCAGGAGGTCTACGTGGACGACTGCCGGCGTGTTGTCACGCGTGTTCGCCCGGCCGGCAAGCGGATCCGAGACGACCGATGGTCGAAGGGGATTGTCGGGGTCGAGATATGCTTGGCGGACGCCCTCATTCACGAGGTCCGCGAAACTGGCCGTTGATTTGATGCGGGCGTCCATGCCGACCTTTGCGAAGACCACCACGAGGCCGGTGTCCTGGCAGATCGGGCGCCGCCCGAAGGCCGCCATGCGAGAGTTCAGCAGAATCTGCCCGATGGCGTTCTTCGCCGCCGGGCTCTGTTCGCGCGCGTATGCCTGCGAAAGGTACCGGATATAGTCGGGAGGATGGTAGTACGAGATGTACTGAAGGGCGTCGGCGACGCTCTTTGTGATATCCTTGCCGGCAATAGTCCGTGTTTTTTTATTCACGAGATCTCATCCGAATGACCCGAACCCGTTGACTAGTTTCAGGTGCTGGAAGCTCCGAAAACCCTCCTCGCCGCCCTCATATCCGTAGCCGCTTTGTTTGACGCCACCATATGGTGCATCTGCGGAAACACCTTTTAGGTAATTTACACTGATCGCGCCTGCCGCAAGACCGCCAATCAGCGCCCGTTTCGCATCGGTGGCGCCGGTGAAGAAGTAGGCAGCCAAGCCATACTCAGTGGCGTTAGCTTCTTCGATCGCCTCCTCGATAGTGTCGAACGGCGTCACGGTGAGGATCGGCCCGAACGGCTCGTCATGAAGCACTTTCGCATCCTTCGGCACCTCTGTCAGGATGGTTGGCGGCCAGTAAAATCCCGGCTGGTCGAGGCGGGTGCCGCCGGTTTCGATGCGGGCGCCGCGGTCGACCGCATCCTGGATCAGACGCTGCATGGCCTCGATTCCCCGCGCGTTCGCCATTGGCCCCATATTCGTCGCCGGGTCGTCGGGCGGGCCGATCTTCATGTTGCGGACAGCTTCTGTCATCCGGGACAGGAATTCCACATGGAGAGGCCGCGCGACGAGGATCCTGCTGGGCGCATTGCAGCTTTGACCCGCGCACTCGAACTTGTATTCCGTGATTGCCGGTATGGCCGTAGCCAGGTCGGCATCCTCGCATACAACGACCGGGGAATGCCCACCGAGTTCGAGGATGCACCGCTGCAAGTTATTCGCGGCGAGCTTGGCGAGCTGTTTTCCAACCTCAGTAGAGCCCGTGAACGTTAAGACCTTGACGATCGGCGAGTTGAGGAGATGCCGGGATATTTGCACCGGCACACCAAAGACAAGATTTACCACGCCGTCCGGGATACCCGCTTGTCGCAAGGCTTCGACGAAGTGGACAGCCGCGCTTGGTGTCTCTTCAGCCCCTTTGAGGATCACCGGGCAGCCCGCCGCCAAAGCAGGGGCGAGCTTGCGGGCGATGAGAACGGCGGGATAGTTCCACGGCGTAAAAGCAGCAACGACGCCAAGGGGCTCCGGGACGATCATCCGGTTCGGGCCCATCGGAACAGGGGCCGACAGCTCTTCGGCGTGCCTGCCGTTCCACTCCAACGTTTCGACGGCGCGCCCGTACTCACCTGTCGCTTCGGCTATCGTCTTTCCCTGTTCGGCCGACAGGTCCCTCGCTGCCACTCCAACCTTTGCTGCCAAAATCCTGGCGGCTGCTACGAGGATCTCGCCACGATCTTTTGCAGGCCGTGAGGACCAGGCCTTGCGGCTGCGTTCTGCCGAAGCGAGGGCCTCATCCAAATCCGACGCGGTCGCCGAGGCCACTGAGCCAAATACCTTCTCCGTCGCCGGATTGCTTACCGGCAGAGTGGCGCCGCTACCACCGGCTCGCCATCTGCCATTGATGAAAAGCTGATAGCTCGTGGCGTTGGACATCCCATGCTCCGCTTGAGTATTTCTGCCAATGCGAGACCAGCCGAGATCCGACCATGGGCTCACTTCTGTTCAGTTTCATCGCGATAGTTGCATGCGGTCAAATATCGATTGTCGCCGAAAACCATCTCGAATCCAGATTGATACCGCTCAAGCAGCCGCGAAGGGCCGTAGCGCTGGAAGGATTTGGCTTGGGGATTTTTTAAACCCGATCCGGAACCGTGGCTGACCAGCGCTTGCCCTCGATCAAAGTCTTCACCACCTTGGGGATTATTTTGCGGACGGCGGAGACGGCTGGAGAGCGCTCATCCTTCGGGTTTACGGCGATCACGACGGAACGGGTAATCACCGGATCGACGATCTTGACCGTCCGAACCAGACCTTGAGACGCTTCTTTCTGAATGGCCGATGGGGTAAGGATGGAATACGCCTTTCCTTCCATGACCATATTGATGATCGTAGAAAGGGAGTCGACCTCGAATCTGACGTCCAGCACACAACCATGTTGTGCAACGACATCAGCGACCGAACGCCTGACATTGTTATTGCGCATGGGAACTGCCAGCGGAAACGCGCGCAGTTCGGCGAGCGGAATCGTATCTTCGAAAGGCGGTTGACCCGGCGGCACTACGAGGCAAAACTCTTCGCGAGCAAGCACCGTCATTGGCCCCACGCTCTCCGCAGTCCGGTACAGAACCGCCAGATTGAAACGGCCCGCAGCCATCCACTCTTCCAGCGGTCCCGTCATGCCCTCGATCATCTTGAGCGAGATCCTCGGCAGCTCGTTTCTTACTGCTTCAAGCAGGGGACCGCTAAGGACGCGTGCGGCTCCTGACGGAATGCCGATGGTCACCTCTCCGGAAGGAGCAGTCACTGTGTTGGTCAGTTCCGCCTCGGTAAGCTGGATCTCTTTTAGGATGTTCCGCGCGCGCTCAAGCAGCTTGTCTCCGGACGCCGTGACGCTGACACCGGTCCTGTCGCGAACCAGCAGTTGGGTGCCAAAACCTTCCTCCAGTTGACGCACATGCAGGCTCAGAGCGCTTTGAGCAACGTTAAGAGTCGTAGCCGCCTTCGTGAAACTGCCGGCTTCGACGACGCCGACAAAATATCTTAACTGCCTGATGTCCACGATGACCAAATCCAACTGGGGCATGATCCCCAGCGCCTTCTTTTCTATCTCGAAACGAGATAGGGGGCAAGACAAACCATTTGGCCGTCCTGAAAACCGCCTTTTTCCGGCAGGCAGGTCAGTTATTGCTGACGCGCCAGAATCTCGTGGGCGCGACGCACCACTGGCGGGTCAACCATCTTACCATCCAACGAGAATGCGGACAGTCCACGCGTGGCGGCATCGTCTTCTGCCGCAGCGACGCGGCGGGCCCACTCCATTTCCTGTGGGCTAGGCGAGAAAGCCTCGTTGAATATGGCTACCTGTGCCGGGTGGATCGCCAAAGCTCCGGCAAAGCCAAGCCGCCGCGCATGCGCTGCGGTTTCACGAAGTTTATGAGTGTCCGAGAACTCGCCAATGCTTCCTATGAAGCCCAGCGGGAGCAACCCGGCCGCGCGAGCGGCAAAAAGAACAGAAAGGTTCGGCGTCAAGAGAAGGTCGAATTCCGGGGCGCCGCCAACAGCGGCACTGAAGTCTTCAGGACCAAGCGCCATTGCGACCATCCTTGGATGCGCTGACGCAATGGCCGCGAGCCGATGCAGGGCGCCCGGGGTCTCGATCTGGGCAAGGAACCGGATGCGTCCCAGCGGAAGATTTCTTTCTCGTTCAAGTTCTGAAACCGCATTCGCGATCTCTACAACCCACTCTGCCGAATCCGTCTTCGGAAGAACAAGCGCGTCAACACCTGCTATCACTGCTGCATCGAGATCCGCCGCCAAAGCGCGCAAACCATGATTGACGCGGACCAAAACAGATGCGCCTTTCCGGCTCACCTTTGTCATGCATTCACGAAGTTGCCGCCGCGCCTCGCCCTTCTGATCCTGGGGGACGGAGTCCTCAAGGTCGAGTATGACGCCATCTGCACCCCGCTCATGGGCCGTCTCCACAAACCGCGGAACGTGAGAGGGTACGAAGAGCAGGGATCTCCAGCGTGGTACAGGCATCGCGCTTTCAACGGCCGTAAAGCTGTCCTTGATCATGGAGTCGCCTTTGCGATCAATCCCAGGGAGAGTGGCGGCATGGGCTTGCTGGATGGCCGATGCGCTGAGATTCTCCGAGGTAAACAGGCTCTTCGTAAACCGCGAGCAGACCCACCTTACTCAGACGCGCGCTCACGCTGACGTGGCTCTTTCGCGCAAAAGCCCCAGAACCTCCTCGCGGGCAGCCTCGGTATGAGCGCCAAGAGCCGGAACCGGTCGCAGCGAGGGGTGCTCAGAATTGAAAATCGCCGCCGGCGCTATCGTCTGGACGGTTCCTTCGGGTGTTCCAACCTCGACCCTTCGAATGTGTGGATGCTTTGAAACATCCGCCACTTCGTTCAGTCGACCATATGCTAGGCCGGCCGCCTCGAGCTCCTGCATTGCTTGGTGGCAGGACAGTTCGGAAAACCGCCGTTCAATGATCTCGTCAAGTTGCGCACGGTGACCGAGACGCTCCATATTGTCAACAAAACCAGGTGCGCGTGTGAGCGCCGGCTGCTTCAGGAACTTCTCGCAGAAATTCACCCATTCACGGTCATTCTGAACCGAAAAGATGACCTCTTTGCCGTCGGCGCAACAATATGCGCCATACGGCGCTAGCGACGGGTGTTTCACGCCCGCGCGTACTGTGTGATAGCCGCTGTAGTCGTGTTGCAGGACCGGAACATTCATCCAGTCTGCGACGGCGTCGAAAAGTGACACCTGGATGCAGGTCCCTTCGCCGGTGACCTCGCGGTGATACAGCGCCTGAAGAATGGCACTATGCGCCGTCATGCCTGCCGAGATGTCGCAAACCGAGACCCCTACACGCGCGGGCCCTCGTTGGGTGCCGGTGATCGCGCATAAACCTGTTTCAGCCTGGACGATGAGATCATAAGCCTTCAAATGGGAATACGCCCCCCCCTCCCCGAAACCAGAGATGTCGCAGGTGATCAGCCGCGGAAAACGTCGACGGAGATCAGCAGACGCAAAACCCAGTTTTTCGATGCTGCCTGGCTTCAAATTCTGGATGAAGATGTCAGCATTGGCAACGAGCGTGTCGAGGACCTCGCGATCCATCTCCTGCCTCAGGTCTAGACAAACCGACTCCTTACCCCGGTTGAGCCAGACGAAGTAAGCGCTCTGTCCCCGCACCAACTTGTCGTAGTTTCGGGCAAAATCCCCTTCGGGCCTCTCGACCTTGATGACACGGGCGCCAGCGTCAGCAAGACGGGAAGACGCGTAAGGCGCGGCCACGGCCTGCTCCACGGCTACGACAGTGATCCCCTCAAGAGAGTTCTGCATGCGACACCGTGCTTTTTATACAACGTTTTCGGTTTGAGATCGACGACGGTTCAGCATCGCAAGCAACCGGCTTTGTTCATTCCCAACGATGGAGAATGCCTCGTCGACACCCATTCCGGGCTTTGCAAGCATCATGTCGGCCTGGGTTGCCACCGATACGTGGACAGAAACTTGGGCCGAGAGATCTGTCTCGGTACAGCTTCCCCCGACATACGCTCCGACCTTGTTTTCCTTGCAGAGAAGAACGGCCCGCGCTGTGTCGGCAATTGAGCCGACATCGGGCGTCTTGATCTGGACGAGATGCGTCGCCTTCGCTTCGGCGAACAGCCGAATATCTTCAAGCGTATTGCATCTCTCATCCACGACAATGCGCGCGCTGGAACCCCGGTCGTCCAAGATCGATACGATCTTGGCGTAGTTCTCAATTTGGGCTTGCGTCGAACCAAAATCCGCCGGGGACTCGATGTTGAGCGTGAAATCCGGGACGGTATCTGCAACTTTGCAGATAAAGTCGGCGATGCTTTGCGGCTCCAGGCCGATTTCCTGGCCGATCCAGCCATACACATCGAAGTGCAGCACCGGATGATACCCCGGGCGGCCGATTTGGCGCGTACGCCCTGCAACCCACTTCACGAAGTGCATGAAGGTCTGGCCGTCGACGCCGAATTTCTGCCGTGAATTGATCAGACCGTGGGGAAGCACATCCACGGCTTTCAAAATCATCTTGTCAACGTTGATTTCGCGAGCATCGCCGCTCTGGCAGTAGATCGGGACACTGCTCGTTGGCAGCGGTAGATCAAATTCACTGCATACAATCTCTGCCATTGTCGTACGTTGAAGGTGGGCTGCTGCGCGAAGGAGCGCCTGGCTGACGCCATACTCAATCGCGAGAGGTAACCGCTTGTGTCCGATGGGCTCGAAAACCTTCGCGCAGGCATCAAGGTAGCGAGACACATCGACATCGATAAGCCGAGGCACCACAACCCGCGACGTCAAATCCGAGATTTGAGCAGTTTCAAACAAAGCATCGCGTCCACCGGCACCAGAATACTGAACGCTCATCATATCGCCCCAAACTATGGTGTCGTCGACAAGGACAAGCCCGACACTCAGCGAAGATGCCGGAACGCGAATGGATCGGAAGTCGGGCGTAACGGGTTCGCCCACATAGACAAAACCGTCCTGCGTGGCGCCGGCTCTTATGGCTGCCTGATCGTCGTAGAAAAACGCGCCTTTTCCTGGCGCGAGGAGCACATCTTTGATCTGCACTTCAGTTCGCTCGATTTCTGTCGGACGGTGTTAACGGAGGCGGATGCAGTTCGATCCGCTACCCGCCAAGTATGTGCCACTTGGCATTGGGTCCGCCAATATAATGTTCCGCGCATTGCCATCGCGTTTTGAGATAGCTGGTGCCTTACTTTAGGACGGTCGCCGCCTCTTTTGTTCTTTGCAATACGATGTGGCTCCTGCGCTCGATGTTTGTCCGGTCTCATCCCGGTGGTCCTTTCATCATAGTCCAGCCGAACCGTCGGTATGTGAGGGGGGCTTGCCCAGTCGACCGGCGCTCGGAAAGGACCAAGTGGGGTGCGATCGATCTGGATGCGGAAGCCTTGCGCTCACAGGAAGCGACGGCTTCACTCCTCGAGGAAATGGGTCACGTGCTAGTGGAAGTCACACCGCCATACAAGTCAAGTGACTATACTCAATATGCTTGCAGCCTCCGGTCTATTCGCAGGTCGACGGCAATGGCGCCGGCATTGCCTCCACTACTTTGGAGCCGGTCAATTTGAAGCACTCCGAACATGGCCGGGCTGAGCAAATCGACCCTCGAGAGCTTATGGGGCCTTGCGGAAAATCCGCTTTCAGGTGGGTACGGCGACCCAGAGATTCGATATTCTGCTGACTCCCACAATGCAGCGCGCTGGGGAATGGCGTCGGCGTATCGCGGCCGACCTGCGCTGTGCTTGACGCCCGCTCGCACTGCTCCAATCATCGCCTCGCATATTGTCATCTCGTCGCGAGAAGACAGCAATCTGCAAACTGAATTGGACGGCCGCGGCCGCCGGCTGTTTATTGCTTATCAAAAGACATGGATTTGATTGCAGTCCTAGGGCACTCCGAATGAACGAATGCTTTTTTTTTGCAGCAGTTGGCGCAACGATTGCAACATCTCGCGCTCAGGTTGAACCTAGCATTCTTATGCGAACCGTTGCTCCTATTCGCCAGATAGAAGATGATGCGATGGAACCTCCGGTGGGTTTCTTCGATCGTTCACTGGCAGGCTGAGATGACCGCGCGCCACCCCAAGCTGATCGACGCGAGTGGTATCAGCGATCTGCCTGAACGACTCAAGGACATCATCCGACGCAGGGGCGCGGTACTCGGTCCTGGCTATCAGTTTTCCGAGACGATTCCGGTGGAGTTTGTCTCGAGTTTTGGCGCCCACCTAATTGACAGCGACGGCAACGACTATCTCGACGCGTATAACAATGTTCCGGGCGTTGGTCACGCCCACAGGCATGTTGTGGACGCCGTTTCTCGCCAGATTGCCGCAGTCAATAATGATACACGCTACCCCCAAGAGCCATTGGTTGCCTATGCTGAGCGGCTACTTGCGACATTCCCGGCTGAGCTGTCGAAGTTAAGCTTGCCCTGCACCGGATCCGAAGCAAATGATCTGGCAATTCGGGTCGCCAGGTTCCATACGGGCGGTGAAGGTATCATAGCTACTCGTTGGGCGTTTCACGGCCGTACTCGTGAAGTGGCGAGTTTTTCCCCAATGCTAGGCGTTGGATCCCCGCTCGGACCGAACGTCCGACTCATTGACGCTCCGGACCGAAGGCTTTGCGGAGCTGAACGATCTCTCGAGGGTTATATGCGGGATCAAGTGCGTTCCGCAATTATTGATCTCGAACGGCATGGATACAGGCTGGCAGCCTTGATTGCCGATTCCGCCTTCACCTCCGACGGCATTTTTACTCACCCAGTAGGCTTCATGCAGGCAATGGTGGACGAGGTTCACGCCGCTGGTGGTCTTTACATTGCTGACGAGGTTCAATCGGGGTTCGCTCAGTTCGGAGATTCGATGTGGGGGTTCAGTCGCCACGCGGTGGTTCCTGATATCGTCACGATGGGTAAGGCGATGGGCAACGGTTTCCCCATCTCTGGCGTCGTCTTTCGCGCGGAGGTATCTGACGAATTCGGGCAGAAGGTCAGCTACTTCAACACACTGGGTGGCCGATCAATCTCTGTAGCTGCGGCGTCCGCAGTGCTCGACGTGTTCGAGCAGGAGAGCGTGCGTGAACGCGTTGCCGTGAATGGCGCGACCCTGCTGGCAGGACTTGAAACGCTGACAAGGGATTCTCCCTATGTTGCGGAAATCAGAGGCGGCGGCCTGTATCTTGGGATCGAGATCGTCGAGGACCGAGTGACGCTCGAACCCGATCCCATTCGTTGCGAAAGCATCATCAATCAGCTCCGCGACCGTCGCGTTCTGATCAGCCGGACCGGCCCTGCTGGTAACGTATTGAAAGTTCGCCCTCCAGTCGCTTTCGCCGCTGCCGATGTGTCCCGATTCCTTGAGACTTTTGCCGTCGTAGCGAAACAGCTTCTTTAGAAAGCTCTAATAACATGAACAAATCACCTGGCGTGGTGCTGCAACGGCTCCTAGAGGAGAGCAGCCTGCTCTCATCAAGCGATTCTATCGACGGGTTGCTGTTGAAAAACATGCTTCAGACCCACTATGGGCTCAGTGGACACTTTGAGCGATTGGGCAGTGAAAAAGGCCATACGTTCAGGCTTAAGGCCGATGCGAATGAATACCTCGTAAAGGTGTCACCGTCTGACGAGCCCGAACCAGTTACGGCGCTGCAGATTGCTGCGATCCGTTATCTTGATGATGCCGCTCACGCGTTGCCGATCCAGCGGATCAAGTCCACCGTTGACCGAAGGGATAGCGTTCCAATCGACTTAGGGGACGGCACCTGTCGAACACTCAGCGTTTTCTGCTTTGTCGAAGGCCTGTTATGGGAGCAAATGGATGCCAACGTTGAGCAGTTGACCAAGGTGGGAGATATCCTCGGGCAGGTAAATATTGCACTGCGATCATTTATGCATCCAGCTGTCGGTCGCAGCTTAGTTTACGACATTAGGCACTTTCTCGATTGGGCGGGGCTTGTTGAGTACGCGCCAAACCCTAAGCACCGGATGCTGGCTCAACGGGTCTTCAAGCTCTTCGAAGAAGTCGTTCTGCCGAGGCTGCCAAGTCTTGAAATGCAAGTGATCCACGGTGACTACGCTCCCAACAATGTTGTGGTAGATCCGCACAGCGATGTCTTCGTGAAGGCCATCCTTGACTTTGGTGACACTGTCCATAGCGCGGTGATGTTTGACCCTGCCAATACAGTCGCGCACCTGATCGGTCGCACTCAGGATCACCCTTGGCAGGATGCCTTTGCCTTTGTCGCCGGGTATAAGCAGAGCCGGCCGATAAACGAGTCAGAACTTCCACTTTTACCAGTTGCGGCTCTCGCGCGGCTCACCATGCTCGCGTTGATCAGGTACTGGAAGGCTGAACGCGCACCTGACCAGAGCGAGGAGCTACTCGCTAGTGCCGAGTATTACTGGGCGAACCTTGAGCGGGCCATGGGCGCACCACTGGATGAGGTAACCGCGCGATTCCGCTGTCGCGCCGCTGATCCTGGTACTTGAGCGCAGCGATAGGAAGCAGGTGGCGCTAGAGGGAACACCGTGGATTACGTATGGCACTATTTCTCGCTTTTCCTACTCACTACCACTATACAATCGAGCACCTCGGCGACCGTACGTGCAATGCTAGGGGCTAGAAGTCGCTTGTTGTTTGTTCTTCAAAGTTGGTCCGTACATCGGCCGCCTCAAACTGACGGGCAGATGCGGGCTCTGGTGTCCGTCGTCAGATAAATTGCGACTGATTGTTGATTTCCACCACGAACTGACCCGCCATTCCGATGGCGCCGCCGCCATCGTGCAAAGGCCCGGAAACTCCACCTTCCGGCCGTCCAAAGAATGGTATAGGAGCAGAAACGGCCGAGGCTCTAATCGCCGCTGGATGAATGTTCAGTGGCATGTATGGACGGACGGCCTCCGCGTGGCAAGGGCTTTCTGACATTGATGACGGGTCGGTCGGGTGCAGGCATGGCCTTTGAGTGCGGCCTGTTCATGCCGCTGGCCCTGATGAAGTCCGCGGATCGGATCCCAGACAGGTCAACGCGCTTTTTGAGCGGCAGCCACTGAGCGGGTTTGTCCGATCCCGGTTCGACCATTCACCATCACACCATCAGCACCTCACCAATCCCTGCGAATCCCTTGCGACTACGTCAGTACGCCTCCGGCGAGGGCCGCCCTGCGCGAGCATGGAACGGTGTCGCGACCAGCCCGATCTATAAGCGGCGGCGCACGATGAGAGCCCGCGAGACGGGCTTTGCCGAAGTTGTCGTGGTTCCCGATAAGCCTTTCGCCGCTTCGGTGCCCGGCGGCGCCACCAGCGGTGATCGAGCTGGAGATCGCCGGCAAGGTGCGGCTACGGATTCCGCTGACCACGCCGCCGACACTGGCGGCGGCGATGGTGAAGGCGCTGGGCGTTTCATGATCCCGGTTCCGAGCCAGGTGCGGATCTGGTTGGCGGTCGCCCGAAACGATATGCGTCGCGGAATGCAGGGTCTCGCTCTGCAGGTTCAGGAGACGTTGGGCCGGGATCCGCATTTATGCGTCGGGCGAGATTATGTGGCGATAGTGTGCTGAAGGTTCTGCAAAAAGTATTGGAGAGAGAACGGCGCTTGCTCTGAGGGGCGAGCGGCCATGGCACGGTGGTGACGTTGCGATCACCGATTCCCGTGGAAGGGGAAGTGCCATGACCAATCGAGACGTTAGACTGAGCAGAGGCGAGTTGAAAGCGTTGCTGTTGTCGGATGAGGACGGCTTTCGCCAGGCATTGCAGAGTGTCGTGCAGGAGGTTCTTGAAGCCGAGATGACGGAGGCGATCGGGGCCGAGAAAGGCGAGCGGACG
>NZ_JAMYSY010000026.1:7500-85869 GCF_040322175.1 Mesorhizobium sp. M0185 | reverse complement strand
GACGGCTCCCTTGTTTGAGATCTCAACGAACTCATTCTGGCACATCCGATGCCGTCGGGCGCCGTCCACCCCATCATGCCGTGACATCAGAGTGTTGCTGCGGTGCAGAACTTTTGATGCAGGCTGGACAAGGAAGGTGTGAAGGATCGCTATAGAGCGCTTCATTCTGAGCCGCTACATTCTTCGGCTGATGTAACGGCATGGATCCCAGGGTCTCCGCGACGTCGCTTCGCTCCTGCTCCGCCCTGGGATGACGAAGCTTGGTGGGTATCAGCCAATCTCAAAAGATTGCGATAGTTCAAGCCCCGCAGCGGAACCATTGGCAGGCCCCTCAAGCCGCCTCGGCCAAACACTTCGCACATGTCCCACGAAACTCGATCACCGCCTTCTTGGCGGCGAAGCCGGTCGAGCGTACCCATTCGTCGAGCCGGTGTCCGACATCGTGGTCGGAGAACTCGGTCACCTGGCCGCAGGTGTCGCAGATGGCAAACGCCGTCATCGAATGGCTGTGGTCGTGCGGCTCGGCACAGGCGACGAAGGAATTGAGGCTTTCGAGCCTATGCACGAAGCCGGATTTCACCAGCGTGTCGAGCGCCCGGTAGACCTGCAGCGGCGCGCGAAAACCGCGCTCGCGCAGTTGGTCGAGCAACGTATAGGCGCTGAGCGGGCCGCTGGCGGCCTCGAGCTTCTCGAGAACGCAAAGCTGGTTCTTCGTCAGTACATCCCTTGCCGCCATGATCCTGTTCCAAGCCGCTCCGTGCCGATCGCTGCCATTTCGCAAGCAGTCGGACCTCTTCCCCTGAGATAGCGACGAACTGCCATTTTTGCTACTGTTTCTATTCGCAGCCGGTGGTCGGCTGGCCGGCGGCGCCATATTCAAAATACTGACAAAATCCTCGGCCAGGCTGGCCGTGCTTGGAAATTCGATCGGGCTTGGGGAAGCAATCATGATCAAAGTGACGCGGCGGACGCTGCTTGCCGGCACGTCCGCGCTGGCCGCTGCCGGCCTGGTGCCGTTTCGGGCATTCGCAGCGGCGCGCACCTACCATGCGCTGCTTGTTGCCTGCACCGATTACCCGAACCTGCCGAAGAAAAACTGGCTGATCGGACCGAAAAACGATGCCGGCCTGGTGCGCGATTACCTCCTGGGGAACACGCCCGCGCCGGTAAAATTCCTGGCCGAAAACGTCACGTTGCTCGCCAAGGATGTCGAAGGCGCCAACGGACCGCCGACACATGCGGCGATCAAGGCAGCACTCGCCGACCTTGCCGCCAAGGTCCAGCGCGACGATTTCGTCTACCTGCATTTGTCCGGTCACGGCGCGCAGCAGCCGGCAGCGAACAAGGGCGACGAGACGGACGGGCTCGACGAGATTTTCTTGCCGTCCGACATCGACAAATGGGTGAACCGCGAAAAGGGCGTGCCCAATGCGCTGGTCGACAACGAGATCGGCACCGCGCTCGACGCTATTCGCGACAAGGGCGCCTTTATCTGGGCCGTGTTCGACTGCTGCCATTCCGGCACGGCGACGCGCGCCGCCGAGGTCGACGACGAGCTGGAACGCAAGGTCGAGTTCGCCGATCTGGTCGGCGGCGACGACGCTGCCAGGGCGGCTGCGGTGAGAGCCTATGACGAGATTGCGTCGGCCGCGCCGCGCGGCTTTGACGAGGACGGCCAGCGCAAGCCGGCCTTCAAGCTGACGCCGACCGGCGCCGAGCCGACCACCAAGGGCAAATTGGTCGCCTTCTACGCGGCGCAGACGGTGGAGACGACGCCCGAGATGCCGCTGCCCAAGGGCACGGCCGATGCACCGCGTTTCGGGCTGTTCACCTTCACCATCCTGTCGAAACTGGCCGAGAACCCCAACATCACCTATCGCCAGCTCGGCCAGGCCGTGCTGCAGCAATATTCGGCGGACGGCCGCACCCGGCCAACGCCGCTGTTCGAGGGAGAACTCGACGCACGCGTCTTCGGCACCGACAAGACAGACGCGGTCATGCAATGGCCGATCGTCATCGAGAACGACAAAGTCACGATCGGCGCCGGACTGCTGCATCGCCTCACCGCAGGCAGCAGGCTCGCAATATTGCCGTCGGCGCTGTCGCCGCTGTCCGACGCGCTTGGCTATCTCCAGGTGCAGTCGGCGAAAAACCTGGAAAGCCGGGTCAAGCCGGTCGAGTTCGGCGGCAAGCCGGCGCTCAAGCTGGCCGACATCCCCGCCAATGCCTATGCCCGGCTGGCCGAGCTCGCCGTCGACTACAAGCTCGTGGTCGCGCGGCCGGCAGCGGCCAAAGGCCTCGAGAAAGAGGCCGCGCTGGCGAACTCGGTTCTCGACGATCTGGCGGCCAGGGAGAACTCAGGGTTCCACATCGCGCTGGTCGAGCCGGGCAAGAGCGCAGATCTGCGTCTCGCAGTGCTGCGCGAGAACGCCATTGCCGGCGCCGCAGAAGATGCCACCGACGCGCCGGCGCTGTGGTTCCTGCCGGCTTCGGGCGACATGGCGCTTCAAGGGCGGCAGCAAGCCGCCGTTGATCGTCATTCATCCGGACGGCGGCGAAAAGTTGATCGAGGCCGCCGCAGGGAATCTGACGAAAATCTTCCGCGCCATCGGACTGTCGAGGCTGGCCGCCGCTTCCGATTATCGGCCGGAAGAGGTCAGCGTCGAGTTCCGGATCAAGCGTTTTGACAGCGACACGCTGCAGCCGATCGAACCGGCGACGGTGCCGCGTGTTTCGCCCGACGATCAGGTCCACGTGCTGGCCAGGAACGGTTCGACCAACCTGGTCGACATCAACGTGCTCTACGTCGGCTCCGACTATTCCATCCAGCATTTTCTTGCCGAGCGCCTGACCGAAGGCGCCGTGCTCGAGGAAGGCCTGTTCAAATTCACCGATACCAGCTTCGGCATGGAGCGGATGATCGCCGTCCTGACCGAGGCGCCGCCGCAGAGCGAGAAGCAGGATCTGAGCTTCCTGGCGCAAGAGGGGGTTGTCTCGGTGACGCGCGGACTGGGACAGCCAAGCTTCGTCGATATGCTGGCTGATATCGGCATGGCGCCGGCGACGCGGTCGGCCATGCGGCTCACCGACGACAAGGGGTCGAAGGGCGCCGTGATGATCTTCCCGATGGAGACGGTGCCGCGCGCCTGAGATGGGGTCAGGTGCCCGGCCGGGCCTCTTGCCTAATCGGCTGATAATGAACATTCTTCGACCGCCGCTGTCGGCGGCCGAACGGAACGGATGAGGGCGTTCGTGAACAGGATCGTATTTTCGTGGCGCGCAACAACCGCCGGCCTTGTCGCCGGGCTGTTGCTGGCCGCGAATGCTTCGGCGGACGAGACTTGCGGCCTCTGCGCCAAGGAGGTCGTCATCAATTCCGAACTGGCGAGTTGCTTTCTCGACCAGTACGACCAGATCGCCAAAACCGGCAACACCGCCGTTGTCGTCGATCTCAGCAGCTGCGCCTCGCGCGGCGTGGTCGAGCCGTTGCCGTCGCCGGGCAAGGCGCAGGTGGCGCCTAACGTGCAGTTCATCGTTTCGCGGGCGCAGCTGGATTGCCTGAAGAAGAAGCTGGAGGCGCCGGGCATCGTGCTCGACCCCTCCGCCACCATAGAACTGGACAGCTGCGGATGACGAAAGCGGGGGGCAACGCAACGCAGCAGGCAGTGACGGCGCCGGTACCGCAAAAGAAGCCGGTGTCGCTGCCGGAAACCGTCGAAGGCCTGCCGTGGGTGAGCAATCACGAGGTCAAGAAGGAGGCGAACCCGTTCACCGATCGCGACTGGCGCATGCTCGTCTATGCCTGGTCCGGATTGCTGGTGCGCCTGGCGATCATCTTCACCTTGATCTTTTCGGTCTACCAGTTCCTGGCGAACCAGGAGCAGAAGCGCGTCGAGCAAACGATGTCGCTGGTCGAGCTCTGGGAAAGCAAGGATTACCAGCAGGCGCAACGGGCCCTCAAGCAACGCCTGGCGGCGCTCAACGCCAAATACGGCAATCTGCTCAGTGCCAATCCGACGCCGACCGAGGAACAGGTGTTCAGACAGCGCATCGGCATCGAAGCGATGAGCGCAACCGGCGGCGACATGCCGCTTGCCGAGTTCAGCGACAATTTCGACCGCATCGTCTATTTCCTCAACCGCCTTTCCTTCTGCGTCGAAGGCAGGCTGTGCTCGCGCGACGTCGCCGACTCCTATTTCCGCGACTATGCCGCTTCCTTCTGGAGCTATTTTGCCGGCTATATCGACAAGGAGCGCAAGGCCGGTTCACCGACCTTCGCCCAGCCGATCGAGAACTATGTGCGCCAGGCGCCACCCTCGGCCCAGTCCAGATAATTCCCGAAAGTGCGAAAGCCGGCGACGGAAATGCTCCGCCGCCGGCAGGTTTTCCGCGACGATCGCGGCCGAAATTCTGCAGGCCTATTTGTACAGGCTGTTGATCCACTGGACGTTGATGGCGTTCAGGCGCACGGCGGTATTGGCATCCGGGCTCTCGGCCACGTTCACGCCGGTGATGACGCGCTGCTTGGAGCCATTGTCGTAGGCGTAGACCGAGCTGCCGCTCGATCCTGGATACGTGTCGCAGTCGTACTGGAAATACTCGGTGGCGATGTGTTCGGCGAGCACTTCGCAGGTCGCCTTCCACATCGTGCCCATCGGCTTGTCGCCGGGATAGCCGACGATGTTGGCGGTGAAATCGCCAAGATCCACGTAATTGGCATAGCCCAGCCAGCCGAGATTGGTGCCGACATCCTGTTTCAGGGTGACGATGCCGAGATCCCATGGAACGACCGAGCCGTAAAAGCCCTGGTAATTGTCGATGAAGCCCTGGACGATATAGGCGCTTTCATAGGTGAAGGCGCCGAACGGTGCGTCGTCGGCAGTCTTGCCGTTGAGAGCCGGCACGAACAGGATATCGTCCAGCCAGGCCTTGTCTTCGTGGCTGTAGAGGCAGTGCGCCGCGGTGAGCACCGTGCGCGGGCCGATCAGCGTCGCCGAGCAGCTGCCATAGCTGCCGCTCTTCGATTTGCCTTCGAGATAACCGATCGCGGTGAACGGGTAGGTTTTGGTATTCTTGATCTGCTCGCGGTCGTCCGTCCCGAACACCTGGCGGCCGGCCTCTTCGCCTCCGCTCAGCCCGGAATTCTCGGACTTCTGTCCCTCGGCGGGCGCGTTCATTTCCTTGATGACAAGGTCCTTCAGCGTCTCGTTCGGATCGATCTTGATGTCCTTGCCATCGGCGGAGCGGCCGACGATGCCATAGGATTTGACGGCCGTTGCTTCGTCGGTGAGCGGCGCGGCGCGGTTGGCCTCGTCCTCGGTCAGTTTCGGCGGGGCGATCGGTTTCGCCCGGCCAGGCTTGTAATCGCCCGATGTCACATCCCGCATGCTTTCGCCGTTGCCGGCATTGGCGGAACCTGGCTCGGCAGCCAAGGCAGGAACCGCCCACATTGCGGTGGAAAGCAACGCGGACGCAATAATGCTATGTGTCAGTTTTGTCATGGTGAGACTCTCCCAAAAGTCAGCAAGGACTGGATCAAGATATAGAAATATTGTCGAGATCGTGGTGGCGCAGAAAAATGAAATTGGTTACAGGTGCCTTTACCGGGCCATTATTCAGTGCAGACAGTTTAGGTCCCCGCCAAAAATGCCTGCAACGGTATACTGCCTAAAATAATCCAACATTGGCAACGACAAATTGCTTCCACATAGCCCGTGGGGGGCTATAGGATTTTGGGCGGGTTTTGGCTCGACAGCACGACTAGCAGAAATGGTGCTCGGCTTTGTGACGGATCGTGCTTCGCCGTGGAGCATGATCTCACCGGCCGGTTCCATTTCAGTGGATCATGCGTCGGCGACTGACCTGTCGGGAACATCGTCTCAGGGGGTTCGAGGTGAAGATCATCCATAGGTTCAGACCGATTGCCGCCGCTGCGCTGCTCGGCATCGCGGCGGCCTTGCCGGCCGTCAATTCCGTTCATGCCACGGACGCGGTCGCCCGGCCGGAGGCGGCGATCTCGCCGATGAAACGCGTGGCGGAGGCCAGGGCCAAGGCCAGGGCGGAGAACCCCGACGGCGCCGATCGTGTCTACGGCGGCAAAGAGGCCGAGAAGGGCGCTTACCCGTTCCAGGTGGCATTGCTGACCACCGGCAAACTGGACAAAAGCCCGGCCTCCCAGGCGAATGCGCAGTTCTGCGGCGGCAGCCTGATCGCGCCGCAATGGGTGCTGACGGCGGCGCACTGCCTCAATGACGACGGCGAGCCGATTTCGCCTGATATGGTTACCGTGCTCACCGGCGCCACCGATCTCAGCGAGGGCAAGCGCTACAAGGCGGCGGAGATCGTCGTCAACGAGGGCTATAGCGAGCAGACGCTGGACAACGATGTCGGCTTGATCCGGCTGGCCGCGCCGGCCGATGCCCCGACCATCAAAATTGCCCGTGAGCCGACACCGGACACCGGTAAGACGACGGTCACCGGTTGGGGCAAGATGCAGGACGGAACGTTTCCCACCGCGCTGATGGTCGCCGACCTGGACCTCCAGCCGAACGCAACCTGCAACAGCGGCATCAAGGCGATTTATGCGCATGATTTGAAGGCAGCGCTCGGCGAGCTCGCCCGCCGCATGCGTTATTCGGAAAGGGGCATCGAGGCCGCCGCCAACGCGATTGCAGCCGATATGGCCGATCCGCTGACCGGCAACATGATCTGCGCCGGCACCGCAAGCGGCGAGCGCGACGCCTGCAATGGCGACAGCGGCGGACCGCTGTTCATGACCGGCGCCGATGGTCCGATGCAGGTCGGCGTCGTCAGCTGGGGCGAAGGTCCGGCCGACGGCAGCACCGCCTGCGGCCACAAGAACGCCTACGGCATCTACACGCGGCTGGCCAATTACACCGGCTGGATCGAGGAGAAGATGAGGACGGCAGCGCCCGCAGCGCCCAAAGCCCTCGGCACGGCGCAGAAGCCCGCCACGCCCTGACCGGTGTCATTTGCTGAATGACGGCGGGAGCAATCCCGCCGTTTCTGCCCGGAACCTTAGGTTGGGACTAAAACCAGCGATCGCGGCGCTGGTCTGTGGCGGCCAAGGCGAGGCCCAGTAACGCCCCTACGGCCGCTCCGAGTATGAAGGCGGACGATACTGTCCCAGGATTCTCCTGGACAACCCCGGACACCGTCTGCGCCCTGTTGCGCAGGGCTTGTGCCGTCCGCGAGGCGCGCTCAGCAGCGTTGCCATACCAATCGCCGGCGTCCTCGATCGCCTCTTCCGCGCGTTCCGCCAAGGTTCGGTTGATCTTGTTGATCTCGCGCCTCAGCTGCGCGACCTGCTTCTCCAGGGCTTCCTGAGCTTCACGTTGAGTCATCTTCGGTGCTGCGGATTCGTTCGGTTCGTCGGCCATTGTAATCTCCTTTGCTCAGGCTCGGCTCAACGGCCGGCCCACTGTGCAGGTTCCTCCGCAAAACGCGTATGTCCGGTGTTTGTTCGGTGAGAAACCGGCTTTTGTCCGGCATGTCTGCGAATT
Source organism: Mesorhizobium sp. M0185 (assembly GCF_040322175.1). Lineage (NCBI taxonomy): Bacteria > Pseudomonadati > Pseudomonadota > Alphaproteobacteria > Hyphomicrobiales > Phyllobacteriaceae > Mesorhizobium > Mesorhizobium sp. M0185. The sequence goes on along the minus strand of NZ_JAMYSY010000026.1, from coordinate 78,346 downwards.
CGGCATCAACATCGGATCGTTCCGGCGCTCCCCGCGTTGGTGAAAACGCCACAAGGGAGGAACCGCCATGGACGACGATCGGCATGAAAAAATTCGGCAGCGAGCCTATGAAATCTGGGTGCGCGAGGGCCGCCCGGATGGCGCGCATGAACGTCATTGGCAGCAGGCGAAGCAAGAGCTTGGCCTCGACGACGCGGACGTTCCGGCGGGAACGATCGCCAGCTCCGACGTTCTGACGGTCGAGGCACTGGCGATGCGCACCGGGATAACCGGTGATCAGGCGCAAGAGCTGATCGACAGGCTTGGCAACGACAGGGCGACGCTGGAGGAAGCCGCGCGGAACCTCAAGGCAGCCGAAAGTTAGAGCGTGTTTGAGAAGGGGATTCCCAGCGCTGCTTATCAAGCACGCTCTTAGCGGCGCTCGACACCCCTTGCCGCCAGCATGTCATCAACGGCTGCCGACATCAGAAATGCCGACAGCTGCTTGGCAGCTTCTGCGTCCGTCGAATCGGCGCTGATGCCGATGGCGAAGTCGACGTAACTTTGGAGTTCTTCCGGAAACCGACCGACAAGCACGACATCGGGAGCGGCCGCGAGAATCGAAGTCACGGGAACCACCCCCAACTCGGCTTCCCCACGGCCCACGGCCGGCGCTGTCTGCCCTCCTGGTATGGCCACCAGCTTGGGCTTCACCTCATCCGCTATCCCCAAACGTTCCAGCAAACCGGAGAAGTAGCCACCGCTGGTTCCTTCACTGGCGAAGGCGATCGATCTGGCGCTCTTCAACGCCTGTTCGAATGCTTCCACGGACCCGATATCGAGCGGTCGACTGCCTGCCTTGGCTGCCACCCCCATTGCTATCCGGCCAAACGCCACCTGGCTCCCCGCCTTGACCTTTCCCGAGGCAGTCAGATCCTGAACCAGGTCCGGATTGGTGATGACGAGGTCAAAAGCTTCCCCAGCTTCAATCTGCTTCTTTACTGTCGGATTGAGTTCCCACCTGACCGCAACTGTGAATCCCGTGCCCGTTTCGAACCGGGGTATGAGAGCTAGAATGGCGGGGCGGACCGCAATAGCGCCAAAAAGCCGGATTTCCTGATTCATCGCCTAACCCCGAATCGGACGAAACGACCTTCTTGCAATACCCATCCAGCTGCCCGGCCATTCTATGCTCAGCGTCCCGGAAGCCGTCGCCCTTCGGCCACCGGATGCCGTCATCGCCTACTTCCTCGGCGGCCCCTTGCGCTCGGCCGATGCCGCCCAGAGATTGATGTCCGACTCGCGGGCAAAGGTGTCGATCTCGGCGAGTTCGGCATCGCTGAAGTCGAGCGCCTTCAGCGCGCCGACGCAATCCTCGACCTGTTCCGGCCGGCTGGCGCCGATCAGCGCCGACGTCACCCTGCCCCGGCGCAGCACCCAGGCCAGCGCCATCTGCGCCAGCGTCTGGCCGCGGCGACGGGCGATGACGTTCAGCGCCTCGATATTGGCGATCGACTTGTCGTTGATGAATGCCGGGCGCAGCGACTTGCCCTGGCTGGCGCGGCTGCCATCGGGGATGCCGCCGAGATATTTGTCGGTCAGCATGCCTTGCGCCAGCGGCGAGAACACGATCGAGCCGACACCAAGCCCCTCCAGCGTATCGAGCAGGCCATCATCCTCGACCCAGCGGTTGAGCATCGAATAGCTCGGCTGATGGATCACGCAAGGCGTGCCGAGCTGCTTCAATATGTCGGCGGCCTCGCGGGTGCGCTGCGAATTATAGGAGGAAATGCCGGCATAGAGCGCCTTGCCCGAGCGCACAGCGTGATCGAGCGCGCCCATCGTTTCCTCCAGCGGGGTGTCGGGGTCGAAGCGGTGCGAATAGAAGATGTCGACATAGTCGAGCCCCATCCGCTTCAGGCTCTGGTCGAGGCTGGCCAGGACATATTTGCGGCCGCCCCATTCGCCATAAGGCCCTGCCCACATTTCGTAGCCGGCCTTGGTCGAGATGATCAGCTCGTCGCGATAACCGGTAAAGTCCGTCCGCAGGATCTCGCCGAACGCCTGCTCCGCCGAGCCGGGCGGCGGGCCGTAATTGTTGGCGAGGTCGAAATGCGTGATGCCGAGATCGAACGCCCTGCGCGCGATCGCCTGCTTGGTTCTATGCGGCGTGTCGTTGCCGAAATTGTGCCACAGCCCAAGCGAGATCGCCGGCAGCTTCAGGCCGGACCGCCCGCAGCGATTGTAGACCATCTTGTCGTAGCGGTTTTCGGCGGGAACATACGGCATGGGAAATCCTCATATCGAAACGAGCCGACAGCTGCCGCCGCGACAGTGGGGCAAGTCGACTCCGGCCCACCCTTAGCCTCTCCCCGCGCAAACGGGGAGAGGCTTTTTGCGGTGCTTGGGAGGTGCGCCGCCTACTTGGTTTTCTTCTTCGCCAGCAGCTCCTTCGCCGCCTTGACGCCGAGTGCCGCGGGCCGCTCGCAGCTGGTCTGCATGGCGACGAACTTTCCGGTCTCGCCCGAACGCAACAGGCCGGTCATGACGTCGACGGCATGCAGCGCCAGTTCCATCGAGCAGCGGTGCGGCCGGCCTTCCCTGATCGCGATCGCCATGTCGGCCAAACCGGCGGTGCGGTAGTTGGCCATCATGCCTTGCGAATGCATCTCGTTGGGCACGCCGAACGGATGCGGCCATTTCGGCAGCTTCTTCACCGGTTTGGCGGCTTCGGTGTAGCGCACTTCGCCGCCGAAGAAGTTCGGATCCGGTACGAACACCGTGCCCGCCTCGCCATAGAGTTCCATCGGCGCGTGGCCATGGCTCCAGACATCCCAGCTGGTGTTGAGCGTCACCATGGCGCCGTTCTCGAATTCCAGCACGCCGTGGATCGTCGTTGGCGTGGAGACCGGGATCTTTTCGCCGGCGCGCGGCTTCGAGCTGATGATGCGTTCCGTCATCGGGATCGAAGCGAAGGCGGCGACCTGCTTCACCGGCCCGATCAGCTGGATCAGGTTGGTGATGTAATACGGTCCGATATCGAGCACCGGCCCGGCGCCCGGCTGGAAGAAGAAGTCCGGATTGGGGTGCCAATGCTCCATGCCATGGCTCATCACATGACAGGTGCCGCTGGTGATCCTGCCGAGCCTGCCGGTGTCGATCAGGTCGCGGACAAGCTGGTGCGCGCCGCCGAGGAAGGTGTCGGGCGCCGAACCGATGCGCAGCCCCTTGCTTTCCGCCCGTTTCTTCAGGTCGAGCCCTTCCTTGACCGACAGCACGAAGGGCTTCTCCGAATAGACGTGCTTGCCGGCGTCGAGGATCTGCTTCGACACCTCGTAATGCACCGCCGGAATGGTCAGGTTGACGATGATGTCGATATCGTCGGCCTTGAGCAGCCCCTCGACGGTCTCGGCGCGCAGCTTGAACTCTTTTGCCCGCGCTTTCGCCGCTTCCATGTTGATGTCGGCGCAGGCGCGCATCTCGATGCCGCGAAACAGCGGCGCCAGCGAGAAATACGCCTTCGAGATGTTGCCGCAGCCGATGACGCCGATGCCAAGTTTTGTTGCCATGCTGATGTGCTCCTAATAGGTCTTGGCGGCTGCGATCGAGCGGCGGGCGAAGCGCTCGATATCGTTGGGATTGTCCTGTTCCATGACGTAGTATTTTGCGGCGCTTTTGGCGCGTAGCGCCTTGATCAGGCCGGGCCAGTCGATGGTGCCGTGGCCGACGTCGGACCAGCCGTCCTCGTCGAGGCCCTCGCCCGGCTTGGCCAAGTCCTTGACATGGACGGCGACGATGCGCTTGCCGTGCTTCTCGATCCAGGGCAGCGGATCGACGCCGCCGCGCACCACCCAGGCGACGTCCATCTCCCAGCCGATGTCGGGCGCGGAGGACAGGATATGGTCCTGCGGCACCGAGCCGTCGGCAAGCGCCTTGAACTCGAAATCATGGTTGTGCCAGGCAAAGCCATAGCCGGCTTTCCTGGCCGTCTCGCCGACCTTGGCCAGGCGTTCGCCGAAGCCGCGCCAGCCGGCTGTGTCGGCCGGCCTGAACTCGGCGTTCAGGAACGGGCAGATGAGCAGCGTGATGCCGAGCGCGTCGGCCGTCCTGCGCACGCCGTCGAAATCCTTCTCGAGCGCGTCGATCGAGAAATGCCCGGTCGGCATGGCGAGCCCGTTCTTGTCGAGCTCGGCACGGAACGCCTTGGGATCGTCATAGACGCCGCCGAACCCTTCGACTTGGCTGTAACCAAGCTCCCCCAGCATCTTGAGCACGCCCTCCCAGGGCTGGAAATTGCGGGCGCTGTAAAGTTGGAATGACCAGTTCATCGTCTCTGTCCGTTTTCTTGTGGATGGTTAGTTTTGGGGGGATGAGTCTTGCGGGAGTAGAAGAGTCTTGGGAGGCTAAATCATGCTCTAGAGGCGGTTACCTGTGGCGGCGTCGAAAAGCGAGGCGCGCATCGGGTCAAAACCGATGCCGACCGCCTCGGCGTTGTTTGGCGTGCGCTCGGCTGTCACCCGCACCGTGAAATTCTGGCCGGCGAGCTTCAGCCAGACCAGCGTGTCGGAACCCATGGGCTCGACGACCTCGACATTTGCCGTGGCTGCGAATGGCCATCCCGTGCCGCTGTTGAACGCCACGTGCTCGGGGCGAATGCCGAACACGGCCGGCCCTGGCACCGGGTCCTTCTCGAAAGCATAGGTGGCAAGCGGTATCCGCACATCCTCGGCGACGAAGTGCCAGTCGCCTGCCGCTTGCTCCAGTCTGCCGTCGAGGAAGTTCATTGCCGGCGAGCCGAGGAAGCCGGCGACAAACCGGTTGACCGGCCGGTTATAGATGGTCTGCGGCGCATCGAGCTGCTGGATGACGCCGCCCTTCATCACCGCGATACGGTCGGCCAGCGTCATCGCCTCGATCTGGTCGTGGGTGACGTAGATCATGGTGTTCTCGAGCTTGCGATGCAGCAGCTTGATCTCGACGCGCAATTCCGCGCGCAGCTTGGCGTCGAGGTTGGAGAGCGGTTCGTCGAACAGAAAGACATCGACGTCACGCACAAGTGCGCGCCCGATCGCCACGCGCTGGCGCTGGCCGCCGGACAGCGCCGCCGGCTTGCGATGCAAAAGCGGTTCGATCTGCAGGATCTCGGCGGCCCGGGCGATGCGCTTGGCGATCTCGTCCTTGGCGAGGCCGGCAACGCGCAGCCCGAACGACAGGTTCTTCTCCACCGTCATCTGCGGATAGAGCGCGTAGGACTGGAACACCATGCCGATGCCGCGATCCTTGGGCTCTTCCCAGGTGACGTTCTTGCCCTTGATGAAGATGCGGCCTTCGGAAACGTCGAGCAGCCCGGCAATGCAGTTGAGCAAGGTCGACTTGCCGCAGCCGGACGGACCGAGCAGCACGATGAATTCGCCTTCGGCAACATCGAGGTTGAGCGTCTGCAGCACCGATATCGCACCGAAATTCAGCGACAGGTTCTGGATCGAGACGCTGGTGCCGTTTGCCGCAATGCTGCCGTTTGCGTTCATCGCCATCATCCTTTCACCGCGCCGGCGGCGATGCCGCGCACAAACAATTTTCCGGACAGGAAATAGACGATCAGCGGCACCAGGCCGGTCAGGATGGTGGCTGCCATGTTGACGTTGTATTCCTTCACGCCTTGCACCGAGTTGACGATGTTGTTGAGCTGCACCGTCATCGGATAGGTGTCGGGGCGGGTGTAGACGACGCCGAACAGGAAGTCGTTCCAGATGCCGGTCACCTGCAGGATGATGGCGACGACGAAGATCGGCAGCGACATCGGCAGCATGATGCGGAAATAAATGCCCCAGAAGCCGGCGCCGTCGACACGCGCTGCCCGGAACAGCTCCTCCGGCATGGAGGTAAAGTAGTTGCGGAACAACAGTGTGAGGATCGGCATGCCGAAGATGGAATGGACGATCACCAGGCCGCTGAGGCTGCCGTAGAGGCCGACTTCGCGCAGGATGATGACGATCGGATAGATCATCACCTGATAGGGGATGAAGGCGCCGACGATCAGGATGATGAAGAAGGTGTCGGCACCTTTGAAGCGCCAGTTGGCAAGCGCATAGCCGTTCACCGAGGCGAGCGCGATCGACAGGATCACCGACGGGATCGTGATGCGCACCGAATTCCAGAAGCCACGCGACAGCCCGTCGCAGTTGAGCCCGGTGCAGGCGCTCGACCAGGCCTTGACCCATGGCTCGAAGGTGATCTCCATCGGCGGCGAGAAGATGTTGCCGAGGCGTATCTCGGGCATGCCTTTGAGCGACGTCACCACCATCACGTAGAGCGGCAAAAGATAGTAGAGCGCCACCACGATGAGCGTGCCGTAGAGGAAGATGTTGCGGCGCGAGAACATATGCCGCGGCTTCGGCCCGCTCGGCCCGTACGCTTCGAGCGTGCCGGGGCCGGCCGGCAAGGAAACGGTATGGTCAGACACGCTTCTTGCCTCCGAACTCGAGATAGGCCCACGGCACGATGACGATGATCACCGACAGCAGCATCATGGTCGAGGCGGCGAACCCCTGACCGAGGTTCTGGGCGAAGAACATGTAGTCATAGACATATTTGGCCGGGACTTCGGAGGCGATGCCGGGCCCGCCGCTGGTCTGGGCGACAACCAGGTCATAGATCTTGACGATACCGGCAGCGATGATGACGAGCGTGGTGATAAACACCGGCCGCATCATCGGTATGATGATGAACAGATAGGTCTTCCAGGTCGGTATCCCGTCGACCCTTGCGGCCTTCCAGATATTCTCGTCGATCCCGCGCAGGCCGGCCAGCATCAGGCACATGATGAGCCCGGTGCCCTGCCAGAGAGCGGCGATCAATATGCCGTAGATGACGATGCTGGAATCATAGAGCGGATTGAAGCTGAAGCTCGTCCAGCCGAGGCTGCGCACCACTCCCTGGATCCCGAACTCGGGGTTGAGCAACCACTGCCAGACGAGGCCGGTGACGATGAAGGACAGGGCGAAGGGATAGAGGAAGATGGTCCGGAACGTGTCCTCGAACCGGATCTTCTGGTCGAGCAGGGCGGCAAGCAGGAAGCCGATCACCAGCGAGAACAGCAGCGACAGCACGCCGTAGATCAGCAGGTTCTCGATCGAGACCAGCCAGCGCGGCACCGACCACAGACGGTAGTACTGGTCGAGCCCGACGAAATTCAGCCGTGGCAGGAGCTTCGAACTGGTGAAGGAATAAAGCACCGTCCACGCGCTGCCGCCGACAAAGATCACCAGCGCGGTGAGGATCATTGGGATCGAGGCGATTTTCGCATTGAGGTTGCGAAAGAGTTGGCTCGGGCGTTCGCTCTTGCTCATCTGCACAGCCGCGCTGGATCGGGTAAGGGCCGGAGGGTCAAGAGGCCTTGACCCGAGCTCCCGACCCTGCGTTTGCAGGGGCGGGAGTGAGGCGGTCGGTCGATCGCTCAATCGGCCGAACCGACAATGGCGGCGAAGCGCTTCTGCGCATCTTCCACGGTCATGTCCTGCTTGGCGAAGAACTCGGAGAAAAGATCCTCCTTCTGCTTCTGCGTATCCTGCGAAAGCAGCTGGTCGGTCCAGGGCATGACATTGCCCTTGGCGAGAATTTCGAGCCCCTTCTTCATGCAGTCGTTCGCCGCCTTGAGGTCGACGTCGCCGCGCACCGGCAGCGAACCTTTCTTGAGATTGAAGGCGACCTGCGTCTTGGGATCGAGCAGCGTGTGGGCCAGCACTTCCTGTGCCTTCGATTTTTCGGGATCCTTCAGCAGCGGGAAGTAGAAAGCGTCGCCGCCAGTGGCGATGACCTCGTTGAGACCGAGGCCCGGAAGGCAAGTATAGTCCTTGCCGGCGGTCTGGCCGGCAACCTGGAACTCGCCCTGCGCCCAGTCACCCATGATCTGGCCGCCGGCCTTGCCGGTGATGACCAGATTGGTGGCCTGGTTCCAGTCCTGCACATTGGTGTTCTTGGCCATCTTGCGGGCATCGTCCGCGGCCTTGAAGACCTTGGCGACCTCGGGCCCGGCGGCGAATTCCGCGTCCTTGTCCTTGTAGACCTTGAGGAAGGCGTCGGTGCCGCCGACCGCCGCAAGCAGCACGTCGAAAGCGCCGGAGGCCTGCCAGGGCTGGCCGCCGACCGCGAGCGGCTGGATGCCTGCCTTTTCAAGCGCGGGCGCCGCAGCGACATATTCATTCCAGTTCTTCGGCACCGGCACGCCGGCTTTTTCGAAGGCCGCGTTCGACAGCCACAGCCACTGCCAGGAGTGGATGTTGACCGGCACGCAATAGATCTTGCCGTCGAGGGTACAGCCGTCGAGCAGGCTCTTCGGCTGCACGATTTCCGTCCACTTTTCCTTGGTGGCGAGATCGGTGAGGTCGCGCATCAGCCCGGCCTGCACCAATTCTTCCGCCTGCCGGCCGTGATTGAACTGGGTCGCGCCCATCGGGTCGCCGCCGGTGATGCGGCTGATCATGATCGGCCGCGCCGTACCGCCGGAGCCGGCGATGGCGCCGTCAACCCAGTGATTGCCGGTTGCGTCGAAAGCCTTGGCGAGTTCGGCGACCGCTGCCGCCTCGCCGCCGGAGGTCCACCAATGGGTGACTTCCAGATCCGTCGCGGCCGCCGGGCCGGCAAATTGCAGCGCGACCGTCGCAGCCAGCGCAGCAGTCATGAGTTGGTATCGCATTTCGTTCCTCCCAGAATCTGAAACGTTACAGATTTTCGATACGGCAATTGCTTGAGGCGCGCAACCCCTCAGGCGAAGGTGGCATCAAGTTTTTTCGAAGCGCGAATAAAATCGCGCGGCTGCCGACCTACCGCACCGCAACAAGAGAGGTTGCACTGCAAAAAGTTGATGCTGCGACGCCAGAAACCCGGAAAAGCCCCTTCTGTCGCTCTTTTTTGCGCCGACCGGAGTGCCGCTCGTTTTGCGCCTGTCACCAGTGATATCGCCACGGCAGTGACAATCTGTAACGTTTCAGTATATAGCGGTGTCATTCGGTGAAGGCCCGCGGCGTACCCGCGGCCCGCCGATTGCCGGCCTGCCCGGCAACTGCTATGTGCCTGACGGGGCGGGATGAATGAACAGGCATCAAAAAGAGAAGGCCGACGAAGCGTCGGGCCAGGGCCGGCCGACACTGAAGACGCTCGCCTTCATGACCGGGCTGGGCGTCACCACCGTGTCGCGCGCGCTGAAGGACGCGCCCGAGATCGGCGCCGAGACCAGGCGGCGCGTCCAGCTTGTCGCCAAGCAGATCGGTTATCGGCCCAACCGTGCCGGCGTCCGCCTGCGCACCGGCAAGACCAATGTCATCAGCCTGGTGCTCAACACCGAGCACGAGATCATGAGCTTTGTCTCGGATATCATCTACGGCGTTTCCGAAGTCATTGCCGACACGCCCTACCATTTGATCGTGACACCCTACTCGCGCTCGCAGGATCCGCTCGACCCGATCCGCTACCTCGTGGAAACCGGTTCAGCCGACGGCGTCATCATTTCGCGCACGCAGCCGAACGATCCGAGGGCCCGTTATATGCTGGAGCGCGGCATCCCCTTTGCCACGCATGGCCGCACCGATATGGGGCTGATCCATCCCTACCATGATTTCGACAATTACGCTTTCGCAGCCGAGGCAGTGCGCCATCTGGCCGGCCTCGGCCGCCGCCGCCTGGCTCTGTTGGCGCCGCCGGTCGAGCTGACCTATCACGGCCACACGCTCGCCGGCTTTGCCGATGCGCTGAGCGAGGTCGGCGCCAGCGAGATTCCGTTCAACACCGTTTCGATCGATCATTCGATCGAGCAGATCAGAATGCGGACCGCGCAGCTGATGCGCCGCGAAAGCCGCCCGGACGGTTTCATCAGCAGCGCCGCCGCCGCGACGCTCGCCATCGTCGCCGGCATCGAAGACGCCGGCCTCAAGCTTGGCCGCGATGTCGATGTGGTGTCCAAACAATCGTCGGAGCTTCTGCACCTGTTTCGCAGCGAATTGCTGGTCGTCAACGAGAACTTCCGACTGGCCGGCGCCGAACTCGCCCGCTCGGTGCTGGGCTGGATCGGCGGCGCCGCCCCCGGCACCCTGCAAAGCCTGAGCGAGCCGGGCGAAGTGCAGGCCTATCGCCGCCCCGACTAGAGCGGGATATGTTCAAATTGAACTGGCACCCGCTCCATCTGTTTGTCCTAGCCGCATTTCTGCGACACCGAGGGATTCCACTTGGCTGCAAAATGCGCGCTGCTGACTGGCAACCTTGGGCCGTTTGCTGCCTGTCCGGTTCTGGCCGAGAAACGGAGTAAGCCGCCTTTCCATTGACCACCACGTTCGGTCATCCGGCGCGAACTACAGCCTGGCCGCCTTCGTCAGGTTGGCGCGGCATGGCTGCGCCGGCCAGTGCTGGAGCGTGATCGTTTGAGGTTCCTTACGGTAGCGGAAGGTGTTCGGTGATCATACCTATGACTACCCTGTCCCCACTTTCCGGGACGGGCGCGTGGAAGTGAATACGGTTTCGATGCGGCTCAAGCTTGACATGCCATTCACAATATAGTGTGCGGCCGCCTAGTACGATCTCGCGTGCCTCGCGGCTGACGCGGTGGTCGCGCACATTTGGCTTCTCCGGTGCGGCGTTCAGACCAAAGCCTGTAAAACGATGCTCTACGAGCTGGTGACTGGGTTGGGCATCGGAAACATGCAGTGGTGCCTCTCCGGGTGCGATCGCAGGCGGAGGCCAAGTAAACGTCCAATGTCCCCAGTCATTTAGAGCTGCCAACGCAGCTCGGACCCGCTGCCTTGACGCAAGATAACCACCGGACAGGTGATCGGCATGCGTAATCACACCATCGACGAAGTGAAGGTCCGGATAGGCGTGGGGCGCGTGGCACACCAAGCTTTCGAGATTGTCTCCCTCAAGCACGATCATGTCTCGCCAGTAGCGCTTGCGGCCAACATCGTCGCTGACGAAGTGTACGGCGGCGTTTCCGGTAGCTGTAGTGGTGGTCCCGATGCTATTTGCGTAGAGCGTGACACAGGCCGCTGCCCTCCCCGCCCGGTTGCTGTAGTGGACCCAAGCGACGTCTTCGTTGTAGGTGGGCGGTCCTCCGTCAATTGAAACCATCGGGTCCTCGAACCCCTCCGGCCAATCGTCTGTGTCGGCGTAGCGCTGTGCCCGGCCGAGCCAACCTGCTAATTCCTGCGCCATCTCCCCTCGCAGATGTAACGGTGACTCTTCCGAGAACAAATCCCAGAGGGTGAGGGCTCCATGCATAAGCTTTATTTGAAAGTCGTCCCCGATCATCACCTCCTCGGCGCGATCGGCTGAAACCGCTACGAAGTCCAAGGCCCGATCGATCAGACGCCCAACATCGCCGGCAGACATGCCGCTAAAATTCCAGTCCGCTCCATTGACTATGAACGTCACGGCTCGCGTCTTCCGCGCCTGATCCGACCGAGGGATGCGACGTCGTTCTGGTATTGATCAAAGAAGCCCTTGGGCCACTTCGAGACACTGCCCGTTTCGGTGATCGACAGCGTTTCGAAGACCGCCTCGCTCTCGTTGTCGCTACCACCAAACCAATGCAGGACCGCGGAAGTTGGTTTGAGATAGCCTTGCTCGGCAATTGCCCTCCGGATGCCATTTACCACGTGATCCGAATGCGTTTCGATAATCATCTGCACGCCGCGGCCCGCAAGCCAAGCGAGAAACACGCCTATGCGCGACTGACCCGCGGGATGTAGGTGAGCCTCTGGATTTTCCACGAGAATCAGGCCGCCTTTGTCGGCAATCAGACCAGCGAGTATTATCGGAAGCGCGTAGGTGACGCCGAACCCCATGTTCGTGGATTTCACCCAAGTCGACCTCGGCAACCTGTACCTAAGCTCGGCCACCGTTGTGCCCGGCGCGCGCTCGCCTGTAACCTCGATCGGCCGCGCTATCTCGCTTAGCCACTCCTCTACTTCGTATTTTAGCAGGCGCGGTGTTGTAGCATCGTTTAGAGGATGGGCGCGCTCAACAGCCTCGATCACCCGATCACCGAGCACGCTAAGCACGTGGGCACAATACTCGCCGTGAGTTCCTACCTCCAACTCGGCTTCGGGAAGGGGCGACGCTGCCGTGTATCCTCGCGGACCAAGCCGTTCCGCACTAAGATACGTGAACACCCGTGGTTTACCCGAGAATGGCCGGGGTAAGTTGCTCGGCGCTTCGACGATGTCTAGGTATAGCGCTTCCTCTGACGGGACGGCGAGCCGCCAACACGCAGTTTCGCCTCCCGCCTCCTCCAACGCGATTTCTATCGGGCTGGCGCTCTCCCAATTCAGAACATCCTCGGCCGTGCCGAGATGGAGGCCGAACGGGCCGTTCAGACTCAGGGAGGAAGATTTGGTTGTGCTGGCCTCAACCGCCATTAGGATGGCCTGTAGCAGCGATGTCTTGCCGGACCCGTTGAGTCCGGTGAGGACGGTGAGTGGGGCCAAGGCGAAGCGCTCGTCTTTCAAACGCTTCAATCCCTTAATCCTAGCTCCGACGATCACTTCAGTACCTCTCGGAGGATGGCGCGGGTACGTTCAAGCCGGTGGGCGACTCGGTTTGGGTCGCCGGTGCTAACGGTTACTGCCCGTAGGTAATCGGGTTCTAGGAAGGCTTGTCGGAATGCACGCACGATTTCCTCCCGACGAGGAGTCAGTACGCCGAGGTCATGATCTGCCAGAGCGTTCGCTTGGGACTCGAAGACCGCGCGGTTGATCGGACCCCGACGTTCCGCCCCAAGAGGCCAGCGTCTGAACGCGGCAGGCCCGAGGATGTTGTAGGCAGCTGTCATGGCCCGGCCGAAATCTACCTCGAGTACTGTGAGTTCGCCATCTGAGATGGCGGCTCCAGCTGTACCGTCGATGCGTTTTGTGAAGTTCATTAGAAATGCATCGAGGCTTGGAAACTGTCGATATTGATCGACGCTGCTAATGCGAAATGCACAGAATCGCAGTGCGAGCTCGCGGTTCGCCATTCTGCCGCTGTCCCGGACAGTTCTCCCATCAGGGAGCTTCTTCCAGTAATGGCCCTCCGTGGCGACATCGAACGCAGAGCTTTCTGACAAGCGTCCGAGGAAAGTTCGAGAGCGTAAATCGCTCATCGCATGGCGAATCTCTTGGGCGGACAGCGGGCTTCCCAAAGTATTCACACGGTTAAAGATGTCGTATTTGACCTCGTCGGGCGTCTGTGGCTCGATCACGTGTACGACGATTTGGGCGCTCCTGAAACGTCTCAGTGCCGCGGGGTCGAGTTGTCGATAGGTACGGTCGTGCAGGTCCGAAAGGTATTCCAAATCGACATTGGAAAGCCTGTGCTCGCCGCGCATAAAGAGTGAGATCGTGGAGAGACGCTGAACGCCATCGACGACTTGGTACGAGCCGTTTTCGGCCTGATTGAAGTAAAACGCTGGTAATGGAATTCCGAGAAGAATCGACTCGATTAGGCGGGTTCGTTGGCGCGTCTTCCATACGTACTCGCGTTGAAAGTCTGGAGACAGATCAATATCTCCGTCCGCTATCTGTTCTACCACCTCACGCAACGTGAAAGATTTAGTCGTAATACGGATCTTCCCCGGATCCCACGGCTTGATCGAACCCACGTGCCCCCCTGGGTCCTCGACATTGTCGAGGCCATCCAGGTCCTCTTGATCTAGTATGTCTTCAGGGATGTCTTCGCTCATCTGCTCTCTCGAGTATCTGCCTCAAACGCCTTCTTGCCGGAATTGCGTTAATGAGCCGCTATTGGTTCGACGAAGAATTAGACGGCTGGGTTCGCCCCGCAGGAGGCTGACGAAATCGCGCGAATACCGCCCGGACAGCTGCCCCGTGCCCCTGACTGAGGCGAGCTCGGTCTTTGCTACATAACTCCCGACCTCAACTTCCACAAGCTGTCGGACGCAACCGGACCTGATCAACACGTCCGACAAATTCGAGCCAGACGCCCGCTGTTGGCGCAACCACGCCCTCAAGCGTGCACGATCTCCGCTTCAGGGAGGTGGGAAACATACTCGCTACGACCGAATTTAGGCGCAGTCCCGACGTCCAGATGGCGAACCGCCGGACCGGCCCGAGAATTCCCAACGGCGCGCTTGAGATCACCCGCGCGCGGCTCTACGCGGCTCTACTAGTCCGAAAACCTCACGCTCACGCCGCGCTGCCGAAAATAGGCCTGCATCAACTTGCGCCCCGAGCGGTTGTTCTGCGCCAACTTGGTCGGATCGAACACCGCCTGTTTTATCCCTTCTCGTGTCAGCGCCGCTTTAAGCGTCGCGATATGTGCGTCGATGTCGGCATTGTCCGCCCGGAGGGAGGCATAGATAGTTTCGGTCGCCTGGGCCACGGTCGGTTCGGTCACAGGTGTCGTCCTTTGGTTGGTTGAGCGGCGGCTTACCACAGATTCGCGGCTCCGCCGATACCGATGAGACCGTCAATCGTCTCTACCGGCATAGCAGGTTCCTGGCGCGACCCGACACCCAGTTGGTCGCTGGAGATATCTGCTTTCTGGCAACCGCAAAATTGGACTCTACGTCCAAGTTCAGGCGCTAACCCGCCGCGCCGCTCCCCCATGGGCCATGGAAGGCGCCCGGCCCATCGATGCGCTCGAAGCCGTGCGCGCCGAAGAAATCGCGCTGCGCCTGGATCAGGTTCGAAGTGCCGCGGCCCTGCCGGTAACTGTCGAAATAGGCAAGTGCCGATGACAGGGCCGGCACCGGCGAGCCGGCTTCGGCTGCCCTTGCCACGACACGGCGAAGCGACGGATGTGCCTCCTGCATCAACGAGACGAAAGCCGGCGCCATCAACAGGTTGGTGGCCGCACCGCCGGCGCCGAAGGCCTCCGCCATTGTATCCAGCAATTGCGAGCGGATGATGCAGCCGGCCCGCCAGATCTTGGCGATGACCGGCATCGGCAGGTTCCAGTTGAATTCCTTCGACGCGCCGCTCATCACCGCGAAGCCTTGCGCGTAGGCGGCGATCTTGCCGGCAAACAGCGCCAGCTCGAGATCGCCGAGCAGAGCGTCCCTGTCCCCGGAAATCCTGCTCACGCCGCCGCCATAGACCTTTTCGGCGGCAAGCCGCTCGTCCTTGATCGACGACAGCACGCGCGCCGCCACCGCCGCCTCGATCGCGGTGGCCGGGATGCCGAGCTGCTGCGCCTCGATCACCGACCATTTGCCGGTGCCTTTCTGGCCGGCGCGGTCGAGGATGATGTCGACCACCGGTTTGCCGGTCTTGGGATCGTCGGCGGCCAGCACCTTGGCGGTGATCTCGATCAGGTACGAGTTGAGCCTGCCCGTGTTCCACTGGGAAAACACCTCAGCGATTTCTTTCGGGCCCATGCCCAGCCCGTCACGCAAGATGCCGTAGATCTCGGCGATCATCTGCATATCGGCATATTCGATGCCGTTGTGGATGGTCTTGACGAAATGGCCGGCGCCGTCGGTGCCAAGCCACGCCGCGCAAGGCTCGCCCTTGAACTTGGCCGAGATGGCGGTCAGCACCTTTTCGACGCGCTTCCAGGACTCTTCGGTGCCGCCGACCATGATCGAGGGACCGTGGCGTGCGCCCTCCTCGCCGCCGGACACGCCCATGCCGATGAAGGTCAGGCCCGAATCGGTAAGCTCGGAAAAGCGCCGCATCGTATCGCGGAAATTGGCATTGCCAGCGTCGATGACGATGTCGTTGGCCGACAGCACGCCGCGCAATGCCGTGATCTGCTCGTCGACCGGCTTGCCGGCCAGCACCATGATGATGATCGGCCGCGGCGGCCGGATCGCGGCCGCCAGTTCCTCGAGGCTGTAGCAAGGCACCACCCTATCCCTGAGCGCGCCGGCATTTTCGACAAAGGCATCGGTGCGCGCCGCGGTGCGGTTGAAGACGGCGATGCGGTGCCCCTTCTCGGCGATATTGAGCGCCAGGTTGGAGCCCATCGTGCCAAGGCCGATCAGGCCGATTTCGGCTTTTTCCATCGTTTCTTCCCTGCTTTCGGATCTTGTTGGTTTGAGCCCGCGATTGGGTTGGACGCCCATTCTTGATGGCGATGATTGACGGGGGTTCGCGGCCGCGTCAACCGCCTCGCCGAATTGTCTTGCGTGGACCAGCGCTGTCGTCACGGCCTGATGTCGATCGGCGCCTCTATCTTCACCATCTCGAAATCCGAGACCAGGATATCGAGCCGCGCCGTCCACCGGCCGGCGACCGGAATGACGAGATCGTCGACGCGCCAGGTGCCGTCGCCGGGATTCGTCGCCGGGCGTTTGATGGGCTCGATGCCGGAATCGGGCTTTGACAGGACCAGCGTTAGCTGCTTGGCGTCAAGCGGGCCGAAATCGCCGGTCATGATGAAGATCGAAGCGGCAGCAGGTCCGGTGTGGCCGGGCGCAATGCTGAGATCGGCCATCGCTTGCAGCGTGTGGATATGCACCGATGCCGGCTGTGCCGCGGCGATCGCCAGCGCCCGCGGCGGCGGCGTGAAGCGCCAGCCGGCGGCAACGCCGAAGATCGCCACCACGATCAGCAGCTCGATAAAGATCGAGCGGGCCAGCCGCCGCTCGACTTCCGTTTCGCCCGCCCCAGCCGGAGCCGTAAGCTTGAAGCGATTGATGGCGGCGAGCGTGAACAGAAAGACGAGCAGCACCAGCTTGAGCAGCAGCAGCCGGCCGTAAGCGGTATGGACCAGCGCCGACGGCGTTTGCACCTGGATGACGGCGAGCACGATGCCGGCTGCCGCAAGCACCGCCACGACGAACAGGATCGCTCGTGAAAACCGGCGCAGCAACGGCCCGGCTTCGGCCGGCTGCCGTTTCAAGGCTAGACCGAGCGGCGTCAGCGCTCCGGCCCAGACAGCAATGCCGACGCCGTGCAGAAACACCATCGGCCTTGTCAGCCATTGCGGCTCGGCGGCACTGGCATGCCCGCTGGCGGCAAGTGCAGCGCCGACGCCGACCAGTCCGGCCAAGGCGAGCGGCCTTGCGTCGGCGGGCGACACGACCAGCGATAGCAGGCCAAGGGCGAGCGCCATCAGCGCGATCAGCACCGTCCAGCCGAAGCTGGTACCGAGCGCGGTCTGCCAGATGACCGGCTGCGCCAGCAGGGCAAGCGGCGCGCCGAGTGCATCCAGCCCCTGGAAACCGAGCGACAAGAGTGCGGCGGCCAGCCCGCACAGGATCGCGGCGACGATCATGTTCTGGCCGGATCGGCCGCCTTGCGCCAGCCAGCCTAGCGCAAAGGCACCGCCGACACCGAAAAACAGGCCGATGTATAGAAAAACCTTGCCGATCCAGATCGCCGTTCGAAGCTCCCGGTCGACAGCTTCGGAGGCGGCCGGCGCAGCACTCGGCGCACCGACCGAGAACAGCACCGAGCCGCCGACCGGATGCCCGTCGGCGGAGATTACCCGCCAGCTCAGCACATGCGTGCCCGACGTCAGCGCCTGCGGATTGTCGATCTCGACGGTCTGGCCGCTGAGCCGGAAAGAGCTCAGCGGGATCGACGTACCGTCGGGCCGCACCAGCGTCAGCACCAGCGGCGAAACCGGCTCGCTGAAGGTCAGCGACATCTGCGACGGGCTCTGCGCCAGCACCGCACCGTCAGCCGGCTCGGCCTTGATCAGCGCCGCATGGGCGAAGGCTGCGTTTGGCGCGGCAATGGTGGCAAGCAGCACAATCGCAGCCAGCAGGCCGATGGCAAGCCGGCCGGTTGTGCAGGCCGTTCGCAGGATGGATGTCGCGCTCATGTCACCGCCACAAAGACAGCGGCGCGCTCTTTCGGATAGAGCGCGCCGCGTAAGGATCACGTCTTCGGCAGCAGCTTGAGGCCGGGCGCCGGAAATTCCAGCGCGTCCTCAGCCTGCCCGGCCGCCGGAATCTCGATCCAGCGATCTGCAATGCCGTCACATTCCTGCACCACCGGGAAATGCAGCATCTGGCCTGCCGGCAGGTCGGACGCCAGCGTCGCGCGAAAGACGAATTCGTCATAGAACTCGTCCGGCAGGCTGCCGGCGCTCCAGTCGATCTCCTTGACGCCGCTGGTCACTGCCTGGCCGTAGAGCTGGTAGGACTTTTCGTATTTGCCGTTCTTGACCTGCAGTGTCCAACCCGGCTTCGGCATCGGTTTGACCGAGAGCACCCCTTCCGGGATCTGCACGCGCAGCGCGGTCGTCGCCTTGCCCTCGCAGCCATGCGGCACCCGAAGAACCGCCTTGTAGGTCGAGCCCACCGCCGCCTCCGGCGTTTCGAGCGTGATGTGGGCAAAGGCCGCGCTGGTCCCGAGGACAAGAAGCACGCAGCCGGGCAAAAGAGATTTCTTCATGAGGCTACCTCTCGAAGCGGCCAAGTCAGTCGTCGTCCTGGGGCGCCGCGCTGCCGATGCCTTGCACGGCGAATTCAATCTGCACGGGCCCGGCTTTCTCGAAGGTCAGCGTGGCGGAGAACGTTTCGCCCTCCTTGGGCTGCCGCTTCAAATCCATGAACATCAAATGATAGCCGTTGGGCGCCAGCGCGACCTTGCCGCCAGCCGGGACTTCGAGGCCGCCGGTGACCGGCCGCATGGTCATCACGCCATTGCTGACGCCCATCTCGTGCAGTTCGGCCTTGGCCGAAATGTCGGAGGTGATCGACAGCAGGCGATCCGCCGCACTGCCTGTGTTGGTGATGGTGAAGTAGCCGCCGGCCACCTTGGCGCCGGCTGGCGTGGCGCGCGACCAGGCGTGCCCGATCTCGAGATCGCCAAGCTTGAACTCGTGTGCCAACACCGTCTGGGCGCTGGCGAACAGGAGGGCAAGAGCGCAAAGGGCGATGCCGAGACGCTGCTCGAAACTACCCAGTGCGAAGCGCCTGCGGCTGGATGCGGCAGCGCGAAAACAGTGAGACATGATTGCTCCGTGGACTTTAAGGGGGATCGCGCCGATGGCCGATCGCGAACGATGTCGATAAACGCGCCGGCAAAGCGTTGCGCGGCGCGAACCAGAACGGATCAGGCCGTCGCCGGTGGTGCACGCGGATTGGACGGAGTGCGGGCGCGGGCGAAATCGCGATGCCGGAAGGCCGGCAGGAAAAAGGCGATGGTTTCGATGGAAAGGCTGCGAGCCAGGCTCCCGGCGGCATCGGGCGGCGCGTAGACCGCCGAAACGAGGTTGCAGCCAAGCATGCAGCAAGCCGGCATGTGCTGCTGATGCGGATCACCGGCGGGGAGTTGCGCCGCACCGCCATGGGTGCAGATCGTGTTGCCGAAAGCATCGAATTGCGAGGCGTTCGGCTCGACGCCGGAAGCAACCGCGCCGAATATCGACTGGAGCACGAAAAGCCACGCCGCGGCGAACACGACCGGCATGCTCCATCGTCTCCGGCGTATGGTCAAGAACCAGCCTCTTCACGCAGCAACGTCAGCTCTCTACCACGGAGCCGGCGGCCGGAAAATCGCCAAAACGTTGCTGCGGCAACGCAACACAATCACGCGCGTTGCGGCTGCCTGCCCTCGGGAATGGACGTCAGCAGCGTGTGGCGGGCCGATTTCAGGTGCTTGCGGCAGGCGGCGTCGACCTTGGCGAGATCGCGCGATTTGAGTGCGGCGATATAGGCGAGATGCTCCTGGACCGCGACTTCGTTGCGCTCGCGCTCCTGCGCCTTGTTCCACTGGTAGTGGTAGTGGAAGATCATGGCGATGACGTCGTAGAAATCGACGATGAAGCGGTTGTGCGATGCCCGATGGATCAGCCGGTGAAAGCGCTCGTCAAGCTCGGAGAATTCGTTGAAGCGCACGGCGATCTCGCGCGCCAGCCGGTGATGCTCGTCTTCCAGGCGGTCGAGGTCGTCCCACACCGGGCTGTCCTCGGGCAGAGCGGCAAAGGCTGCGGCCGAGCGCAGTTCGAACATCTCGCGGATTTCGGTAAGCTCCAGCGCGAAGGCGCGGGTAAAGCCTTTCAGCACCCAGTGGCTGTTGCGGCGCTTCTCGATCAGCCCGAAGCGCGAGAAGCGGATCAGGAATTCGCGCACGCTAGTGGTGCCGACGCCGATCTCGCGCGCCAGTTCGAGCTCGTTGATCTGCATGCCGGCTTCGGCACCGCTGGCAAGCAGCCGCCGCATGAAGGAGCGCTCGATGATCTCGGCCAGCGTATCGGTTTCTTCCTCGGGGAAGAAATCGTCCGGTCGCGGTTCGCGCAGGACCGTCTTGCTGCGCTTGTTCCAGTCGATCAGCCCGGTTTCTTCCATGCGCGCAAGGATAGTGCGGACCGTCGTGCGGCTGACGCCGAGCAGCGTACCCAGCTCCGGCTCCGAAGGCAGGCTCCTGGTTTCGTCGAGCAGCCTCAGACCGCGATTATAGGCGTCCTTGTAAACGTTGTTGCTCTTCGACATCCCCTGCCCCGTGGCGCATCGGCGTTTGCGGCCGGTGTGAAGCGTTTCTCGCGCATGAAACCGGTACCTTTTCGGAAAACATCATGCGCAACGCTAGTTTTGGTTGTAGAGCCTACTTCTCGCATCCAAAGACGCGTCGCGCTCTGGCGAAAAAACAATTGACGCAAAAATGTTTTTTCACGATAAAAGACATTATATGTTAAGAGCCGCGTGTCAATCCGCTCGCGCACCCAGGAACACACCCAGGAAGCTCCCGTGAACGCCGCAAACAGCATTCTTCTGTCTCCCGCCGACAATGTCGCGGTCGCCAATGGCCGCATCGAGATCGGCACCGTGCTGCCGGGCGGCGCCGTCGCCGCCGCAGTGATCGAGCCGGGCCACAAAGTGGCGATCAAGCCGATTGCGGCCGGCGAGGCCGTGGTCAAATACGCCCAGGCGATCGGCCGCGCCACGCAAGACATCGCGCCCGGCGAGCATGTCCATTCGCACAATCTGGTCTTCGAAAGCGGGCGTTTGCCGGTGGTGCCGCCGAGCGAGGCAGTGCATGCGACCGAGGCCGACCGCGCCCGCACCTTCATGGGCTACCGCCGCGCCGACGGCCGCGCCGGCACGCGCAACTTCATTGGCATTCTCGCCAGCGTCAATTGCTCGGCCACCGTCTGCCACGCCATCGCCGACGCGGCGAACCGCACGCTTTTGCCGCAATATCCCGGCATTGACGGCTTCGTCCCGATCGTCCACGGCCAGGGCTGCGGCATGAGCGCCACCGGCGACGGCATGATGGTGCTACACCGCACGCTGGCCGGCTACGCCCGTCATCCGAATTTTGGTGGTGTGCTGATGGTCGGGCTCGGCTGCGAGGTCAACCAGCTCACCCTCTACGGCCAGAAGGGCGTTGCCGCGGGAAAACGTCATTTCAACATCCAGGAAGCCGGCGGCTCGCGCAAATCGGTCGAGAAGGCGCTGGTCGTGCTGGCCGAGATCGCCGAGGAGGTCGGCAAGCTTCAGCGTGAGCCGATCCCGGTCAGCGAGATCGTCGTCGGCCTGCAATGCGGCGGCTCCGACGGCATGTCCGGCATCACCGCCAATCCGGCGCTGGGTGCCGCGGTCGACATTTTGGCCGGCGTCGGCGGTGTCGGCATCCTCTCCGAGACGACGGAGATCTACGGCGCCGAGCACCTGCTCGCTTATCGCGCCGCAACCCCCGAGATCGCCGCCAAGCTCGACGGTTATGTGAAATGGTGGGAAGACCACGTCGCCAAGCATGGCGCATCGATCGACAACAATCCCTCACCGGGTAACAAGCGCGGCGGCCTGACCACCATCCTGGAAAAGTCGCTCGGCGCGGTCGCCAAGGGCGGCCAGACGCCGCTCAACGGCGTCTTCGGCTATGCCGAAAAGGTCACCGGGCACGGGCTGGTGTTCATGGACACGCCCGGCTACGACCCGGTCTCGGCCACCGGCCAGGTGGCGGGCGGCGCCAACGTCATCGTCTTCACCACAGGCCGCGGCTCCTGCTTCGGCTGCCGGCCGACGCCGTCGATCAAGGTCGCCAGCAACTCGACCATGTATCACACGATGGAGGAGGACATGGACGTGAATTGCGGCGTCATCGCCTCGGGCGAAAAGACCATCGCCGGCATGGGCCGCGAGATCTTCGAACTGATCGTCGAGACGGCTTCGGGCCGCAAGACCAAGAGCGAAGAGTTCGGCTACGGCGACAACGAGTTCGTGCCTTGGCATCTCGGAGCGACGCTCTAAGCCGGACATGCGCAATAATCGCGAACACCGGACGTGATCGCCAGGCGTCACAGTTCCAACGCTCCCGAAAAAGAATGAACATTCCATATTGACTGGATGATGGAATTAATATTCCATGCGACATATTGGAGGAGATTGGCAGCGGAGTTCCGAGGGAGCAAGCTTTCCCGCCCAGCCATTCGAGCGGCCATCAAACATCGCTTGCGCCGACCGAGGTGATGCACTATCAAAATGCGGTAAATGTTTTTTATTGATAAAGTTCCGTTTGGGCCGCGCCATCCGAATGGAGCTTCCGTAACATTCACCGGGCGACTTAGGGAGGACTCCTAATGAAATTCGTGACCAGCATTCTCAATCGCCGCGCCTTCGTGGCACTCGCAGCCGCCTCGATGATTGCCGGCGTGATGCACTCGGCCCCGGCATCCGCGGCCGACGCGACCATTCCGATCATCGTCAAGGACACCACGTCCTTCTACTGGCAGATCGTTCTGGCCGGCGCCCGCAAGGCCGGCAAGGATCTCGGCGTCAACGTGCCGGAACTCGGCGCCCAGGCCGAGACCGACGTCAACGGCCAGATCTCGATCCTCGAAAATGCCGTCGCCGGTAACCCGGCCGCCGTCGTCATCGCGCCGACCGAAGCCAAGGCGCTCGGCAAGCCGATCGACGAGGCCGCCACCAAGGTCAAGATCATCGGCATCGACTCCGGCGCCGACTCCAAAGCCTTCACCTCGTTCCTGACCACCGACAACATCCAGGGCGGCCGCGTCGCCGCTGACGGCCTTGCCGCAGCCATCGGCGAAGCCAATGGCGGCAAGGTCGAGGGCGACGTCGCCCTGATCACCGCTCTTCCGGGCGCCGGCTCGCTCGAACAGCGGGCCCAGGGTTTTAAGGAACAGCTCGCTGCCAAATATCCGGGCCTCAAGCTGGTCGCCGACAAATACGCCGACGGCCAGGCCACCACCGGCCTCAACATCGCCACCGACCTGATCACCGCCAACCCCAACCTCAAGGGCATCTTCGCCTCCAACCTGATCATGGCGCAGGGCGTCGGTCAGGCGATCGCCGAGAACAGTCTTGCCGGCAAGGTCGGGCTGGTCGGTTTCGACAGCGACGAGAAGCTGATCAAGTTCCTCAACGACGGCGTCATTTCGGCTCTCGTCGTTCAGGATCCGTACCGGATGGGCTATGACGGCATCAAGACGGCGCTCGCCGCCTCGAAGGGCGAGAAGGTCGAGGCCAATGTCGATACCGGCGCCAATTTGGTTACCAAGGCCAACATGAAGGATCCGAAGATCGACGCGCTGCTCAACCCGAAGCTCGACTGAGCATAGCCGCAAGTGAACTGTTTCCGGGGCCTTTTCGCCCCGGAAACATCCCACTCGTGCCAATCGCGAGGCCAATCTTTGGTGGCCAATCTGGGAGGATTGTCATGATGTCGACGGCGCAGGAACTCCATCCGGCCCCAACGCTGGAACCGGGCAGGACCATCCTCGAACTCCGCGGGCTGGAAAAGCGCTATCCCGGCACCCATGCGCTGAAGCCGGTCGATCTCGCCTTTAAGGCCGGCGAGATCCACGCCATCGTCGGCGAGAACGGCGCCGGCAAATCCACCCTGATCAAGCTTCTTACCGGCGTCATGCCGCGCACCTCCGGCGATGTCATCTGGGAGGGCAAGCCTGCCGCATTGGCAACGCCGCATGAGGCGATGGCGCTCGGCATCAATGCCGTGCATCAGGAAGTCGTCCTGTGCCGCCATCTCACCGTCGCCGCCAACATGTTCCTCGGCGAGGAGGATTCCCGCTTCGGCATCCTGCAGCAGCGGGCGATGGTCAGGCAGGCGCAGAAGATCATCGACGATCTCGGCTTCGACCTGCCGGCGCATGTCATGCTGGGTGACCTGACCATCGGCCAGCAGCAGTTGATCGCCGCCGCCCGCGCCACGGTGCGCGGCACCAAATTCCTGATCTTCGACGAGCCGACCGCCTATCTTACCCGTAAGGAGGCCGACCAGCTGTTCACGCTGATCCGCCGGCTGAAGGGCGAAGGCGTCACCATCATCTACATCAGCCATCGCATGGAAGAAGTGTTCGAGCTCGCCGACCGCGTCTCGGTGCTGCGCGACGGCACGCTGGTCGGCACCAGGAACATTGCCGAGACCAATGACGCCGAGCTGGTCAAGATGATGATCAACCGCTCGATCGAGCAGGTCTACCACAAGGAGCATTTCACCCCCGGCGCGACCATCGTCGAAACCAGGAACCTGTCCGGCAAGGGTTTCGAAAATGTCTCGATGTCCGTCCGCGCCGGCGAGATCGTCGGCCTCTACGGCCTGATCGGCGCCGGGCGCAGCGAGTTCGTCACCACGCTCTATGGCCGCCACCGCAAATCGGCCGGCCAGATCCTCTGGGGGGGCAAGGAGGTCAAGGTCAATTCCGAACATGACGCGATCAGGCTCGGCATGGCGCTGGCCCCGGAAAGCCGCCGCGACCAGGGCCTCTGCCTCAACCTGCCGGTCGGACTCAACCTCAATCTGCCGATCTACAAGCGCATCTCGAGCAATCTGCTGATCTCCCGCGCGCAGGAAAAGGCGCAAGCCGATCGCCAGATCGCCGACCTGCGCATCAAGACGCCGACGCGCGGCGCGCTGGCCTCCAGCCTGTCCGGCGGTAACCAGCAGAAGATCGTCATCGGCAAATGGCTCGCCCATGGCGCCAAGCTGTTCATCTTCGACGAGCCGACTGTCGGCGTCGACGTCGGCACCAAGGCCGAGATCTACCGCCTGTTCGGCGCGCTGTTGTCCAAGGGAGCCGGCATCATCCTGATCTCGTCCTACCTGCCCGAGGTCTATGAACTCGCCGACACGCTGCACGTGTTCCGGCGCGGCAAGCTGGTGGCCACGCACGGCTTTCGTACCGCTGATCACGAGGAGATCCTCACCCAGGCGCTGGCCGAGAAACAAGAAAGACCGGGAGGGAAGATATGAGCACCGAGGCGATCGCTGCCGAAAGGCCGAAACGCAACTACAACGCCCTGTTCGGGCTGACACTGCTGGCGCTGCTGGTTCTTTTATGGATCATCCTGTCGGTGGCGACGCCGAGCTTCGCCTCCGCCAACAACATCTCCAACCTGTTGCGGCAAGGGTCGATGATCGCCATCCTGGCGGTCGGCCAGACCTTCGTCATCATCACCGGCGGCATCGACCTTTCCGTCGGCGCCGTGGTCGGCTTCGCCACCGTCATCGTCGCGATGCTGATCAACGCCGGCACACCGGTTTTCCTCGCCATCCTGATCACCTTGCTGGTCGGCGTCGCCATCGGCATGTTCCATGGGTTCGGCATCGTCAAGATGGGCCTGCCGCCCTTCATCATCACCCTGGCAACGCTGACCTCGCTGCGCGGCATCGGTCTGTTGATGACCAATGGCAACTCGATCTCGATCAACAACGACGCCTTCCAGACGTTCTCGCGCAGTTCCTTCGCCGGCGTTCCCAATCTGTTCTGGATGGTGATCCTGGTCGGCATCCCAGCCTACATCTTCCTGCACCACAGCCGCTGGGGCCGCTATCTGTTCTCGGTCGGCTCCAACGCCGAGGCGTCGCGCCTGTCAGGCGTCAACGTCCAGCGCACCATCTACATGGCCTACACGCTGTCGGGCCTGTGTGCGGCCTTCGTCGGCGTGCTGCTTGCCTCGCGCATCGGCATCGGCAATCCGACGCAGGCCGAGGGCTGGGAATTGCAGGCGATCGCCTCCTCGGTGATCGGCGGCACCTCGCTGTTCGGCGCTGTCGGCTCCGTGCACGGACCGCTGCTCGGCGCCTTCATCCTTGCCACCATCAACAACGGCGCCAATCTGCTCAACGTCAACGCCTTCTGGCAGCGCATCATCACCGGCGTGCTGATCATCGTCATCGTCTATTTCGACGGACTGCGCCGCCGCGGCAAATAGACCGCCTCCCAACAACCGCCGGCCTCGCGACAGCAGGGCCGGCGGTGCCATGAACCGACTGGATTGAAGCATGAAAGCCGTCGTCTGCCGCTCGCCCGGCGAACTTGTCCTCGAAGATCGTCCGGCGCCTGACGCGCCCCCCGCCGGCTGGGCGCTGGTCGCCGTCAGCCATGTCGGCATCTGCGGCACCGACTATCACATCTTCGAAGGCAAGCACCCGTTCCTCGCCTATCCCCGCATCATGGGCCACGAGGTTTCCGGCACCGTGATCGAGGTTGGCGAGGACGTCGATCTCGCCGTCGGCGAAGCGGTGATCGTCAATCCCTATCTCGCCTGCGGCAAATGCATCGCCTGCCGGCAAGGCAAGCCGAATTGCTGCGTCAGGATCGAGGTGCTCGGCGTCCACCGCGACGGCGCTATGTGCGAGCAGATCCTGGTGCCGGCGCAAAATCTTTATCCGGCAAACGGCCTGTCGCTGGCCGATGCCGCCGCCGTCGAATTCCTGGCGATTGGCGCCCATGCCGTGCGGCGCTCGCTCGCTGATCCAGGTGCGCGCACACTGGTCATCGGTGCAGGCCCGATCGGGCTCGGCACGGCGCTGTTCGCCCGCATCGCCGGGCTCGACGTGACGCTGCTCGACATGAGCGCTGAACGGCTTGGCTTTGCCGAAAGCGAACTCGGCTTCGCGACGCTCGACGGCTCGCGAGGTACCGCTGCCGACCTGGTGCGGGAAGCAACCGGCCGCGACGGCTTCGACGTGGTTTTCGATGCCACCGGCAACACCCAGTCGGTGCAGTCGGCCTTCGCCCATGTCGCGCATGGCGGGGCGCTGGTCCTGGTCAGCGTCGTCAAGGACGACATCGCCTTTTCCGATCCCGAATTCCACAAGCGCGAGATGATGCTGATCGGCAGCCGCAACGCCCTGCGTGCCGATTTCGACCATGTCGCCGCCTCGATCCGCAACGGCGCGCTGCCGCTGGCAAAGCTGGTCACCCACCGCACCACGCTTGGCGAGACGCCGCACGACCTCGCCCGCTGGGCGCATGAGAAGTCCGGCCTGATCAAGGCCGTCATTCAAGTCGGATGATGCCAGGGCTGCCGCATCTCAGAGCGCCGACAATTTGAGCTCGATCCGCTCGGCCGGGAAGCGCGACTCCGAAAACTGTATCGGCTGACCGTCGGGCGTGACGTTGACGGCGACCGTCACCAGCACGATGGCGCCGGGCTGCAGCTCGAGGTCCGCAAGGTCGGCGGCATCGGCATGGCGCGCCGACAGCACGGTCGATTGCCTGAGATAGTCGTCGATGCCGAAACGTGCCAGCGATGCGGTGATCGAACCGGTTTCCGCCATGGCGGCATCGATGCCGGCAAAGCGCCTGGCATCGAACCAGCCGGCCGCGCGGGACACCGGCATTCCATCGGCTTCGCCGCGCGTTTCCAGGCGTATCACATCGGCCCCCGTCGCAAGGCCTAAGCCCTCTGCGACACGACGGTTGGCCGGCTCGATCGATGACGCGAGCAAGGTGATATGCCGCTCGGACGCCTGTCCTTGCAATCCCTCGGAAAAGCGGGTGCGGGCGCCGATCGGATAAGACAGCCGCTTGCGCGACAGCACGAAGGTGCCGCGCCCCTGCTCCGCCCTGAGCACACCCTCCTGCACCAGCGCTGCGATAGCGCTACGCACCGTGTGGCGGTTGACGCCATAGCGTCCGGCCAACGCGATCTCCGGCGGCAGCGCGGCATTCTCGGGAAAATCGCCGGCGGCGATCGAATGCAGTATCTGGTCGGCGATCTGCCGCCACAGCGCGACACCGCTGCGCCGCTCGATGCTGTTGGCTTGTCCGATCATCTCCCGCCCCAATTCCTTGCGCCGATCTTTTGGCCCGTGTCACGTGCCCGTCATGGACACGCGCTAGATAATGGATATGATTTGTATAGTTGTCTATATCAATAGACAAATGCACGCAAACGAGGAGTACGGCCATGCGAGGACGGGAAGCGCGAGAGCAAGCCGAGCGCAAGGCCGTGATGGCGACGCTGGCGCAATCGGCCGGCGAAGACATCGTCCGCCTGTGGGACGAAACCGGCCTGCCTTGCGAAGCGGAACTTCTGCGTGGCCCCGAAACCGGCTTGGTTACGGTACGCGGCCGCATCGGCGGCGGCGGCGCGCCCTTCAATGTCGGCGAGGCGACGGTCACCCGTGCCACGGTGCGGCTTGCGTCCGGCCATGTCGGCCACTGCTACGCGCTTGGTCGCGACAAGCAGAAGGCAAGGCTGGCTGCAATCGCCGACGCGCTCTGGCAGGATCCTGCCCACCGCAACGAGGTCGAGACCAGGATCGTTGCGCCCTTGCAGGCGGCACTGGCCAAGGCGCGTGAACAGCGCCGCGCCGAAACGGCGGCGACCAAGGTCGATTTCTTCACCATGGTGCGCGGAGAAGACTGATGGATATCGCCACTCAATCCATTGAAGGCGGCTTCGCCGATCCGGTATTCAATGCCCAGACCGTATTCCGTGCCGTGATGGACGCGATGGCGCGGCCGGGCAGCGTCCAGCCCTTGCCGGCCCTTGCCCACCCCCCGGTGCCGCTGTCGGCCACCGCCGGCGCCGTTGCGCTGACGCTGTGCGACAACGACACGCCGCTCTGGCTCGACCCGGCTTTGCAGGGGTCGGCGGCGGTGAAATCCTGGCTTGGCTTCCATACCGGCGCGCCGCTGGCCAACACCCCGGCCGACGCGCATTTCGCGCTGATCGCCACGCCGGCCGAGATGATGGCGCTCGACGGGTTTTCGCAAGGCACCCAGGATTATCCCGATCGTTCGACGACGCTGATCCTCGAGGTCGGCGATCTCGTCTCCGGCGCTCCGCTGCTGCTCGAAGGCCCGGGCATCGAGAAGACTGCGACGATCGCGCCGGCGCAAATGCCACGCCATTTCGTCGAACAATGGAAGCAGAACAACCAGCGCTTTCCCCGCGGTGTCGACATCGTCCTCGCCACCCCTGACGGCGTTGCCTGCCTGCCGCGCACGACGCGCATCAAGATCATGGAGGCGTAGCATGTATGTTGCGGTAAAGGGTGGCGAGACGGCCATTCGCAATGCTCACAAACTGCTCGCCGACCGCCGGCGCGGCGACCGTTCGGTGCCCGCACTTCGTCTCGACCAGATCGTCGAGCAACTGGCGCTCGGCGTCGACCGGGTGATGAGCGAAGGTTCGCTCTACGACAGGGAATTGGCGGCACTCGCCATCGTCCAGGCGCGCGGCGACATGATCGAGGCGATCTTCCTGGTTCGCGCCTATCGCACCACGCTGCCGCGTTTCGGCTACACCAGGGCGATCGACACCGGCACGATGCTGGTCGAGCGGCGGGTGTCGGCGACCTACAAGGATCTGCCCGGCGGCCAGTTGCTCGGCCCGACTTTCGACTACACCCACCGGCTGCTCGATCCCGAACTTGCTACCGGCGGCGATGTCGCCGAGCCGGAACAGCGTGCAGGCGAAGCGCAGGCCATGCCGCGCGTCTCGGCGATCCTTGCCCGTGAAGGCCTGATCGAGCCGGATGGCGAAATGCCTGGGGACCACGTTCCTGGCGACATCACCCGCGAACCGCTGGAATTCCCGATGGCGCGTGACGTCCGGCTGCAGGCGCTGTCGCGCGGCGACGAGGGTTTTCTGCTGGCCCTCGGCTATTCCACCCAGCGCGGCTATGCCCGCAACCATCCCTTCGTCGGCGAGGTCCGCATCGGTGAGGTCGAGCTGGAACTCGACGTGCCCGAACTGCCCTTCGCGGTACCGCTCGGCAGCGTGCGCGTCACCGAGTGCCAGATGGTCAACCAGTTCAAGGGTTCGGCCAAGGCGCCGCCGCAGTTCACCCGCGGTTACGGCCTCGTCTTCGGCCAGAGCGAGCGCAAGGCGATGGCCATGGCGCTTTGCGACCGTGCCTTGCGGGCGAGCGAATTCGCCGAGGATGTCGTCGCCGCAGCCCAGGACGAGGAGTTCGTCATCTCGCATTCCGACAATGTCCGGGCGACCGGTTTCGTCGAGCATCTGAAACTGCCGCACTATGTCGACTTCCAGGCCGAGCTCGACCTGGTGCGTCGCATGCGCGCAGAGCATGACGCCCGCGAGAATACCGGCAAGGTGGAAGAGAAGAGAGAGGCCGCCGAATGACCGCGCAAGCAGCCGACATCGCCACCTACAACTTCGCCTATCTCGACGAGCAGACCAAGCGCATGATCCGCCGCGCAATCCTCAAGGGCATCGCTATCCCAGGCTATCAGGTGCCGTTCGCCTCGCGCGAAATGCCGATGCCCTATGGCTGGGGCACCGGCGGCGTCCAGGTCACCGCCTCGATCATCGGCCCCGACGATGTGCTGAAGGTCATCGACCAGGGCGCCGACGACACCACCAATGCCGTTTCGATCCGCGCCTTCTTCAAGAAAGTCGCCGATGTCGCCGTCACCACCGAGACGGCGAAGGCGACCATCATCCAGACCCGCCACCGCATCCCCGAGCACCCGCTGACGGCGGGCCAGGTGCTGGTCTATCAGGTGCCGATCCCCGAGCCGCTGCGCTTCCTCGAACCGCGCGAAACCGAAACGCGCAAGATGCATGCGCTGGAGGAATACGGCCTCATGCATGTGAAGCTTTACGAGGACATTGCCAAGCACGGCCGCATCGCCACCACCTACGCCTACCCGGTCAAGGTCGAGGGCCGCTATGTCATGGACCCGTCGCCGACGCCGAAATTCGACAATCCGAAGATGCATCGTTCGCCGGCTTTGCAATTGTTCGGCGCCGGCCGCGAGAAGCGCATCTATGCGCTGCCGCCCTTCACCGAGGTGGTCAGCCTCGACTTCGAGGATCATCCCTTCGAGGTGCAGACCTTCGACCAGCCCTGCGCGCTGTGCGCGGCCGAGAACGTCTATCTCGACGAGGTCATCCTCGACGACCATGGCGGCCACATGTTCGTCTGCTCCGACACCGACCACTGCGAGAAGCGCCGCGAAGAGGGCCATCGCGGCCATCTCGCGCCTGAAACTCATCTTGCCCCAGAAAAAACGGAGCCGGCGCAATGACCGACGAACCGCTGCTGCGCGTCTCGGCACTGTCCAAATTCTACGGCTCGCGTGTCGGCTGCGAGAACGTCAGCTTCGACCTGTGGCCGGGGGAAGTGCTGGCTGTCGTCGGCGAATCCGGTTCCGGCAAGACCACATTGCTCAACTGCCTGTCGACCCGGCTGCTGCCGAGCTCCGGCACCGCCAGCTACCGCATGCGCGACGGCCAGTTCCGCGAGCTCTACCGCATGAGCGAGGCGGAACGCCGGTTCCTGATGCGCACCGACTGGGGCTTCGTCCACCAGAATCCGGCCGACGGGCTGCGTATGACTGTATCGGCCGGCGCCAATGTCGGCGAACGGCTGATGGCGGTGGGCGACCGCCACTACGGCAACATCCGCGCCACTGCCGTCGACTGGCTGTCGCGCGTCGAGATCGACGAGGACCGCATCGACGACGAGCCGCGCGCCTTTTCCGGCGGCATGCGCCAGCGCCTGCAGATCGCCCGCAACTTCGTCACCGGGCCGCGGCTGGTGTTCATGGACGAGCCGACCGGCGGCCTCGATGTCTCGGTGCAGGCGCGCCTGCTCGACCTGCTGCGCGGACTAGTCACCGATCTCGGCCTGGCGGCCATCGTCGTCACCCACGACCTTGCGGTGGCGCGGCTGCTATCGCAGCGCATGATGGTGATGAAGGACGGGCGTGTCGTCGAAAGCGGCCTGACCGACCGCGTGCTCGACGATCCGCGCGCGCCCTACACCCAGCTTCTCGTTTCCTCGATACTTCAGGTGTAACCATGGCAACCCCGCTCGTCGTCTCCGATGTCGCCAAGAGCTTCACCATGCATCTGCGCGATGGCATCAAACTGCCTGTCGTCGCCGGCGTGTCGTTTTCGATCAGGAGCGGCGAATGTGCAGTGCTCGGCGGCCCGTCCGGCGCCGGCAAGAGCTCGATCCTGAAGATGCTCTACGGCAACTATGCGGTCGACGAAGGCCAGATCATCGTCCAGCACGAGGACGGGCTCATCGATCTCGCGACGGCCAGCCCTCGCACCGTGCTTGCCGTGCGCCGGCTCACGATCGGCTATGTCAGCCAGTTCCTGCGCACCGTACCGCGCGTCTCCGCCCTCGATGTCGTCGCCGAACCGCTGGTCGAGCGCGGCGAGGAGCGCGAGGTCGCGCACGGCAAGGCACGTGCCTTGCTGGCGCAGCTCAACCTGCCGGAGAAGCTCTGGGCGCTGCCGCCGGCGACGTTCTCCGGCGGTGAACAGCAGCGCGTCAACATCGCGCGCGGCTTCATCACCGAGCATCCGATCCTGCTGCTCGACGAGCCGACCGCTTCGCTCGATGCCAGGAACCGCGACGTGGTGATTGCGCTGATCGCGGCCAAGAAGGCGGCCGGCGTTGCCCTGCTTGGTATCTTCCACGACCGCGACGTGCGCGAGGCGGTGGCCGACCGCGTCATCGACGTGACAGCTTTTGCCGCCGGGAAAATTGCCGCATGACAAGAAAGCTGTCGGAAACGCCGCTGGTCCACGAGACGGCGCAAGTCGAGAACTCGACGCTCGGCCGCTGGACCGAGATCGCCGAGCGCTGCCGGGTGTCGGAAAGCACGCTCGGCGACTATTCCTACATGATGCAGGACTGTGGCGTCTGGTGCGTGACGATCGGCAAATTCGCCAACATCGCCGCCAGCGTGCGCATCAACGCCACCAACCATCCGACCTGGCGGCCGACGCTGCACCATTTCACCTATCGCGCCTCGGATTATTGGGACGACGCCGAGCACGAGAGCGAATTCTTCGCCAAGCGCCGCGCCAAACGCGTCACCATCGGCCACGACACCTGGCTCGGCCACGGCTCGACCATCCTGCCCGGCGTCACCGTCGGCCATGGCGCGGCGGTCGGTGCCGGCGCGGTGGTGTCGAAGGACGTCGCGCCCTACACCGTCGTCGCCGGCGTACCGGCCAAGCCGATCCGCGAACGCTTCGACCGCCGCACCGCGGAGCGCTACCAGGCGCTCGGCTGGTGGGACTGGGACCATGCAAGGCTGCGCGCCGCGCTCGACGATTTCCGCGAGCTGGAGGCCAATCAGTTTTTGGAGAAGCATGGGGGTTGACGCCCTGAATAAGTCAGCCGCTCAGGCAAATGTCCAAAATAATAGAAAGAAATCCTAACGTAATAAGAATAGCAACACCAGTCTGATTTAACCTGATAAGTTCTATAAATTTTTTGTCACAACCAATATCTATAAGCGATTTGGTTTTTCCTCAACTTTATTTGCAAAATTTATCGTAACTAGAACGATTAAAAAAATGAGAATCATTAGAATAATGGCCGCGTCACGCCCATTTCCATAATTGTACAAGTATCCAGATATTGGATGGTTCAAGCTAACAACCCGATATAATGGACGTCAAAACCAGGGCCACTGTGAAACTCATCGCAGCGACTACCCCTGCAGCATACAGTCGCAACCACTGGCGCCAACGTAGCAATTAGGAAGCCTCTCTTTGATACGAGTTTGAATCTTTATTTCAATCTTGATGATGTGGAAACCCCGGCAGCATCACTTGGCGAATCATGCCTTTGATATTCTACTTCTTGGCACGGTTTTCATGTCCCTGACACATCGTCGGGGCAGGACGCGGCCTTCCTTTGGAGATCGCAATGCCTGTTTCAGTCAGACCTTCGCTCGCCGGATTCTTTGCCGGCTCGAACCCGACCCCTCCGGTGCATCTCGGCAGGCGCTACGACACCTCTGGTAATTTTCTCAACGAGCCCGGCAACACGGTCGTCTGCCATCTCGTCAACGGCTCGGCTTCGGAAGCGGTGATCATCGACGTGCGTGAGCGCATGCGCGCCATGCCTGATGCCGACGGGCTGGCCTTCACGCCCGTCTCCAGCCTGCACATGACGCTGTTCCAGGGCATCATCGAATACCGCCGCCGGCTTCCCTATTGGCCGGAGGATGTGCCGCTCGACACCAGCATCGACGACATGACCCGCCTCTATCAGGAACGCCTGAACGGCTTCGAAGGCTACGGCGCCTTCAAGATCAAGGTCGTCGATGTCGTGCCGACGGGCTTGACCGTTGCCGGCGCAACCGATGAGGACGTGCATATCCTGCGCGCATGGCGCGATGCCTTGTCGGCGCCTTTCGGATACCGGCATCCCGACCACGACACTTACGTCTTCCACATCACGTTCGCCTACCAGATCCGGCGTCTGGCGGACGAAGGGGCGTCCGAGTGGCAAGATCTGTTCGACGATTGCCTCTCGCTGTTTGCCCGCCAGGCTCCGGTGATCGAGCTGCGGCCACCTGCCTTTTGCCGCTTCAGGGACATGGAGCATTTCGAGGAGTTGCTGATCCTCGGCTGATCCCATCCAAGCCGCCCGGACGGCAGCGGTTTGGGTCAACTCGCCTCTGCGCCAAACGCGCCTGTGGGCAGTAACAAAACTGACATCAATCCGACACCGCAGGTTCATGCCGTTGCGCTAGCGAGGGTTAACAGACCTTCAACCGCGACTGGACTGGAACTTACCCATGTCAGCAACGCCAGAAATGTCAGCAACGCTCGAAATTCGCGGCGTCACCCGCCGGTTCGGCAAGAACACCGCTGTCAGCAATGTCGACATCTCGATTCCGCACGGTCAGATGGTCGGCATCATCGGTCGCTCCGGCGCCGGCAAATCGACGCTTCTGCGCATGATCAACCGCCTCATCGATCCGAGCCAAGGATCGATTTTTTTTGACGGCGCCGAAATTTCCCGGTTGCGCGGCTCGCCGCTCCGGCGATGGCAGCGCGACTGCGCCATGATCTTCCAGCAGTTCAATCTCGTGCCGCGCCTCGATGTGCTGACCAATGTGCTGCTCGGCCGGCTCAACCACCGCTCGACGCTGTCCAACCTATTTGGCATGTTCTCCCGCGGTGAATGCGCCGAGGCGGTTGCAGCCCTCGAGCGCCTCGACATCGCCCGCACCGCCCTGCAGCCGGCCGGCACACTTTCCGGCGGCCAGCAGCAGCGCGTTGCGATTGCGCGCGCCATGATGCAGCAGCCGAAGGTGTTGCTGGCGGATGAGCCGATTGCCTCGCTCGATCCGCTCAACGCCAAGGTGGTGATGGATTCGCTGCAGGACATCAATTTGCGCGAGGGCATCACCGTCATCACAAATCTGCATACGCTGGATACGGCCCGCACCTACTGCAACCGCATCATCGGCATGGCCGCCGGCAAGGTCGTCTTCGACGGCCCGCCCGAAGCCCTCAACCGCGAGGCCGTGCGCATGGTCTACGGCGCCGACAGCAATGGCGGCGAAATCTCCGAGGCCATCACCTCCACCAGTGTCGCCATCAAACAGAAAATCGCTGCATCCGCCGGACCGCTCGAGCCCGCATTCCCGGGATATTGAGAACGGCCTGATCGCCCGCCCGCGTCAAAGGCACCTGTCAAAAAATTCGAACGCTACCGGCGCGAGGCCGGGACCAACAGGAGAGAGATAATGTTCAGGAAGATGGTTTTTGGCGCCGTTTCATTGCTCGCCATCGCGGCAAGCGCCGCTCACGCCCAGGATATCAAGGAATTCCGCATCGGCATCCTTGGCGGTGAAAACGAAGCGGACCGGCTGCGCAACTTTCAGTGCCTCGCCGATCACATGAAGTCCGAATTCGGCTTCGAGAAGGTCTCGCTGTTCCCGGCCGCCGACTATGACGGCGTTATCCAGGGCCTGCTCGGCGGCACGCTCGATTTCGCAGAGCTTGGCGCGTCGGGCTATGCCAGCGTCTACCTCAAGGATCCGACCGCCGTGACCCCGATCCTCACCACCCAGCAGACCGACGGCGCGACCGGCTATTATTCGATCGGCCTTGCGCTGAAGTCGTCCGGCATCACCGACATCAAGTCGGCCAAGGGCAAGAAGCTCGGCTATGCCGACCCGGATTCGACCTCCGGCTACCTGATCCCGCTGACCCAGATCCCGAAAGACACCGGCGCTTCGAACGAAACCTTCTTCGCCTCGACACAGTTCAATGGTGGCCACGAGAACAACCTCCTCGCCGTTCGCGACGGCAAGGTCGATGTTGCGGTTGACGATTCCTCTGGCATCGGCGACTTCAAGAACGGCTACACCTCCGGCACCTTCCACAAGGAAGTCGCCAAGGGCGCCGTGGACCCCAACGATTTCGTCGAAGTCTGGCGCTCCGGCTTGATCCCGAACGGCCCGCTGGTCGTGCGCACCGCACTCGGCGGCGATATGAGCGCCAAGCTCGCCAACTTCTTCACCAGCCTGCCGGCCAAGGACAAGCCTTGCTTCGAGGCCATCGAAGGGGGCGATTTCACCGGCTATGTTCCGGTG
Organism: Mesorhizobium sp. M0185; assembly: GCF_040322175.1. Taxonomy (NCBI): domain Bacteria; kingdom Pseudomonadati; phylum Pseudomonadota; class Alphaproteobacteria; order Hyphomicrobiales; family Phyllobacteriaceae; genus Mesorhizobium; species Mesorhizobium sp. M0185. The sequence goes on along the minus strand of NZ_JAMYSY010000026.1, from coordinate 41,875 downwards.
AAGCCGGACTTCTACAGCGTCATCGTCGAAGCCCGCAAAGCCGCGATCGGCGGCTGACGACAATTGCGGAAAGGGCGGCGTCCATTAGAGCGACGTGCGTCCACTTGGACGCACAAAGTACGCTCTAACACTTAGATGCCGCATCGTGCTTTCCGAAAGTCGACTTTCGGGCCGATGCGGTCGCCGCCCTTTTTGCGTGTCCGCTCGTGACCCCGTATGACCTTCGCCGCTACAATTCGTTCAGACGCGGTCTGGCAGGCAGCAGACGCCTGGCGACGCCAGACGTCCTTGCGCCGGTTCTACACGGCGCTCGGCATCGGCTCACTGCTTGTCGCCATGTGCACAGCCATGTGGTTCGCCGACGAGGCCAATGCCGGACATTTCTTCGATCGGCTGCCGCACATACTGGATTTCCTTAGTTGGCTTGTTCCCAAGGACTGGAACGACGTCTGGCGGGCGCTGTTCGACATCGCATCGCCGCACGACAAGGGCAGCCAAGAGTTCAACTTCCCGCTTGGCCGCGTCTATCTCTGGGGCGGCTTTTATCTACCCGAATATTTCGAGCTGATGCTCACCACGCTTAACGTGGCGCTGGTTTCCACTTTCATCGGCTTTGTCTTTGCGGTGCCCTTTTCCTTCATCGCCGCGCGCAACTTGACGCCCAGTCCGGTGCTCAGGCTCGTCGTCAAGCGCTTCATGGAACTGCTTCGCGCCTTCCCCGAGATCGTCATTGCCGGCCTGTTCGCAGCCATCCTCTCGACCGGCCCGGTCGCAGCCATCATCGCCATCGGCCTGCATTCCATCGGCGCTCTCGGCAAGCTCTTCTACGAGATCAACGAAAACATCGACATGCGCGCCGAAGAAGGCCTGCGCGCGGTCGGCGCCAACTGGTTCGAGCGCGTGCGCTTTGCCGGCCTGCCGCAAGTGCTGCCCAATTTCATGTCCTACACGCTGCTCAGGATCGAGATCAATGTGCGTATCTCGACCATTATCGGCGCGGTCGGCGGTGGCGGCATCGGCGAGGAACTGAAGCTCTCCATCTCGCGCGGCTTCGGCGCCAAGACGCTGGCATTGGTGCTGCTGCTGTTCACGACGATCTTCCTCGTCGACCAGTTTTCCGCCTGGCTACGCCGCAAGCTCGTCGGCGAGCAGGCATTCATGATGGGTGCCTGACCATGATCCCAAAAAGTGGATTCCGGTTTTTGGAAAAGATCATGGCAAATCAACAAGAAGACTGCCCATGGCCGCAATGACCGCCGATGAGATGCGGTCGATCGAGGAGCGCTTTCCCCAAGTGTTCCGGCGGCCCTTGTACAAACGCTTCGGCCCGCTGGTCCTGTTCACCGGCATCCTACTCTATCTCCTCTACGCCTTGTGGTTCTTCAGCCTGCCGCAAGTGCTGAGGGAATCGCACTGGGAGCGCCTGCCGCTCTTCCTGACGCAATGGATCAGCTACGATCTGCAGCCGGAATTCCGTCTCGACCAGCCTCAGATCACACCCAGATACCCGCGTTTTTCGGCGCTCGGCGAAGATCCGCATCCCGATTGGGTCATCACCAACGCCAACGGCTCCTACACCATCCTGATCGACGGCCGGGCCAAATCGGTCATCTTCGACAAGACCGAGGCGACGCTGGTCGCCAATGGCCAGACGGTGCCGGTGTCCTTGGCCAGCGGCAAACCGGTAATATCCGGCCCGGTGCCGGAGTGGATCACCGCGCATGACGATGAGATCGTCGCCAGGATGGGCTTTGCCGGCGAGGTCCGCATAACCGTCGATCGCGTCAAGGTCCGCAAACGTTTCCTCGGCTGGGCGAATTTCGTCTTCGACACACGCTCGCCCTTCTTCGGCAAGTCGCCCGGCGAGGTGGTCTCGTTGCTGATGTCCGGACCCCAGCTCAAGCCGGGCACATCAAACATTGCGCTGGCCGCCGACAATATCTGGAACAACGCCCAATGGCAGCATGGCGACGTCTGGACGAAGCTGTTCCAGACCATCGCCATGGCGTTTCTCGGCACCTTGCTCGGCGGCATCGTTGCCTTCCCGCTCGCCTTCTTCGCCGCCCGCAACATCACCCCGAGCGGCCTGCTTAGCCAGGTGCTAAAGCGGTTCTTCGATTTCATGCGTTCGGTCGACATGCTGATCTGGGCGCTGTTCTTCACCCGCGCCTTCGGCCCGGGCCCGCTTGCCGGCAGCGCCGCGATTTTCTTCACCGAGATCGGCACGCTGGGCAAAGTCTATTCGGAGGGCCTCGAGAACATCGACGACAAGCCACGCGAGGGCATCCAGTCGACCGGCGCCAACGGCTTGCTGGTGCAGCGCTATGGCGTGCTGCCGGAAGTGATCCCGGTCTTCATCAGCCAGACACTCTATCAGTGGGAATCCAACACCAGGGGCGCGACGATCATCGGCGCCGTCGGTGCCGGTGGCATCGGCCTGAAGCTCTGGGAGGCCATGCGCACCAATTCCAACTGGGCCAATGTCTTCTACATGGTGCTCTTGGTCCTGCTCGTCGTTTTCATCTTCGACAACATTTCCAATTTCCTGCGCCGCCGGCTGAGCAGGACGATCCACGACTACAACAGGATCCAGGCCAGCCGGGGCTGACGGGGGCGTTGCGCAGGCGTGCGGTTAGGGCGCCTTCCTCCATCCATTCCTGATATGCTTGTAGCCGTCGCGGTAGACGGCTTCCGGGCCTTCGGAAAAGTCGCGCCACACCTTGGTGGCCGCGGCCAGATCCTTCAGCGAGCGGCCGAACGCCTCGATCGTCAGCCAATCGTCATAACCGCTCTTGCGGATGGCAGAGAACGTCTCTTTCCAAGGGACGTGGCCGCGGCCCGGCACGCCGCGATCGTTCTCCGAAATGTGGATATGGACGATGTTCTTGCGGTTGCGCGTATAGGCCCCGATCGGGTCAGCCTCTTCGATGTTGGCATGGAACGTGTCGTACATCGCCTTGATGTGCGGCCGGTCGATCGCGTCGATATGCGCCGACAAATCGTCCATCGTGTTGAGCAGATAGCATTCGAAGCGGTTGAGCGCCTCCAGCCCGACGGTGACACCCTTGTTGCCGGCATGGTCACCGATGGCGCGCTGCGAAGCGATCGAACGTCTTTTCTCGGTCGCCGTCGGCCCGCTGCCGGAGAAGGCCCCGAGTGTCGAATGGAGCGGGCCGCTCAACGTTTTCGCGCCAAGCGCCTGAGCGCAGTCGATCGCCGATTTCATGTAGTCGATACCGGCCTTGCGCGTCGAGGCATCCGGCGAGATCAGGTTCATCGCCGGATCGCCCATCGCCGAGACGGCGGTGCGTTGCAGCCCGATACGGTCGAGCAGCTCGCCGAGTTTCCTGTAGTTGTCCGGCGTGCCGGAGAAGACCGGTATTTCGACGCCGTCGAAGCCGGTCGCCTTGATATCCCTCAACAACGGCTCGTGTTTTTTCGAGACGGCCGTCGTCCACAACAGCATGCACATGCCGATCTTCATCGACGCCCCCTCCCTCTTTGATCCTCCCAGATTCCGTTCTTCCGCGACGTCACGCGAGCTATGATGAAAGCGACGCTCTCGACACCGCCATCATGTTGTCTCACCCTCGGCGCGCACCCCCAACTGCTCTCTCAATGCGACCATTTCCTCGTGGTGATCGCCGAAACTATAGGCATCAATATAAAACCCGATCCCGAGTGCCGTGGCGCTCCGTTGCGCATCGAAGTCGAGCTCCCAACTGAAGCTTTGATATGAATGACCCACGCAAACAATTTGCGTTTTGAACTTCACGCGTATTTTCAGAAGTTCGTCTCTGCGTGGACTCAGCCTTGCCAGCAGAGCGTCGATATGAAGATCAAGTGCTTCAGTGTCGTCCAAACGGCTATCAAGTTTCCAAGACAATGATCTGCGACGAAAGGTATGCCCGCGTCGTTCGAAAACGTCACCAACCCGCCAGCATCGGTTAGGCTCAAACCCAAGCAGACTTGTGATCTCTGCAGGGTCATCTTCGCCGATTGCGCGAAAGTATGCGTATTGTCGATCGGTTTCGGGTGGTGAAGACATTCAGCAGTCCGTTCTATGGTGACGTTTTCAGAGCTTCGTCCAAGCCCCGTTCTTCTTTGACGACTTCACGCAGGCCTCGATGAAAGCCATTCCCTCGACGCCGTCCTGCACGGTCGGGAAGACGACATCCTTAGCCGGCTTGCCGCCCTTCCTCCGTGCCGCGCGAATGGCCCGCGCTGCCTCCTGGTAGATGTTGGCGAAGCCTTCGAGATAGCCTTCCGGATGGCCTGGCGGAACGCGGCTGACGCGACTGGCGACGGGCAGCGCGCCGGCGCCATTGCGGGTGATCAATTGCTTCGGCTGGCCGAACGGCGTGTACCAGAGATAGTTCGGGTCGGCCTGCACCCATTCGAGCCCGCCCTTCGAGCCGTAGATGCGCAATTTCAGCCCGTTCTCATGGCCGGGCGCCACCTGGCTTGCCCAGATCATGCCCTTGGCCGGGTGCGATTTGCCGACCGGCTTGAAGCGCAGCAGCACATTGATGTTGTCGTCGAGCAGCCGCCCCGGCACGAAGGCGTCGAGATCGGCCGCCAGCGAATCGAGCTCCAATCCGGAGACGAAACGGGCCAGGTTGTAGGCATGCGTGCCGATATCGCCCAGCGCACCGCCCGCACCCGCCTGCTTGGGGTCTGAGCGCCACGCTGCCTGCTTCTGGCCGGTGGCGGCCAGGTCTTCGGTCAGCCAGTCCTGCGGATATTCCGACTGCACGATGCGGACGTCGCCGAGCTGCCCCTTGGCCACCATCTCGCGTGCCTGCCGCACCATCGGATAGGCGGTGTAGTTGTGCGTCAGCACAAAAACTTTGCCGGTCTTCTCGACCAGCGCGGCCAACCTCTTCGCCTCGGCCAGCGACGTCGCCAGCGGCTTGTCGCAGATGACATGGATGCCGGCCTCGAGAAAAGCCTTGGCTGCCGGCACGTGCACATTGTTCGGCGTGACGATGGCCACCGCCTCGATGCCGTCCGGCCGCTCGGCCTCGGCCTTGGCCATCTCGGCATAGGAGCCGTAGCTGCGCGCCGGATCGAGCCCAAGCTCGGCCGCCGAGGCCTTGGCGCGCTCCGGATTCGACGACAAGGCGCCGGCAACCAGCACGAACTCGTTATCAATGCGCGCCGCGATGCGATGCACCGCGCCGATAAAGGCGCCTTGTCCGCCGCCAACCATGCCGTAGCGGATCGGACCGCCTCCCGTTTCCGTCTTCGATGCGCCAACCATGACTTTCTCCCTCGTTATCTGAGATACCCCTCCCCCTTGAGGGGAGGGTCGACGCGCAGCGCGGGGTGGGGTCGCCGGGCATGAAGCTCGGCATGGACCGACCCCACCCGGCCCTCCGGGCCACCCTCCCCTCGGGAGGGATATCTGTGCTAGATCCCCATCATGCCGCGCAGCACCTTTTTATCGGTCGTGCCGCCGGCGAAATCGTCGAATGCTTTTTCCGTCACCCTGATGATGTGGTGCTGGATGAAGGGGGCGCCTTCGGCAGCACCATCCTCCGGGTGCTTGAGGCAGCATTCCCATTCCAGCACCGCCCATGAATCGTAATTGTATTGGGTGAGCTTGGAGAAGATGCCGCCGAAATCCACCTGCCCGTCGCCGAGCGAGCGGAAACGCCCGGCGCGGTTGGTCCAGCTCTGGTAGCCGGAATAGACGCCTTGCCGCCCGGTCGGATTGAATTCGGCGTCCTTGACGTGGAACGCCTTGATCCGCTCGTGGTAGATGTCGATGAATTCGAGATAATCGAGCTGCTGCAGCAGGAAGTGCGACGGGTCGTAGTTGATGTTGCAGCGCTTGTGGCCGCCGACCGCATCGAGGAACATCTCGAATGTCGCGCCGTCGAACACGTCCTCGCCTGGATGGATTTCGTAGCCGACATCGACGCCGTTCTCGTCATAGACGTCGAGGATCGGCTTCCAGCGCTTGCCCAGCTCAGCAAATGCTTCCTCGATCAGTCCCGCCGGCCGCTGCGGCCATGGGTAGAGGTATGGGAAGGCCAACGCGCCGCAAAACGACACCGACGCCTTGAGCCCGAGATTCTTCGACGCCTTGGCGGCGAACTTCATCTGTTCGACCGCCCATTGCTGCCTGGCTTTTGGATTGTTGTGCACCGCAGCCGGCGCAAAGCCGTCGAACTGCGCGTCATAGGCGGGATGCACCGCCACCAGTTGCCCCTGCAGATGCGTCGACAGTTCGGTGATTTCGACGCCGGCATCGGCGCAGATGCCCTTCACCTCGTCGCAATAGGCCTTGGAGGAGGCTGCCTTCTCGAGATCGAACAATCGGGCGTCCCATGTCGGGATCTGCACGCCCTTGTAGCCCAGACCAGCCGCCCATTTGGTGATCGAGGCCAGCGAATTGAACGGCGCGGCGTCGCCCGCAAACTGCGCCAGGAACAGACCAGGCCCCTTCATCGTCGTCGGCATCGGCATCTCCCTATGTTTCACGACCAAGCATAGCGCCGATTGAAAACAGGGCCAGCGTCTTTGGTCTCTTTGCACAGCGCGCTCAGCGCTGCTATTCTGGTATTACCAAATGCCGAAATCTGGTCAAGCCATTTGACGCGCTGCGACGGTCCTGCAACCATGCCGAGTTAGGCCACATGTTTAAGCATAATCAATGGTCTAGCTAGGAACCCAACGCTTGATGATAGCAGTTCTTGCCGTCCAGATAAAATTACTGTAGACCTCCCATCAGGCCCAATTGGTCGAACCAGTTTGCCAAAAAATGCTGGGACGCCTTGGGGAGGAATCATGCGGCACGCTTCGGCAGAGTGCGCCGCAGGCGAACTGGTACAGGCGATTCTGGGAAGGATAGACCATGCATCTTTCGACGCACAATTGGATGCGGGCGGAGCCGCTGGAAACGACGCTCAAGCGCATCAAGAAATTCGGCTACGAGTCGATCGAGATCTCCGGCGAACCCGATCAGTACAAGCCCAAGGAGACGCGCGCACTGTTGAACGAGTACGGCATTCGCTGCTGGGGAGCGGTGACGCTGATGCTGGGCGAGCGCAATCTCGCCGCCAAGGACCAGGGCCAGCGCGAGCGCTCGGTGCAGTATGTCAAGGACGTGCTGACCATGGTCAGCGAACTTGATGGCGAGATCATCACGCTGGTTCCCGCCACCGTCGGCAAGGTGGTGCCGGACGGCACCGAGGAAGAGGAGTGGAAATGGGTGGTCGACGCCACCCGGGAATGCTTCACCCACGCCAAGAAGGTCGGCGTAAAGATCGCGGTCGAGCCGCTCAACCGCTTCGAGACCTATCTGTTCAACCGCGGCGCCCAGGCACTGGCGCTGGCCGATGCGGTCAGCCCCGAATGCGGCGTCTGCCTCGACGCCTACCACATCCACATGGAAGAATTTAACGTCTATGACGCCATCCGGCAGGTCGGCAAGCGCCTGTACGATTTCCATGTCGCCGACAACAACCGCTTCGCCGCCGGCCTCGGGCAGATCGACTGGCCGAAGATCGTCGGCACGCTGAAGGAGATCGGCTATGACGGCGCGCTGACCAATGAATTCGTCGCCCCCGTCGACCGCACGCCGGCTGCCCCCTATCCCGACATGGTCGAACGCAACCCCGTCGACATCTCGCCGGAGCAGCTGAAATTCATTCAGGACCACGGCTCCAGCGTGCTCACGGAGAAATTCTACACCGACCAGATGCGCATCAACGCGGAAACGCTGCTGCCGCTGATCAAGTAGCCGAGCCGTTTGGAAAGCCCTTCCGCCTCACCGCGGCCGGGCCGAGGATGAACATGCGCATCAAGACGGTCCAAGCCTGGTGGGTCCGCATACCGATCGAAGCCGCGAAGCAGCACCGCAGCGACTTCGGTCAGGTGGCGACGTTCGACGCCGCCATCCTGCGCATCGAGACCGACGACGGGCTGGTCGGCTGGGGCGAGGGCAAGAATGCCGCCGGCAGCGCCGGCAGCTACGGCGCCCTTGTCCATTTGCTGAACTACGAGGTCGGCCCGCAGCTGGTCGGCCGCGACCCGGCTGACATCGGCGTCATATGGGAGATGCTCTATAATGGCACGCGCCACGACAGCGCCGCTCGCGCTGGCCACGCCATGCCGCAATTGGCACGACGCGGCATGAGCATCGCCGCTATCAGCGCCGTCGACATCGCATTGTGGGACATTCTTGGCAAATCGCTCGGCGTTCCGGTCTGGCGGCTGCTCGGCGGCCGCAAGCTGGACCGCATGCCGGCCTATGCTTCCGGCGGCTGGGCTACTGCGGAAGCCATCGGCGACCAGCTGCAGTCCTACATCACCAAGGGCGGTTTCAAGGCGCTGAAGATGCGCGTCGGCGCCATGGACGGCGCCCCACATATCTCGGCCGCTCGCGTCCGTGCCGCCAGACAGGCGCTCGGTCCCGATATCGACCTGATGGTCGACGCGCACGGCACCTACACGGTGGCCGAAGCCAAGCGCTTTATCCATCTCGCCGGCGACCTCGATCTCGCCTGGTTCGAGGAGCCGGTGATCGCCGACGACAAGCCCGGCATGGCCGAGGTGCGCGCCTGCGGTTCGATCCCGATCGCCACCGGCGAAAGTGAGGCGACGCGCTATGCCTTCCGCGACCTCGCCGTGCTCAAATCCGCCGATATATTCCAGCCGGATCCGGCCTTTTGCGGTGGCATCAGCGAGGCGATGAAGATCGGCACCATCGCCAGCGCCTTCAATCTGCGCTTTGCGCCGCATCTTTGGGCCGGCGCGCCCTGCTTCTTTGCCGGGCTGCATGTCTGCGCTGCTTCACCGGCGAGCTTCACCGTCGAATATTCGCTCGGCGCCAACCCGATGATCCACGATCTGATCGAAGAGACTGTCGAAGCAAAGGACGGTATGGTAGCGATCCCTGATAGACCCGGGCTGGGATTCACCATTTCGGAGCGGTTCCTGGAGGCGCACGCGCAACACGGCTGACATGAAAGAAAAGAACCTTCTCGCGGAACTCGCCGCCTATCTGTTCTCCCATTCGGACAAGGAGACGGGCCGCACGCCGTCGGAGCGCGAACTGGCAGAGCATTTCGGCGTCAGCCGCGGCCAGATCCGCGAGGCGCTGGCCATTCTCGAGGCCATGCGCATCGTCGAGCGACGGGCGAAATCCGGCATCTACATCGATACGAAGCAGGCGAGCGTCGAGGCGATGGCGCTGTTCGCCCGCGCCGGCCTGCCGCTCGATCCCGTCCAGATCTACGAGACGGTCGAGTTGCGCAAGATCCACGAGATCAAGGCCGCCGAACTTGCCTGTTCACGCGCCACCGAGGAGAATTTCGAGCGGCTGCGCGAGATCCTGAAGGCCTCCGAGGATCGCATCGCCGCCGGTGAAGGGCTTGCCCGGGAAGACCGCGAGTTCCACCTCGAGATCGTGCGGGCGACCAAGAACAGCGTCTTCCACAATATCTGCAGCGTCTACTACATGATGGGTGAACTGCGCCTGCCGATCTATTTCAACGATCCCGAACGCAGCGTGCGCTCCCATGCCGAGCATATCCAGATTTACGAGGCGCTGCTGCGCCGCGATGGCAATCTCGCCCAGGCGCTGATGAGCGCCCACCTGCAAGGCGCGGAAAGCTACTGGAAGGGGCTGATCGAGGGGCGTGGGGCGGAACCGGAAAGCCCTGCGCTCGAAAAGGCCTGAAATGCCCAAGATCCTGTCAACACACAGACTGCACCCTCGTGCCGCTTCCATGCTGACCGGGGCCGGCGAACTCGTCGTTGCTTCCGCCCTCGATGCGGCCACGCTGGCCGCCGAGGCGAGGAACGCCGATGTCATCATCGTTCGCGCTCCCTTGCCTGCGGCGCTTTTCGAAGGCGCGAAGAAGCTCAGGGCCGCGATCCGCCACGGCGCCGGGCTGGACATGGTACCGATGGAAGCGGCCAATGCGGCCGGCGTGCTGGTGGCGAATGTGCCGGGGGTGAACGCGCGATCTGTCGCCGAATATGTGATGTTCGCGGCGCTGGCGCTGCTTAGGCGCTTCCGTGTGTTGGACCGCGACTTGCGTGCGAAGGGCTGGCTGGCGGGCCGCGAACACACGGTGGTGGCCAGCGAGCTAGCGGGCAAGACGATCGGCATTGTCGGCCTCGGCGCGATCGGTCAGGCGGTTGGCCACATCGCCGCCCATGGGTTCGATCTGAATGTGGTGGCGACGACGCGCGGCATGCGGCCGGCGCCGGACAGGGTCGGCTTCCTGTCGATCGATGCACTCATCGAGCAGAGCGACATCATCGTTCTGTGCTGCCCGCTGACGCCCGAAACACGGGGGCTGATCAGCCGCGAGCGCATTGAGCGGATGAAGCCGGATGCGCTGCTGATCAATGTTTCGCGCGGGCCGGTGATCGATGACGACGCGCTGATCGAGGCCTTGAAGAAGGGCCGCATCGGCGGCGCTGCGCTCGATGTTTTTGCTACACAACCGCTACCGCCCAACCATCCTTATTTCGGCTTCGACAACGTCATCGTCACCCCGCACATGGCTGGGATTACCGAGCAGTCGATGATGCGCATGGGCGTCGGCGCGGCTGGCGAAGCCTTGCTGGTGCTGGCCAACAGATTGCCGGTCAATCTGCGCAACCCCGAAGTGGTCGAGCACTACCGGCGGCGGTTCCCTGCCGATTTCTGAAAGCGCCCCAATTTTCCCGAATTCGCCGGCGATGGTGCCAGCATGGCAAGCGTCACAAAATTCCTACTGACCGCCGGCTTCTGCGTGGCGACGGCGCAAGCCTTCGCCAACGGACAGGGTAGCTACGTGTTCTGCGACAACGGCATACGCTGCGTGGCGGCACCCTGTCCATCGAACAGCGCACTCGACCTCGCTGCTGGGAAGCTCATCAAAGGCGTTTCAATCGACATCGATCGCCTGCCGCAGCAAGACAAGGCGCTCGATCTTTCAGACAAGCTCTATGCCGGCAAGGTCGTTGTTGTCGGCTCGATCGAGAACCGCACCCGGACCTTCAACGGCAAGCGGTACACCCTGCCTTGGCTGGTCGCCACCAGCATCGAACGCGCCGCCAAGGACAGCGAACGCGGCCACTGCTCGTCGCGCTGACACGCGCTATCCGATCAATTTGCAAGCAGCCCCTCCACGCCGGCTGCGATGCGCAGTAGGTGGTGGTCATGGCCATTGCGCGCCACCAGCATCAGCCCGGCCGGACGCGTCATTCCCGGCATCGGCAGCGAGATGGCTGATAGATCGAACTGGTTGGCGACCTGCGTGTTGCGCAGCAGAAGGCCTTCCGTCCTGTTGCACAGAGCCTCGTCGCTGGTCATCGACACGATCGTCGGCGCCGTCACCGGTGTGGTCGGCAGGGCCAGCACGTCGACCGACGCCAGCCGGTCATCCATCGCGGCGGCCAGCGCCGTGCGGCGGCGCATTGCCCTGATATAGACCGTGGCCGGAATGGCGGCGGCGCGCGACAATGGCCCGCTTACCCGCGGGTCGACCGGCCTCGTCGCTCCCGTCGCCAGCCAGTCGGCATGGATCTCCGCCCCTTCCATCGCCGCGATCGACGCGCGTTGGGTTGCCACGCGCAGATCGGCAAGCAGGTCGTCGATCGACAGCTCCACAAGCCGTGCGCCGCTAAGCTCTATCTTGCGCAGACACCGGTCGAACGTCGTCGCGACCTCTTCCTGCGTATCATCGAACAGCACGCCGCGCGCAATACCGATGCGCAGGCCGTCCAGCGGCAGCGGCAACAGTGCCGCCAGGTTTTCGCCCGACATCACTGCATCGGCCGCCGCACATTCGGCGACGGTGCGGGCCAGCGGACCGATCGAGTCCAGCGTGGCTGACAGCGGAAACGCACCCGCAAGCGGCACGCGCCGCGCAGTCGGCTTGAAACCGACGACGCCATTCAGCGATGCCGGAATGCGCACCGAACCACCGGTATCGGAACCGATGGAGATTTCGCTGGTGCCTTCGCCCACCGAAACGCCGGCGCCTGAGGAGGAGCCGCCCGGAATACGGCTGGCATCGCTAGCATTGCCGGGCGTGCCATAATGTGGATTGACGCCGATCGCAGTAAAGGCGAACTCGGTCATGTTGGTCTTGCCGAGGATGATTGCGCCGGCCTGGCGCAACTGTTGCACGACAATGGCATCCCGCAGCGCCGGCGCTGCGTTGGCGAGCAGCAGAGAGCCCGCCGTGGTCGGCTCGCCGGCGACATCGAACAGATCCTTGATCGAGACGATCGCCCCATCGAGCGGCCCGAGCGTGACGCCGGCTTTTCGCCGCGCATCGGTGGCGTCCGCCGCCGCCCGTGCGGCTTCCGGGTAGAGCTTTACGAAAACCCTCTCATCGTCGACGCGAGCGGCAAGAGGCGAAAGAATTGCTTCGAGGTGATCGCGGGCTGATTGCATTTTTCGGTGTCGGACTCCGCGCGCTTGCAACGTCTTAAGGTAGTAGCCAGAAACTGGCCGCAGGAGACATAGCCCGGCACGGTCGGATTTGCACCTGTCGAACCGAAGGAGGAAGGCCCGATGCTCTACCAAGGCAGCTGCCACTGCGGCAAGGTCGCGTTCGAGGTCGAAGGCGAGCTGACCGGAGCCGTTCGGTGCAATTGCTCGATCTGCTCGCGCAAGGGTGCACTGCTATGGGCAGTTCCGCATGAGAGCATGCGGGTGCTTGCCTGGGGCGATGATCTCGGCCGCTACAGCTTCGGCAACCATGTCATCGCCCACCGCTTCTGCCGCAGCTGCGGCATTCACCCCTTCGCCGAGGATGTCGGCGAAGGGAGCGGGCGAAGTGCCTATATCAATATCAATTGCATCGAGGCGTTGGACGTCGCCGCCGTGCCGGTCTTCGACTTCGACGGCCGTTCCGTTTAGGCCTTGGGGTCGTCGATCGGCTTGGGGCCAAGGAAGAACGCCGCCAGTGCCGCAAGCAACGTCGCCGCCGCGCAATAGGCGAAGGCGGTGGCAACGCCGGTATTGTCGACCAGCAGGCCGCCGAAGACGGCGCCCAACGCGATGGCGACCTGGAACGTCATAACCATGAGCCCACCGGCGCTTTCCGCCTGATCGGGGGCGGCCCGCACCAGCCAGGTCTGCAGCCCGACTGGGACGGCGCCGAAGGCAAAGCCCCAGCTGGCCACTGCTATTGCAGCCACGACGGGTGAACCTCCGACCACCAGCAGCAGGAGCGCCGAAAACGCGATCAGCAGGGGCGCCAGGCTGACGGCTGCCTTGAGGCTGCGTTCGGCAATGAAGCCGCCGGCAAAATTGCCGAAGAAGCCACCAATGCCGTAGGCGAGCAGCACAAGCGAGATCGTCTCGATGTCCAGCGCGGGCACCTTCTCGAGAAACGGGCGGACATAGGTGAAGCCGGCAAAATGTCCCGAGGCGACCAGCAGCACCACCAGCAGCGCCACCCTGATCATCGGCCGCTTCATCACCTCCAGCAGCGTACGAAAACCTGCCGTACCTGCAGGCGGCAGCTTCGGGATGGTAGCCACCTGCACCAGCAGCGCCAGCGCACCAACCACGGCGGCGATCATGAACGCCGTCCGCCAGCCCCAGATGTCGCCGACATAGGCGCCGACCGGAGCCGCGCAGACCGTCGCCACCGAAACGCCGGTGAGAATGATCGACATGGCACGCGGCATCAGCCGCATCGGAACGAGCCGCATCGCCATGGCTGCCGACATCGACCAGAAGCCGCCAAGACTGATCCCGAGCATGATGCGGGCAATCAGAAGAACGGGAAGCGAGGACGCAAACGCGGCCACCAGGTTTGACAGCACAAGCAGCACCGTCAGCGCCCACATGACCAGCCTGCGGTCCAGCCGCTTGGTGACAATAGCCATGGTCGGCGCCGCAATCGCGCCAATGACGGCGGTGGCCGTTACCGCCTGCCCGGCGGCGCCTTCGGTGATGCCGAGATCCTGTGCAAGCGGCGTCAGCAGGCTGGCAGGCAGAAATTCCGCGGTCACCAGGCCAAAGACTCCGAGCGCCAGGGAGACCACCGCCCCCCATGCGGGCTCGGATCGTTCGCCGGTTTCCGATGGGTCGAGAACGGCGTCCATGACGCCTGTCGCGGGTTCGGTCATGAGGGATCTCCGATCTGGTTGCAGCGCAGCATTTGGCTGCAATGCAACATAGGGAGTGACTGTCTGGAGTTTCCATGCTAGAAACACCATTATGCTTGACCGTTCGTCCAAAATTCCAATCACCGGTGATCCGCTGACAGACATATTGCGCGGATTGCGCCTCGAAGGCGTCGATTACGGCCGTTGCGAGATGAAGGAACCCTGGGGCATCCATTTTCCGGCCCAGGCGGCGGCACGGTTTCATTTCATCGGCCGCCAAGGCTGCTGGTTGCTGCAGCCGTCCGGTGAATGGGTCGAGCTCAAGGCGGGCGACGCTGCCTTGTTGCCGCGCGGCTCAGCCCACACGCTGGCGAGCGAGCCGGGTATCGAGGCGGCGCCGATCCACGGCTATGATGTCGAGGAAATCTGCAAGGGTGTCTATTGCATGTCGAATGACGGCATGCCCGGCTGCCGTCCGGGGACCTTGCTGTTTTTCGGCAGCATGTATTTCAATCTCGATGGCTTGCACCCCTTGCTCGGCATGATGCCGGACGTGATGCGCGCACATGAGTTGGAGGCCTATGAGCCAGGTATCCCGCATTTGCTGGAAGCGATGGCCCGCGAGGTGACGATGGAGCGCGTCGGCTCTGGCGGCATCCTGGCGCGGCTGGCCGATGTGCTCGCCGCGACCGTCATCCGCTCATGGGTCGAGCGCGGCTGCGGCGACTCTTCCGGTTGGATTGCGGCGGTCAGGGACCGCGAGATCGGCCGGGTGCTGGCCGCGATCCATCTGGAACCGAACCGCGACTGGACGGTGGAGGCTCTGGCGAAGATGATGGGTGCCTCGCGATCAGGTTTCGCCGAGCGCTTCGCAACCATTGTCGGCGAAACACCGGCAAAGTACGTCACGCAGGTGCGGATGCACCAGGCGAGGCAATGGCTGGTCCGCGACCGGCTCAAGATTTCCGTCGTCGCGGCGCGCCTCGGCTACGAATCCGACGCCTCCTTCAGCCGCGCCTTCAAACGGGTCATCGGATCGCCGCCCAGCCATTTCCGGGCCGAGGAACAGGCGGAGATCCGCCAGGCCGGCTAAACGTTGGCCGGCTTATTGCTCGGTGATGCAGGCCGAGCCGGCGCTGCTCTTGCAATATTTGCCGGAGGCCCCGCACCTGCCATCCGAGACTTCCACGACGGTGCCGCTCAACAACAGCTTGCAGTCGCTGGTGGACAGATTGACCGTGCCGTTGAGGTCCTTGATCTTCTTGGCGTCGACCTTCGCGCCGGCGACAACTTTCTTGGCTGCCTGCGCCTCGCCCAGATGCGCCGCCGACAATCCCATACCGGCGACGAGCAGGATCGTCGCAAAACTGCGGAACAGATTTCCCATAGCCAACCCTCCATTTTGGGCCTCCAAATTGGGCTTGCAAAGCCCGTTTGGGACCAAAGGATCAGCCTATTCGACAAATCGGAGCATCCGCATCCCCCGTACGGGGGATGACGGGAAGACTCGAGCATTTCGCAGCCAAGCGGAATCACGTGGCGTCGCACAAATGCGGCTAAAACACATGGATAGAGCGGCATGCACGGTTCACTTTGAACGTATCCCGCTCTAGCGCAGTAAAGACGCTTGTACTTAGCCGGCGTGACGCAGGCTTATTCCGCTGCCCTTGTCGAACAGCACCACCTTGTCCGGGTTCCAGGCAAAGCGCACCGGCTGCTCTATCTGGACGTCGGTCCTCGCAGGCACGGTGGCGCGCAGCATGGCGTCGCCGACCCGCAGCGTCAGGATCTTCTCGACGCCATGGTTCTCGACGTCATGGACCCGCGCCTCGACCGGCGCGCCGGTCTCGAGATAGACGTCCTCGGGACGAATACCGAAGACGAGCGGGCGACCGTCGGTCGCCGCGCCCGTCTTTAGCCCCCACGAAGTCTTGGCACCCCCCGCAAACGGCAATTCGAAATTGAGCGGCGCCATCACCGCACGTCCGTTGACGAGCTTGCCGTCGATGAGATTCATCGGCGGCGAGCCGACGAAGCTTGCCACGTAGGTGTCGCGCGGATTGTTATAGATCTCGTACGGCGTGCCGGTCTGGACGATGCGGCCATGGTTGAGCACGCCGACCTTGTCACCCATCGACATCGCCTCGATCTGATCATGCGTCACGAACAGGAAGGTGGCGCCAAGCTGCATCTGCAGGTTCTTCAATTCGGTGCGCAGCGCCTCGCGCAATTTGGCGTCGAGCGCCGACAACGGCTCGTCCATCAGGAACACCCGCGGCTTGCGCACGATGGCGCGACCGATCGAGACACGCTGCATCTCGCCGCCTGAAAGCCTGTCGGTCTTGCGGTCGAGCAGATGCTCGATCCTCAGCGTCCTGGCCGCGCGGTCGACACGATCCTTGATCTCGGCATCGGGCAGCCGGCGGATCTTCGGCTTCAGCGGAAATTCGAGGTTCAGGCGCACCGTATAGCGCGGGTACAGCGAATATTGCTGCAGCACCAGCGCCACGTCACGCTCGGCCGCGCCCCAGTCGGCGACATCGACGCCGTCGATGAAGACCTGGCCTTCGCTCGGTTTTTCCAGGCCGGCAATCATGCGCAGCGTCGTCGTCTTGCCGGCGCCGGTCTCGCCAAGCAGGACGAAGAACTCGCCATCGGCGATGTCGAGATCGAGCCCGGTCAAGGCGGTGTGGTTGCCGAATTTCTTCGAGATGTTCTTGAGCTGGATGTGGGCCATCAGAGTCTCACTCCCAGCGATTTGCCGCTCGCCGTGTCGAAGAAATGCGCCTGGCTGGGATCGATTCTGACGAAGACTCTTTCGCCGGGGCCGCCGATGAAGCCGCTCTTGGTGCGCGCACGCAGCATCTTGGAGCCGACCTTGAGGTCGACGATGTCGAAGGACCCGAGCGGCTCGACGATCTGCGTCTCCACCGGCAAGAATCCCTCGGCGGCTTCGCGGCGGACGAGGACGCCTTCCGGCCGGATGCCGAGCGCGAGTTGGCTGCCGGCATGGCCGTTGAGCTTCGACAGCAAGGCGCGCGGGAATTCGAAACCGGCGGCCGCATCGCCGACCGTGACCGAGGCCGATGAGGCTTTCTCGGTCACCGAAGTGTCGGCGACGTTCATCACCGGGCTGCCTACAAATTGCGCGACGAAAAGATTCGCCGGATGCGAATAGACCTCGTCCGGCGAGCCGACCTGCTGCAGCACACCTTCATGCATGATGACGATGCGGTCGGCGAGGCTCATCGCCTCGATCTGGTCGTGGGTGACGTAGATGCTGGTCGAGCCCTGCTTGATGTGCAGCCGCTTGATCTCGGCCCGCATCTCCTCGCGCAGCTTGGCATCGAGCGCCCCGATCGGCTCGTCCATCAGCATCGCCTTCGGCCGCCGCACCAAGGCTCGGCCGATCGCCACGCGCTGCATGTCGCCGCCCGACAGCGCCGACGGTTTCTTGGCGAGGAGATCGCTGATCTGCAGCGTCTTGGCGACCGAGCGCACCTCGCTGTCGATCTCGGCCTTGCTCTTGCGCGTCGCCCTGAGCGGAAAGGCGATGTTCTCATAGACGCTCATATGCGGATAGAGCGAGAACGACTGGAAGACCATGGCGATATCGCGATCGGCGGCCTTGAGGTGCTGGACCGGTTTGCCGTCGATGAGGATGTCGCCGCCGTCGATCGTCTCCAGCCCTGCAATCGCCCTGAGCGTCGTCGTCTTCCCGCAGCCCGACTGGCCGAGCAGCACGATGAACTCGTTGTCGTCGATCTTCAGGTTGAGGTCCTTGATGACCTGGACGGCGCCGAAATATTTCTGGACGCCTCGAAGCTCGATCTGGGTCAATGCTGTGCCCCCGGATTTGCCCCTTGCCCGGTGCCGGCCTTCTCCTCCGGCGCGATCTTGGAGGTGATGTTGAAGCCGATCAGGCCGATCAGGATGATGGTCACGCCATAGCTGTGCAGCAGCATGTTCCACGGCTGGCAGAGCGCGATGATACCGAGCACCATCAGCACCTGGCTGCCCGGTTCGAGATATTTCTGGTTGATGTCGCGAAAGCTCATTTGCGGATCGCTCCAAACGACATGCCGCGCAACAGGTGGTTGCGGAGCAGGAAGGTGAAGATCGCGACCGGCAGCAGGAACAGGAAGGTTCCGGCGGCAATCACCGTCCAGTCCGGCAGGCCGGAACCGACTTGGCTGGGGATGAAGGGCGGTGCTGTCTGGGCACGGCGGCTGGTCATGATCAGTGCGAAGGCATATTCGTTCCACGCCGTGATAAAGCAGAACACGGCGGTGGCGGCGATGCCGGTGGCGGCCTCGGGCAGCACGATCTTGAAGAAGGCCTCCATGCGCGTATAGCCGTCGACGAGGGCCGCCTCCTCATACTCCTTGGGGATCTCGTCCATGAAGCCTTTCATCAGCCACACCGAGAAGGACAGGTTGAAGGCGGTGTAAAGGATGATCAGGCCGATATGGGAATCGTTGAGGCCGACCGCCCGGTACATCAGGAACATCGGAATGGCGACGACCACCGGCGGCAGCATGCGTGTCGACAGGATGAAGAACAGTAGGTCCGCCTCGCCTTTTACCTTGAAGCGCGAGAACCCATAGGCGGTGAAGGTGCCCATGCCGACGGCCAGGACGGTCGAGGTTATGGCAACGATCAGTGAGTTCATGAAACGGCTCGGATAGCCCGACCACTGCACCTGGCCCTTGCCGTCGCGCACGATCTTTTCGCCCCCATTGAAGACGACGCGCTCCCACCACGGCGCAGCCGCGTACTCCTCCGGCGACGGCGGGCTGCGCAGCTGCGAACGCTTGGTGAACAACTTGACGAAGGGCGATATCTCCGGCTGGAAAACCACCGTCGGCGGAATGGTGGTGGCGAGGTTGCGCGGCTTGAACGCCGTCGAGGCGATCCAGTAGATCGGCGCCAGGAAGATGATCGTCACCAGCAGGACTGCGACGATGGCGACCCGGTTGAAGGTGATTTCGGAAGAAGTGCGGACTGCGGCCATCTCAGCGCTCCTTCACCTTGTTGAGGTATTTGACATAGATGTTGGTGATCGCCAGCACCATGATCAGCACGATGTAGGCGAGCGCGCAGGAACGCCCGGTCTGCCATTCCTGGAACGCCATCTTGTAGAGCCGGATCGAGATCAGCTCGGCCGTCGGCTGGCTGGTCAGGATGTAGGCGAGGTCGAAGGTCTTGAACGCCTCCATGGTGCGGAAGATGACCGCGATCATCAGGATCGGCGCAACCAGCGGCAGCGTTATGCGGAAGAAGGTGTAGAATGGCCCGGCCCTGTCGATCGCGGCTGCCTCGTAGAGATGCTTGGGCACGGCCGACAGGCCGGCCAGCGACAACAGCATGACGAAGGGCGACCACATCCAGATGTCGGTCAGCGCGACCGCATAGAGCGCCATTTTCGGATTCGACAGCCATTCGAAGGTGCCGAGGCCCAGCGCATAATTGATGATGCCGAAGGACGGATCGTAGAGCAGCTTCCAGAACAGGCCGACGACGGCCATCGACAGCATCATCGGCAACAACAGGAGCGTCGTCAGCAGGCCCTTGAGCGGAATGTCGCGGTTGAGCAGCATGGCCACGCCGAAGCCGACGAGCAGCTGGCCGGCGACCGAGATGATGACGTATTTTGCGGTGATGGCGAAGTTGGACCAGACATAGGGATCGCTGAGCAGGTCGCGGTAGTTTTGCAGCCCGACGAAATTCGCCGCCGCGCTGGTCGAGGCGCGGAAATCGGTGAACGAATAGCCCAGCGAATAGATCAGCGGGAAGATGTTGAAGACGATTAGAAACAGGATCGTCGGGATGATGAAGAGATTGCGGATCGAAATGTCGCTTAGACCGCGAGCGGCGGCCCGCGAGGACCTGTCCAGCGTGGTGATCATTGTGGTCGCCAAGACCCTGCTCCCAGTTCAGAAATCAGAAAGATTTCAAAAATCAGAAAAAGAAACGGAGGAGGCACGAACGCCCCCTCCGTGAAACTTCATACTTATTGGCCGCGGCCGTATTTCTTGAAGGTCGCGTTCCAGTCGGCTGCCAGTGCGTCCAGCGTCTCCTTGGCGGTGCCTTCGCCGCCGATCATGTAAGGATAGATGCGCTGGTTAAGCTGCTGCAGCAGTTCCGCGTATTCCGGAACCGCCCAGAAGTCCTTGACCTTGAACATGGTCTCGTAGAACGCCTTGTTGTAGGGCGTGGCGTTCTGGAATTCGGGCGACTTGAGCACGGCGGCACTGCAGGTGTAGCCGCCAAGCGCTGCCCATTTCTTCTGGGTCTCGTCCTTGATGAACCATTCCAGGAACTTCGTCGCCTCTTCCTGCTTCTGCGAGTAGGAAACGATGGAGATGCCCTGACCGCCGAGTGCGGCGAACTGGTCGCCGCCAGGTCCGGCTGGATTGGCGAAGAAGCCGGTGTTCTTGGCGTTCGGGTTCGACGCCTCGTTGATCAACGAGGGGAAGAACGCGAAGTAGTTCATGCTCATCGCGGCCAGGTTTTCAGTGATCGCCTGGTTGTCCTCGACGAAGAACGACTTGGCCCAGCCCGGAGGCGTGAACTTGTAGAGTTCCTTGTAGGCGTCGAGCGCCGCGATCGCCTTGTCGGAGTTGATGAAGCCATCGACCTTGTAGGTCTTATAGTCACCCAGCTCGCCGCCGAAGGAAAACAGCGCGTTTTCGAAGCCCATCGCCATCGCGTCATAGGAATTGTCGGTGTAGATGGCGATGCCGTATTTTTTCTGGTCCGGCCGGTAGAAGAATTCGGCGATGTCGCGTAGCGCCTTGAAATCCTTCGGCACGTCGAGATCGTAGCCATACTTGGCCTTGAAGGCTTCCTTTTCCTTGGGGTCTTCGAACCAGTCCTTGCGATAGGACCAGCCGACGGCGTCGCCTTCGAGCGGAATGGCCCAGTACTTGCTGCTGCCGCCCGGATATTCGGCATAGTATTTCACCGTGGCCGGTGCCATCACTTCACCGACCTTGTGCTTGTTGAAGAAGTCGGTCAGGTCGACATAGTGGCCACCGGTCGAGCCGGCACCGAGCCATTGCGAGTCGCCGACGACCATATCGTAGGCGTCGCCATGGGCGTTGAACTCGGTGAAGGCCTTGGTCTGAAAGTCGGGCCACGGTGTGGTTTCCACCGTGATCTTGACGCCGGTTTCCTTCTCGTACTCGTTGCCGAGTTCCTGCAGGTAATTGGCCGGATCCCATTCCGCCCAGAAGATTGTAAGTTCCTTTTCCTGCGCGTAGACGGACGTTCCGCAGGCGAGCACTAGGCCGATACCAGCAAGCAAGCTGGTCATTGTCTTGCGCATAATGATTTCCTCCCTTGTGCGCATTCTACCGCTCATGAGAACCGGCATCGAGGCCGGCCCTGGTAGTCCTCCCGTGACGGCACCGCTTCGGTCTGTGAGCCTCCTCGCTCGACCGTAACGGATCTCAGCCTTCACCTTTGATCCGCTTTATTTGTCCTGATCTGGTATTACCAATTTAAGAGGAACGTCAAGCCCTTTCTTGGACGATGGCGGACACGCAGACAAGTTGGCTTCTGCGATATCTGCCTGTTTTCCCTGAATTTTCCTACTCCTTGATACATGAATGCCGTACTTGGGTCGCTGCATCGCTAGTAGCATGAATAGCCAGGTTGAAAATCTGGTCGAACCAGATTGGCGTCATCTCACGGCGGTCGTCGGCGCGATCCCATCTCCTTCAATCATCGATTCGGTCATAGCCGCGCGCACAAGAGCGCCGGCCGCCCATTGCGCAACCGACATCATACTGCGGCTATCCAATCCCCATATATCCTTCAATACGATCAGCATCTCAACACCGAAGATCAATGACAGCGCCTGCGCGAGCCGCTTGAATTCGCGCGGCGGCAACCGGCCTTTGAGTGGCGCGATCGCATCTTTCAAAAGATCGACGCGATGGCCGCGCGTGAAGGCAGGTTCGCCGTCAAGCGTGCCTGCCTGTCGCTGCGCCCACTGGTCGAGCGACAGTTTCAGCGCCGCCTTGAACGTCGCTTCGAAGACCTCGATGCGCGGCATGGCGGTCTCGAACAGCTCGGCGACCCGGCGCTCGGGATCGGCAGAGCTCGATTTCCACGTAAGGATCGGCCCAAGCCCCTCATCGACCACCGCCTGCACCAACGCCGCCTGGCTCGGAAAATACCGATAGGCGGTGGCGCGCGAGACCTCCGCTGCCTCCGCCACCTCGCTGACGGAGGGCGTGGCGCCTGCCTGCATCAGCTTTGTCGCCGTCTCCAGCATGAGACGCCTGGTGCGCACGCGGGCCCCGCGCTCTACTTGGGGGTTCGGCCCTTGGCTGGCATCGTCGTCCATTGCCGCTTGTTGACGTGAGACATTCATGTCAATACGATACGCGTGTCTCAAAAAATTGCAATGGCCCTTCGCGCCGTCGAACGGCCGGGCAAAAAGGGGCGGCAGCGCCGAGCACGCCCAAGACCGGGGAAACGCGATGAAGCGCATCTATGTGGTGGGCACCGCCGACACCAAGGGCGAGGAACTCGCATTTCTGGCCGATGCGGTCGCGGCTACCGGCGCTTCGATTGCCCGTGTCGACATCGGAACACGCGGCGCGACCGTGCCGGTTGATGTTTCGGCAGACGAGGTCGCCAGCCACCATTCCGAGGGTCGCAATGCCGTGCTCGGCGTCGACGATCGCGGCACCGCGGTGGCGGCGATGGCTGCCGCCTTTGCCCGGTTTGTCCAGTCGCGCAGCGATATTGCCGGGATTATCGGCATTGGCGGCGGTGGCGGCACCTCGATCATCACCGCAGGCATGCGCACGCTGCCGCTCGGTCTGCCCAAGATCATGGTTTCGACGTTGGCCTCGGGTGACACCGCGCCTTACGTCGACGTCTCCGACATCGTCATGATGCCGTCGGTGACGGACATGGCCGGCCTCAACCGGCTTTCGCGTGTCGTGCTGCACAATGCCGCCCAGGCGATATCAGGCATGGCGACAAAGCCGGCGCCGCCGCCCGAGGGCAAACCGTCGCTCGGCCTCACCATGTTCGGCGTCACCACGCCATGCGTGACCGCGATCGCCGATGAGCTTCGTTCGACTTATGACTGCATGGTCTTTCATGCCACCGGCACCGGCGGCCGCACCATGGAAAAATTGGCTGACAGCGGCCTGTTGTCAGGCGTCATCGACATCACAACGACCGAAGTCTGCGACTTGCTGCTTGGCGGCGTGCTGCCGGCGACCGAAGATCGCTTTGGCGCCATCGCCCGCACCGGGCTGCCTTATGTCGGCTCGGTCGGCGCGCTCGACATGGTCAATTTCTGGGCGCCGCCGACAATTCCGGAACGCTATCGCGGCCGGCTGTTCTATGAGCACAATCCAAACGTCACACTGATGCGCACCACTGCCGACGAAAGCAGAACGATCGGCGAATGGATCGGTACAAGGCTGAGCCTCTGCCAGGGTCCGGTTCGTTTCCTCATTCCGGAGAAAGGCGTGTCGGCGCTCGACATTGAAGGCGGCGCCTTCTTCGACCCTGAAGCCGATGCCGCTTTGTTCGAGGCGATCGAGCGTACCATCAAACCCGCCAAAACGCGGCGCGTGCTGCGCCTGCCGCTTCATATCAACGACCCCGAATTCGCCTGGGCTGCCACAACGGCCTTCCTCGACATCGCCAGACAGTGAGACACCAAGACATGGCCGCCATACCGCGCAAGAAAATCCTGGAGAAATTCCGCAAGATGATCGCGGACGGCGTGCCGATCGTCGGCGGCGGTGCCGGCACCGGCCTGTCGGCCAAGGCAGAGGAAGCCGGCGGCATCGACCTGATCATCATCTACAATTCCGGCCGCTACCGCATGGCCGGGCGCGGCTCGGCCGCCGGCCTGCTCGCCTATGGCAACGCCAACGAGATCGTCAGGGAAATGGCCTACGAAGTGCTGCCGGTAGTGAAGAAGACGCCGGTGCTGGCCGGCGTCAACGGCACCGATCCCTTCGTCATCATGCCGCTGCTTTTGGCCGAGTTGAAGACGATGGGCTTTTCCGGTGTGCAGAACTTTCCGACCATCGGCCTGTTCGACGGCCAGATGCGGCAGAGTTTTGAAGAAACCGGCATGGGCTTCGGGCTCGAGGTCGACATGATCGCCGAGGCTCACAAACTCGACCTGTTGACCACGCCCTATGTCTTCAACCCAGACGAGGCGCGCGCCATGACGACAGCTGGCGCTGACATCGTCGTCGCCCATATGGGGGTGACCACCGGCGGCTCGATTGGCGCGACATCGGCTAAATCGCTGGACGACTGTGTGAGCGAGATCGACGCCATCGCCAAAGCGGCACGCTCAGTGCGCGACGATATGATCCTGCTTTGCCATGGCGGGCCGATCTCGATGCCGGACGACGCCAGATATATTCTCGAGCGCTGCAAGGGCCTGCACGGGTTCTATGGCGCCAGTTCGATGGAGCGGCTGCCGGCGGAAGCCTCGATCGCCAGGCAGACGGCGGATTTCAAGGCCGTCACGTTCGGCGCTGCGTAGAGACCAGCAAAAAGAAGGGTGGGACGATGACCGACAACAGCAAGGTATTCGTATATCGAAAAGACGTCAGCGCCTTCGGCTTCGACTGGGGCAGGCTGTCGCTGACGGTCGCTCCCGAAGTGAACGGCGCAAAGCGATTTTCCGGTGGTGTCGTCGACCTACCGTCAGGCAAAGGCCATACGCGTCATAACCATCCGGGTGCGGAGGAGATCATCTTTGTCATCTCAGGCGATGGCGAGCAGATGGTCGAGGACGAGAAAGGCAACCCGGTCGTCGAGAAAGTCGGCCCCGGCTGCACCATCTATGTGCCGGAAAGCCGCTTCCACTCGACGCTCAATACCGGCGACGGGCCGATGCAGCTTTTCGTCGTCTATTCGCCGGCCGGGCCGGAACTGGCGTTGCGGGAGTTGCCGGATTTCAGGTTGATCCCGCCGGGCAGATAATGTCACAGGCTGAGGCCAATCTTCATCGCACGAGCGACCCTTGCTAGGTTGTTAGTATCGCTTCCCAGAGCGAGCCTATCCGGCAAAGTGGGGACATCGCGCTCTGATCGGAAAGCATGCACGACGAGTTCGACGTACTCGCCGCCGACGTTCAGATAGTTTGATTGAAAGGAGATTTTGAATGCTCAGTCGCCGGCCCGACGACTCGCATGAGGACCGCTTTTCGCAAAGCGGAACCCAATCGGTTCGAACTCCATGGAGATCTGCTCGCACCCGTCGATAAAGACCTGCTTGGGCAGTTCGCGTTCCATATCGGCAAATGCTCGCTGGTGTGACCAATTGTTTGCTCGGACGAGGTAATCTCAAGAACGGGCTAGGTACCAGCGCCTAAGCCGCCCCCGCCCCTGTTCCAGCCCCGGCCCCGATCGCCGAACATGACGTAGCCGGCATCGGTCACCGCCACCGTGTCCTCCAGCTTGATGAAGCCGCGCGTCGGGTGGAGCATGGTCGTCTCGACCGAAAGCACCATGTTCTTCTCCAGCGGCTTTGCGGCATAGGTGCCTTCATATGTCACCGGATGGTTGGTCATCAGGAACGGCGCTTCATGCGTGATCAGCCCCATGCCATGCGCGAAAAAATCAGTATAGGCCGCAACCTTGGATTTCTTCAGAACGCCTTCGGCATGAGAAATCATGTCACCGCCCAGCGTGCCCGCCTTGACCTTGGAGAAGGCCGCCTGCTGCACTGTCTCGATCTCGGCCAGCAGATCCTCGAGTTCGGCGTCAGGGTCGCCCAGCACGCCCATGCGGCAAAGATCGCCGATATAGCCGTGGTAGTTGCCGCCGGAATCGATCGACATCACCTCGCCCTTCCTCCACGCCTGCTGCGAGGCGGCGCGGTTGTGGCTGGAGCCTAGCGTCAACAGGCAATATTCGAAATGCGCGCCGCGATTGGTCTCCTCGCGCCTGAGCTGTTCGATGATCTCGCTCTTGGTCGTGCCTTCGCGTGCCCAGCCGATGGTCGCCAGCATAGAATCGGTGATCAGTTCGGAGGCGATGCGCAGCTTTTCCAGCTCCGCCTCGGTTTTGATTGTCCGCATGCGCTCCAGCATATCAGTCGCATCGATCAGCTTGGCATCCGGCAGCGCGTTGCGGATCAGCATATAGGCGTCGGACGGCAGGAAGGCGGGCTCGATGCCGATGCGGGCATTGCCCTTGCCGATCTTTCGCAAATGCTCGACTGCCAGATTGGCGGCATCGAGCGTACCCCAGCAGGCGGCATGCAGTGTCGGCGTCCAGAATGGATGATTCTGGTGCTCGCCGCCTTCCATGCGGTTGCCGATGTAGGCGGCATGCTCCGGCCCACCTTTCTCATAGACGACGACAGGCAGATAACGGCTGTGGCCGATTGCATCCATGGCGGCGAAGAAGATGAACTTGTAGCCGCCAAGCAGATATTGCGTGTTGTGCTTGGAGGTGGCGAGCAGCACGTCGATGCCGGCCTCCTCCATCAGCCCGTCCACCCTGGCCTGGTCGAACGGCACGCTGCCGACGGCATTCTTGCCTCGGGCAATGTTCATGTCTCTCTCCCTGAAATCCCTTAGCCGGCCGCTCGCCGGCACCGGCTTTTCCGGCTCTGAACCTCGGCTATGCTTAAATCTGCATCATTTTGCCCGATCTGGTCCAGCCAGAACGGGCGAACCAGCCCCAAAAGCTGCTCCACCTGCTGCACTTTACTCCAGTCTGGTCCTGCTAGAGCCGCGCGTCGAACCGTTTTCTGTACAAGTGGTCCAGCGGACGGAAATTTCAAAGCCACATAGAGATGCGCCAATTCCGTCTTTGGCGAAACCCCGCACAAGGCCCATAATCAGCTTTGCAGGATGCTTACGAGCGTCCGAGGGGTACGGCGGACCCGGCCGGGTCCGAGGAGAGGACGGAGTTCGATCATGCCAGAGTTCACCATTTCCAGACGTACAATGCTGGCCGGTTCGGCATTGCTGTTGGCCTCCACCGCCATGCCGACGATCGGCTCGGCGCAGACGCCGAGAAAGGGCGGACGACTGGTTGTCGCCGCCGATTCCGAGCCGCGCAATCTCAATCCGGCGATTGTCGCCTCGAACGGCGTCTTCTTCATTTCGAGCAAGATCGTGGAAACCTTGGCCGAGGCCTCCTTCGGCGGCAAGGACGGGCTCGATCCGCGCCTGGCGCTCAGCTGGGAAGGTGCCGCCGACGGCATGGCGGTGACGTTCAAACTGCGCGAGGGCGTCAAATGGCATGATGGGAAGCCATTCACCTCAGCCGATGTCGCCTTCTCGGCGCTGCAGGTCTGGAAGCCGCTGCAGAACCTCGGCCGCACCGTGTTCAAGGATCTGAAGGCGGTCGACACGCCGGACGAAACCACCGCCGTGTTCAAATTCGCCAAGCCGACACCGTTCCAGCTGATCCGCAACGCCTTGCCGGCGCTGAGCAGCGTGGTGCCCAAGCACATCTACGAGACCGGAAAGATCGAGGACAACCCGGCCAACAACGCCCCGGTCGGCACCGGACCGTTCAAATTTGCCGAACACAAGCCCGGCGAATATTACCGGCTGGAGAAGAACACCGACTATTGGGGCAAGGACGAGCCCTATCTCGACGAGATCATCTATCAGGTGCTGCCGGACCGCACGTCGGCGGCCAGCGCCCTGGAAGCCGAAGAGATCCAGCTCGCCGCCTTCTCCGCCGTGCCCCTGGCCGATCTCGACCGCATCTCCAAAGTGCCCGGTCTCAAGGTGATCACCAAGGGTTATGAAGGGCTGACCTACCAGCTCGTCGTCGAGATCAATCATCGCCGCAAGGAGCTGGCCGACCTGAAAGTACGCCAGGCGATCGCTCACGCCATCGACAAGGATTTCGTCGTCAAGACGGTATTCCTTGGCTATGCCGCCACCGCCACTGGCCCGGTGCCGAAAAACGACCCGCAATTCTACACCGCCGACGTGCCGACCTACGCCTTCGACGTCGCCAAGGCCAACGCCTTGCTTGACGAGGCCGGCTACAGCCGAGGTGATGACGGCAAGCGCTTTTCACTGAGGTTGCTGCCGGCGCCCTACTTCAACGAAACCAAGCAGTTCGGCGACTATCTGCGCCAGGCGCTCGCCGCCATCGGCATCGACGCCCAGCTGGTCAACAACGACTCTGCCGCGCACATCAAGGCGGTTTACACCGACCACGCCTTCGACCTTGCGGTCGGGCCGCCGGTGTTCCGTGGCGATCCGGCGATCTCGACCACCATCCTGGTGCAGAGCGGCATTCCCGACGGCGTGCCCTTCTCCAACCAGGGTGGCTACAAGAATGCCGATCTCGACGCCCTGATCGCCAAGGCATCGGAGACGCTCGACACCGCCGCCCGCACTGAACTCTACAAGGAGTTCCAGAGAAAAGTTGCCGCCGACCTGCCGCTGATCAACGTCGCCGAATGGGGTTTCATCAGCGTCGCCCGCGATACGGTCAACAACATCGCCAACAACCCGCGCTGGGCGGTATCGAACTGGGCGGACACTTGGCTGGAGGGGTAAGGAAGTCTCTCCAGACTTGCGCGCCGCTTGTGTGGGTGCTCAGCTTCAGCGATGAGAGCTTTTTCGCGCCCCCCTCTGTCCTGCCCTCTTTGCCACCACTTGGCATCTCCCCCACGAGGGGGGAGATCGGCTGTCATTGTCGCTTTCGCCAATCTCCGGCGTTGCAAGACGGCCGGCAACGCCGAAACTGCCAATCTCCCTGCTTATGGGGGAGATGTCCGGCAGGACAGAGGGGGGCGCCGTAGAGGGCGGCACCGAAGACTTGGCTCTCCTATTGGCGTTGCGCCATGACCCGCGCCGTCATCCTCCTTCGCCGCCGTCTCGTCGGCAGCATCTTCGTGCTGCTGATTGTCGTCATCGGCACGTTCCTGTTGCTCGAAGCCGCTCCCGGCGACGCGGTCGATGCCTACATCGTCTCGACCGGCGGCGACGCCGGCATGATCGAGTTGTTGCGTCACCGCTGGGGGCTCGACCAGTCGGAACTGACACGGCTCGCCAATTATCTTTGGGCGCTGCTGCATCTCGATCTCGGCCAATCGGTCAGCTTTTCGCGGCCGATCCGCGATGTCATCCTCGGGCGCCTGCCCAACACGCTGCTGTTGATGGGCAGCGCCACCGCGCTCTCCTTCGGCCTCGGCTCGGCGCTCGGCATCTATGCCGGCGCCAGACCCGGCAGCTTCCGCGATCGCTTCCTCTCCATCGGTTCGCTGGCGCTCTATGCCGTGCCGGGCTTCTGGCTCGGGCTTGTGCTGATCATTGTCTTCGCCGTCGACCTGCACTGGTTTCCGATCAGCGGCATCGAGAGTATCGTCTCGGCCAGGACCGGCCTCGATCGCGCCGCCGATATCGCCCGCCATCTCGTCCTGCCGGTTTCGGCGCTCGGCTTCATTTATCTCGCGCTCTATCTGCGCATGATGCGCGCCGGCATGGCCGAGGTGTGGCGACAGGACTTTGTGCTGGCCGCCCGTGCCAGGGGACTTTCCCGCCGTCGCATCGTGCTCGCCCATGTCGCACGCAACGCACTGTTGCCGCTGGTCACCATGCTCGGCCTGCAGTCGGCGCAAATGCTGGGCGGCAGCGTCGTGATCGAGAGCGTCTTTTCCGTGCCCGGCCTTGGCCGACTGGCGCAGGAAGCGGTGGCCGCGCGGGATACCCCACTACTGCTCGGCATTATTCTCACCAGCGCTGTCCTGGTCGTCATCATCAACCTTCTCGTCGACATCGCCTACGCCTTCCTCGATCCGCGCGTCGGCGCCAGTGAGGCCGGCGCGTGAGCCCGCTTCGCCGCTTTCTCCGGACCCCGGAAGCGATCGCCGGCGCGGTCATCCTGGCGGCGCTGTTTGCCGTGGCGCTTGCCGCACCTTTGTTCTTTCCCGGCGATCCGCAGGCCATTGCCGGGCCGGCGTTGCTACCGCCGTTCCAGGACTGGTCGTTGCCACTCGGCACCGACCGCCTCGGCCGCGACGTGCTAGCCGAGCTTCTCCACGGCGCCCGCACCTCGCTGGCGGTCGGGCTGGCAGCAGCAGCCGTCGCCCTTGCCGTCGGCGCCGTGATCGGCACGTTGGCCGGTTTTGCTGGCGGCGTTGTCGACGAGATGCTGATGCGCATCGCCGACGCGTTCCAGACCGTGCCAGCCTTTCTGCTGGCTTTGGCTTTCGTCAGCATCGTCGGGCCGTCGCTCGGCGTCGTCGTCGCGGCGATCGCGCTTGGCGCCTGGACCGGACCGGCACGCGTCGCGCGGGCCGAAGTGCTGTCGATCCGCGAGCGCGATTTTGTTGCCGGCGCCCGCGTCATCGGCATGCATCCGTTGGAGATCGCCTTTCGCGAGGTGCTCCCCAATGCGCTGCCGCCGGTAATGGCTTTGTCGTCGGTGATCGTCGCCGCGGCGATTCTCACCGAAGCGGCATTGTCCTTTCTCGGCCTCGGCGATCCCAACCGGGTTACCTGGGGCGGCATGATCGCCGAAGGCCGCGCCGTGCTGCGCACCGCGCCCTTCCTGTCGATTATTCCGGGCGTAGCGCTCGTGCTCACCGTGCTCGGCGTCTATCTCGCCGGCGAAGGCGTCGTCGAGACCACGGCGATGAGGAGGAGCCTGTCGTGACGGCGCTTGCTTCGATCCGCAATCTGACGGTGACCTATCGCCGCGACGGCGCCGAGGTAGCGGCGCTGAAGAATGTCGGCTTCGACATCACCGCCGGCGAGCGCTTTGCCATCATCGGTGAAAGCGGTTCGGGCAAGAGCACGCTGGCGCTGGCCATTGCCGGGCTGCTGCCGGCCACCGCCAGGATCGAAGGCCGCATCGATTGGCTCTTGCGTCCGCCGCCAATGTTTGGTGCCAAGGCACCCCCCTCTGTCCTGCCGGACATCTCCCCCTCAAGGGGGGAGATCGGTAGTTTCGCAGCCGGTTCCTTTCCGCCAGCTTCGGTGATTGGCGAAGGCACAGATGAAAGTGCAATCTCCCGCCTTGAGGGGGAGATGTCCGGCAGGACAGAGGGGGGTGCGACGGGACGCCGACCATTCGTCATTGCGACAAGCCACACCCCCATCGGCGGCCGCGATATCGGCTCGTTTTCCAGGACCCATCCGCCAGTCTCGACCCGGTGATGCCAATCGGCAAGCAGATCGCGGAAGTCGCGTGCACTCATCTCGGCCTCAGTTGGCGAGACGCCTATGCCAAGGCAAAAACCCTGCTCGAGCGCGTCCGCCTGCCCGATCCGGACGCTGCCCTCTGCGCCTTCCCGCACCAGCTCTCCGGCGGCCAGAAGCAGCGTGTGGCGATCGCCGCGGCGATTGCTGCCGGTCCGAGATTGCTGATCGCCGACGAGGCGACCAGCGCGCTGGATACGATCGTGCAGGCCGAGATCGTCGGGCTGATCCGGCGACTGGTGGCCGAGGACGGTATGACGCTGCTGTTCATCAGCCACGACATTGCGCTGGCCGCTGAGCTGGCGGAGCGCATCGCGGTGTTCCGGCATGGCGAGCTGCTCGAGCTCGGTTCGACAGCCCAAATCGTCAATGCGCCGCGTCACGCATACACTCGTGTGCTGCTTGACGCTCATCTCGGCCTCGACGCCGAGCCGCTGTTGCGGCGAACATGACCGACCCGCTGCTCGCCGTTTCCGGCCTGACCAAACGATACAGTCGCGGCGGCAAGATCATCGCCGCGGTCGACAACGTTTCCTTCCACATCGACCCCGGCGAGACGCTGGCGCTGGCCGGACCTTCCGGCAGCGGCAAGTCGACGATAGCTCGTCTAGTGCTCCGGCTCATCGAAGTCGATACCGGCCGTATTGAATTTGAAGGCAGCGATTTCCTGTCG
This sequence comes from Mesorhizobium sp. M0185, assembly GCF_040322175.1. Taxonomy (NCBI): domain Bacteria; kingdom Pseudomonadati; phylum Pseudomonadota; class Alphaproteobacteria; order Hyphomicrobiales; family Phyllobacteriaceae; genus Mesorhizobium; species Mesorhizobium sp. M0185. The sequence continues at coordinate 9,941 of NZ_JAMYSY010000026.1, read as the reverse complement.
CTGAACGGCGCTGCCTTGCGCGGCCGGCGCGCCCGTCTTCAGATGGTGTTTCAGGATCCGCTCGCCGCCTTGAACCCACGCGCCACAGTCGCGCGTGTGCTTGACGACCCCTTGCGCATCCATCACATTGCCTCTGGCCCCGAGCGCGCGCGCCATATTGCAGCTCTGCTGGAACGCGTCGGCCTCAGCCCCGGTCTCGCCGGCCGCGCCATTCACGAAATTTCCGGCGGCCAACGCCAGCGCGTTGCAATCGCCCGCGCCATCGCCACGAAACCGTCGCTGGTCGTGCTCGACGAGGCCGTGTCGGCGCTCGATGTTTCGGTGCGCGCGCAGATCCTGCAGCTGCTGCTTGACCTTCAACGCGAGGAACGCATCGCCTATCTGTTCATTTCGCACGATCTCGGCGTCGTCCGTGCCATCGCCCACCGGGTCACTATTCTGGAAGCCGGGCGCATTGCCGAGAGCGGCGATGCGCGCAGCGTCATCGACGCGCCGCAATCCGCGATCGGCAAGGCGCTGGTGGCGGCAGCGCCAAGACTGTCAAGGATCGAACGGGACGCATCATGACCGACGCCGAAGCCCGAGCCGAAAAACTGTCGCGCGAACTCGATTCCGCCTTCCGCAACCGCGCCGATCTCTATCGTCTATTCCTCGACGAGCTAACCGCGGAGTTGGGCGCGGAAAAAGCCGAGGCGATCATGATCCGTATCATCGAACAACGCGGCAAGGAGGTTGCGGCGGCGGCCTTTGCCGATTTCGGCCCAAACGACGCACCGGCGATCGGCGAGGCGTTCCTCGCCGTCAGCCCGGATGGCGGTCGCATGTATCCGACCGACGTCGAACGCGGTCCGGACCGCATCGCCTTCAAGGTCAGGCGCTGTCCGCTGAAGGACGCCTGGGTCGAGGCCGGCGTCGGCGACGAGAAGCTCGCCACACTCTGCCGTATCGCCGGCGCCTTCGACCGCGGCCTGTTCGAGGCCACCGGAGTGCGCTTCGACAACGTCACCTGGACGCCGGGCCACGGTTCCGGCTGCTGCCACATCGCCTTGACCAACCGGGATGCCGGTTAGAGCTGCATCCATGCAGCACAGTTAGGTGCCGGCAGGACGTGGAACTCCGTCGCGGCGCGCGAGCTTCGGTGTTTGGCAGCACGCCCCAAAACAAAGAAACCCGGCGCCGTAAGGCTACCGGGGTTTTTGATGCTCGCATGCAAGGAATTTGGTTGCGGGGGCTGGACCTTCCTTGGTGTCTCGCTGTGCCTGCTTCGTGCGAGGCCTGACGGGGATCGAACCAATCGGCCAGCAAAACGAAAACGGCCCGCACAAGGCGGGCCGTTTTCGAATTTGGTTGCGGGGACAGGATTTGAACCTGTGACCTTCAGGTTATGAGCCTGACGAGCTACCGGGCTGCTCCACCCCGCGTCAACCCAAAAGGTAAGCCTTGGCTCACCGGATTCAAGCTTCCGCCAAATGAAAGGGCCGCTTGCGCGGCCCGATATCCCGTTGGCGGGCCTTTTCGTAAGGAGAAGATTAAACAACGTGCGCTTGGCAGACCTGGCAGCGACCTACTCTCCCGCGTCTTGAGACGAAGTACCATCAGCGCTGGAGCGTTTCACGGCCGAGTTCGGAATGGGATCGGGTGCAGCCGCTCCGCCATAACCACCAGGTCGGCAAAACGCACGTTGCTCGAGAAGCTGTTTTCTGTGCCATCCATCTCGGCGCAATCCAAGGATTGTCACCAGAAATGGGCATTAGGAATGAGAACGATCAAGCCGATCGAACTATTAGTACCGGTAAGCTTCAAGCGTTGCCGCTCTTCCACACCCGGCCTATCAACGTGGTCGTCTTCCACGGTTCTCAGGGAATACTCGTTTTAAGGTGGGTTTCCCGCTTAGATGCCTTCAGCGGTTATCCCGTCCGGATATAGCTACCCTGCTATGCGGCTGGCGCCACAACAGGTCCACCAGAGATCCGTCCATCCCGGTCCTCTCGTACTAGGGACAGATCCTTTCAATATTCCTACACCCACGGCAGATAGGGACCGAACTGTCTCACGACGTTCTGAACCCAACTCACGTACCGCTTTAAATGGCGAACAGCCATACCCTTGGGACCTGCTCCAGCCCCAGGATGCGATGAGTCGACATCGAGGTGCCAAACAACCCCGTCGATATGGACTCTTGGGGGTCATCAGCCTGTTATCCCCGGCGTACCTTTTATCCGTTGAGCGATGGCCCTTCCACGCGGGACCACCGGATCACTATGACCGACTTTCGTCTCTGCTCGACTTGTCAGTCTCGCAGTCAGGCAGGCTTATGCCATTGCACTCAGCGAACGATTTCCGACCGTTCTGAGCCCACCATCGCGCGCCTCCGTTACTCTTTAGGAGGCGACCGCCCCAGTCAAACTACCCACCATACATTGTCCCGGACCCGGATAACG